>JAJCZR010000036.1 GCA_029262295.1 Deltaproteobacteria bacterium | reverse complement strand
CAGTTGCTGTTCCTCCGCCAGTGAGTGTTCCTCCACCAGTTAATACACCACCACCAGTAAGAGTGCCACCGCCTGTTGCTGTGCCACTACCAGTTGCTGTTCCTCCGCCAGTGAGTGTTCCTCCACCAGTTAATACACCACCACCAGTAAGAGTGCCACCGCCTGTTGCTGTGCCACTACCAGTTGCTGTGCCTCCGCCAGTGAGTGTTCCTCCACCAGTTAATACACCACCGCCTGTAAGAGTGCCACCGCCTGTTGCTGTGCCGCTTAAGTCACAAGAAGAATCGGCAATTGCAAGAGTTGTAAGTGCTTCCCCATTTACAATAAAGTCAGCATCAAGTTCCATACCATCTACCATCAAAATATTAAATGAATTGTTGCTCCTTGTAACAAGCTCTGTATTATTAGTAACATCTTCGCAAATATCAGAATCGTCAAAATCACAAGCCAGCAATCTCATATCTTCTGGAAGTATTTCCGGATAAGTCATAGTTAATAACGATTCATCCTGGAAAAAACCATCTGTAGTATCAATAAGGAATTCAAAAGTTTCATCTATTAAAAGAAAACACGATGCTGACTGATCCAACAAATTTGGAGAATTAACAACAAAGGCCTCCTCGAAGCAACCGTCCTCAAGACTAAAGATGAAAGTTCCAGCTGATGTTTCAGCCTCTACTTCTGTAGGGCAACTATCACCAGCTAAATCTATTAATGTTGCAGCTGCACTACCATTTTCACTTTCCTCACCACCACCGCATGCAATCATAATCGTTAAAGTAGAAACAAAAACGAATGCAATCAATAAAAATTTATAATTATTTTTGAATAACATTGAAAACCTCCATAATTTTTTTATGTGATCTTGAAAACACACAACTTAATTATGGATGCGGAAGATTCTTTTTAATATAGGACTTGAGGGTGAATTTAGTACTACTAACACCAAAAACTATCAATTTTTCTAATTATTGAACTAAAATTTAATTATTAAAGAAATCTAATTTTACAAAACGCTGACTTATAAACATTATATAAATGAGGTTTAAATGAATAAAATAAAAGAAAATCTGATATCGATCTTTAAATTTGATTTAAGATCACTAGCATTAACCAGAATTGGAATTTCTACATTAGTACTCATAGACCTAATAATAAGAGCAACAGAACTTGAAGCCCACTACACCGATTTTGGGATCTTACCAAGAATTGCATTACTTGAACTTAGCTGGGACAATTGGTTTTTTTCTTTTCACCTAATAAATGGAAGTTTTTTATTTCAACTTTTCTTGTTTATAGTCTCTGCAATTTTTGCAATCTCATTACTCGTCGGTTTTAAAACACGAATATCTACAATAATCTGCTGGATACTTCTTCTTTCATTACATGCCCGCAACCCCATGATACTGCAAGGCGGAGATGTATTGCTAAGGCTTTTATTGTTCTGGGGGATTTTTATTCCCTGGGGAGAAAGGTTTTCTATAGATTCATTAAAAAAATCCGATCTCAAAAACAAACAGAACGAGATGTTTTCATTGGGGGCTTTCGCTTTTGTTGTACAAATATCATTAATGTATTTGTTTACCGGATTATTAAAAACAGGGGATGAATGGCAAAAAGATTATACAGCTATCTATTATTCCTTAAGTCTTGAACAAATGAGGCTGTGGCTGGGATCAATAGTTTATAAATACCCCGAGTTTATGAAAACCCTTACATTCACAACAATTTGGCTGGAACTTTTAGGGCCATTGTTTTTCTTTATCCCTATAAAAAGGGATTTTTTCAGGGCAATTGGAATACTAACATTTGCATCATTTCAATTTGGGATATTTCTTGCTTTAAGAGTTGGTCTATTTCCGATTGTAAGCATTTGTTCACTATTTATAATGGTTCCAGGAAAATTCTGGGAATATTCTAACCACCTTATCCCTGAAAAATGGATCTTTCAAATCAAAAACTTTATAAGATCAAAAATTCCTCATAAATACATGGATTATGATTATAAAACCAGGAAAAGAAAAAACCCGGTTTTTATTAACATAATAATAGCTGTACTTTTGACTTATATTATTTTTTGGAACCTGACAACCATAAATATCCCTTCGATTAAAATGTTCGAAAAGCTGGAGTGGCCAGCAGTAATGCTGAGAATAGATCAAAAATGGGAAATGTTTGCACCTTTTCCTTTTAAGGATGATGGATGGTATGTAATTCCAGGCGAACTAAGAAATGGTGAGGAAATTGATGTTTTTAGAGAAGGTGAAAAACTCAGTTGGGAAAAACCAGAGAATCAAATAAAGGATTACAAGATCTACAGGTGGAGAAAATACATGAGGACCATCTGGCTAAAAACAAATGTTGATCATAGGCTTCATTATGGAAGATATCTTTGTAGGAAATGGAACAGGGAAAATTCTTATGAAAACCAGCTTATGGGTTTTAATATCTATTATATGAAAGAAGAAACACTTCCCGATTATAAAACAGCTGAGATTGAAAAAGTGCACCTCTGGGAACATAAATGCTTTTAATTAAGCTTATTATTGCCATACTTGAGAATTAACCCTTTTTTGCTATTTACATCTAGTTTTTTATAAATATTTGTTAAATGAGTCTTTACAGTGTTTTCAGAAATAAATAAATCATTTGACATATGTTTGTTAGATAAACCCTTCATAGCCAGATTAAATACTTCATTTTCTTTTTTGGTTAAGTTGATTTTTAGTGAAAATATTTGCTTTTCACTATCAAGTGTCTTTTTAAATGCGCTGCATAATAACTCTTTATCAAACCAAGTACCATTATTATAAATAACGTATAATGCCTTCGTAAACTCTGTTCTACTATTTTTTTTGTCTAAAAAACCAGTTACGCCTTGAGAGATACATTTTAATTGCAAATCAGTGCTACAATCATCTAAAAATAAAACCACTTTAGTATCTTCAGATGCTTCTTTTATCATTTTGAGCAAATCAACTACACTTTTAAACATACTTTGTTCAATAATCAAAATATCAGGGGAATAAATCTCAATTCCTTCCAATAATTGCGAACAATCATTTATTAAGTGTAATAATTCTATTTTATCATTCTTTTTAATTGCAAGTTCCATTCCTTTATAAGTTATTTCTTTTGCCAAGACAAGTAACTTTATTTTAGTTAAATTGCTGTTCTTTGATGGTTTATTAATATTACTATCTTTCAATGCAACCAAAATAGCTGTTAGAAGTTCTTCGAATCTAAAAGGTTTTATTAAATAACCAGATGGATTGGTTTTTATGATTTCTCTTAAAGTATGTTCATCTGATGAGGAAGAAATATATATTATAGGAACATTAATATTTTTCTTTATCTGGGTAGTAGCTTCAATTCCATTCATTTTACCTTCTAAAAGAACATCCATTAATATTAGATGTGGTTTTTCAATTGAAGCAAAAGAAATAGCATCTTTTCCAGTTTTACGGATAGAAGTAACTTGATAGCCAACCTCAAGTAAACCAGTTTTTAAACTGTTAGTAATAAATTCGTCGTCATCAACAATCATAACCTTTTCTTTTGTAAACATTTACAACCTCTCAAACAAACTCATATTGTTTTCCAAGCCTGTGGCACAATTAGATGAACTAAAACTTTTACTTTATTTTAGCATATAAATAAATAACTTCTTCCCTCTTTTTTACCTGAAATTTTTCATATATTTTTGTAAGAACATTCTTTACTGTTTTTACACTTAATGACAAGGATTCCGATATTTCTTTATTTGTTAAACCCTTTGTAAGTAACTCAAGTATCTCTGCTTCTCTTTTCGTTAAATTTGCATCCTGGATTTTTTCTGAAATGCTAATAATAGGATAATCCGAGAAGAAATCATTAATGATCTCTTTATCAATCCAAATTCTTTCGTTTAATACTGATTCAATTGCTGGCACTAACTGCCAAGAGCGCGACTTTATACCCAAAATACCCATTGCCCCCATAACAATTGCTTTATAAATTATTTCCTTATTGTATTTATGCAAAAAAAACAAAAGCCTGGGCTTGTTCCCTTGTGATAGCTGATTAATTAACTCTAATGATTTCTCAAAATCTGATTCAGTTTCGTATAAAGCCCTATCAATTATTACAATATCAATAGAATCATTAACGTATTGTTTTATTGAATCTTCAGTAATTTCTTCCTCAATTAAGATTAATTTATACAAACTTCCCAGATCTTTACTAATACTTTCACCAACAAAGGGTGTGGTATTTAGTATGATTTTTATTTCTTCAATATCAACCTTTGGTTTGTATTTACTATTTAATGCAATTTCAATATTAGAACGAAGCTCTTCGGGTCTAAATGGTTTAACAATATAACCATGTATATTAGTTTTTTTTGCTCTGTTTAATGTTTCTTCATCTGATAAAGTTGTACTATAAACTATGGGGATATCCAATTTACTATTGATTCTAGCTCCAGCCTCTATCCCATCTATACCCCCATCTAAAACAACGTCCATTAAGATAATATCTGGCTTAAACTTTGATGCGGCATTAATTGCCCCTGTTCCAGTGGTTTGTATTGACACTACATTATATCCCATATCATCAAGGCATAAATTTATATAAGATGACATTATTTCATCATTTTCAACAATCAGGATAGATATTTTTGGGTCAGACATAAAATAAGATTTATTTATATTTCTCTCTATGTAAAAAATGCTTTTCTAGAAAAAAAATTTATGTAATCATGAAAATACATAGATAATTTTAGTAATAGAGTATAGAATAAAGGTAATTACAAAAAGAGCAAATATCTTAAAACTAAATATCTCTTGATATTTTTTTAGATCATTATTGTCTACATATTAAAAATATTATCAGATAAGACAAAAGATTAGTGACTTAATTTAAATGTTTTGAAAACCAGTTTTAATTAACCTAAGCGCTGATAATACAAGAATCACTGCTATACTCTTATAAATAGATCTTAATCCTTCTGTTATTGTTTTTGAATTAAGCTTGGGGATAAACTTTTGAGAAGTAAAATGAGAGTGAAAAAATTTGTAAATGTATCATCACAAAAAATAAAATCATTGCAACTTCAAAAAATCTACGAAGCAAAGAAGCCATTTACTCTTTAAGCTTAACATACATCTCACCTTCTGTGATTTTCACATCTGAAATCCCACTTGCAAGCGTGTTCCAAAAACCTTTTTCACCACCAAAATATTCAACTAAATTTTGGTTTTTTATTCCACCCCACCAGGCAGATGGAAGCGGCACACCTCCGAGGCTTATTCCTTTCATTGCAACCACAAGGTTATCATCTCTATAGGCGAGTATTGTTCCAAAATGAAGTTTTATTGTCTTTCCACCAAGTATTGGAAACTCTTCATCCATAGGTATGAGCATTTTTACACTCAGAAGATCATCTGAAAGATCAACGGCGATTGTTTTTGCAAGCTGGGGATCTTTTATTAACGAGTTTAATTCTTTCTCTGATAATTTGATCTCTCTTTTTAAATTTTTCTCGGAATAGGGTTCAGGGTCAGGTCTTTCGTTAACAAAACTGATATTTTCAACTACTGTTGGAGAGTTTAAAGAAGATTCATTTAGTTTTTCCAGTTTTTTATCCAACACAACCTGTTCAGGTGGAGTCAAAACAACCTGATCAAATGGTTTTGCATATAAGTTTTGTTTAACCCAAAAAACTGATCCTACAATAATAATCAATACAACTATCAAGATTATAGGAAGTACTTTTCCTGATTCTGCTTTTTTTGTTTTTATCAAAGTATTCATAATGTTTATAAATTAATAGCTTTCAGAAATAAATCCAGCAAAATTTATTCATCAATATTTTTTCCATATTCATCAAGATGAAAAACATCTTTCGGAGGTTTTCTGAATTTTGTTCCAGAGATCATACTTTCATTAAAATACCCAAATGGAAGAACCGTAAGAATATTCCACTCTTTTGGTATTTTCAGAAACTGAGAAAGTCCTTCTTTATCAATTCTCCCAATCCAACATGAGCCAAGTTTATAGCTCCAGGCAGACAATACCATATTTTGAATAGCCCTTGTCGTATCAATTTCATGCCACTTACTTCGGGGATCACTGAGTACCACAACTGCAAAATCAACCTGCACAATAAATGTGCCGCTTGAACAATATTGATCCATTTGCTTTAACTTGGTTTTATCTCTTAGAATAATAAATTCCCAGGGTTGATCATTATGAGCACTGGGAGCAAGTCTCCCAGCTTCCATCACTTTCATAACAATTTCATCTGGAACTTTTTTCTCTTTATAGCTTCTTATTGTGCTCAGAGTTGAAACGCACTCAAATACTTCCATTTATTGCACCTCAAAATAATATTTGAATCTCAAAATAAAAATTCATGTACTAATAATTAAAACCAATTTAAAGTAAAAGCTACAAAATATAATGTGAGGTCGCAATAAATGAGCAAATCGGTATGTGTGATTTTAGGAGCAGGGCCTGGAAATGGGCAGTCATTTGCAAAGAAGTTTTCAAACGAAGGATACGAAGTAGCTCTTTGTTCAAGAGATGAAGAAAAGCTCGTCAGAATATCAAAAGATATTAAGAATTCTCATGTATTTCAATATGATGCAACAGATATTGAGGGCGCAAAAAAAGTCCTAAGAATGATTAAGGAAAGGCTTGGTAACATTAATGTTTTGATCTACAATGCAGGCGCAGGCCAGTTTGCAAACATTGATGATGCCACACTTGAAGGTCTCGAGCAGGCATGGGAAGTAAATACAAAAGGCCTTTTTGTTGCAGCTAAAGAAGTTATACCAATTATGCGTGAGTCAGGGGCCGGGAATATAGTTGTAATAGGAGCAACAGCTTCACTTAGAGGCGGGGCAAATTTCCTTCCTTTTGCCTCTGCAAAAGCAGCTCAGAGAAGCCTTTCACAATCACTGGCTAAACATCTTGGCAAAGATAATATCCATGTGAGTTACATCATTATTGACGGAGTTATCGGACTTGAAAGAACAAAAGAAAATATGCCTGATAAACCTGAAGATTCTTTTATGAACCCTGATGAAATAGCTGAATCTGTCTATTTTATTACAAAACAACCTAAATCTGCATGGACATTTGAACTTGATCTAAGACCATTTAGAGAAAACTGGTAATTTCTTTAAACATGATTTTCCTCCGAAATTTTGAAAAAACCTTCTGATAAAGATAAATTTAGTAGTCTATAAAATTCTGATTTCGAGAGGAAAAAATAATATGGGTTCAAGTTACGCTGATATAATAGAATCAAACAAAAAATATTCTGAAAATTTTGGGGATAAAAAAAACCTTCCGGTTCCACCTATTAAAAATATTGTCATTCTTACCTGTATGGATTCCCGTCTTGAACCGCTTAAATTTGCGGGGCTTAATCTAGGTGATGCACACATTGTTAGGAATGCAGGAGGAAGGGCCAGTGATGATGCAATCAGATCACTTATAATTTCATATAAAATGCTCGGCACAAATGAGTTTTATGTAATTCATCATTCAGATTGTGGCATGGAGTCTTTCACAAATGAAGATATGAAAAGTAAATTTGAAGGTATTAAACACAATACTGAGCTAGAAAATATTGACTGGCTGACAATAAGCGACAGGGAAGAGAGTGTTAGAAATGATGTGGAAAAGATAAAGACTCATCCGCTTGTATCAGATGATATACAGGTTTTTGGATTTATTTATGAAGTGAAGACAGGAAAGCTACTTGAAGTAAAGTAGCTTTTTAATCTCTTTTCTTTATACAAAACCAGTAGGTCCAAAAAATAAAAACTAACTGAACCGGAACCCTAAAAAAGAGGTATTTGAGGCCCAGGGAATGTCCTCCAAAATCAACTTTATTGTAAGCTGCATTAATATTCACAAAAAGAAATATAATCAGTAAAACTATAAGAATTATTCCCACTTTTCGTCGATATTTTTTAAAAAACAACGAGATAGCAAGTGCAATTTCTATCGTCCCGATAAATAAAACTCCAACTTTCACAAGTGGAAACCATTCGGGAAGCATCTGCATCATTTGTTCTGTTTTCACGAAATGACCAATGCCGGCAGTAAAAAACACAAGGGCAATCCCAACCACTCCTGAGTAAATCAGTTTATGTTTATTATTAGTGGCAGTGTTGGTGATAAAGTAAGGTGATACAAGCAAGGTTAATAAGACAATAGGAGTAAACATAAGTATTAATAGTATATATTTTTAGGAAAAGAAAATTAAGTCTCTTAGAATAAAATTTAAAATTGGTGGTAGATTATTGATTATGGAAAAAAGAGAAACAGTTGAAGTAGTACGCACAGAACTCATACTCAGAAGTGATACAAATCATTA
>JAJCZR010000035.1 GCA_029262295.1 Deltaproteobacteria bacterium | reverse complement strand
CTTATAACATTCATATTGAGAATGTAGAATACTATTCATGAGATTTTACTTAATACTGAGTTTACTCATCTTTCTTCCATCCTGTGATCGCCCCTCCATTGAAAGTCCCTCACAGGCTATGAGGCTTACAAAAACCCCGTCTGAACTAACGGATGATCTTGATTATGCTCTGCTGGAAAAGGGGATTTTGGAAAATATAGAGAGATTAAAAGAAATAAAGAAAAACATATTAGCATTTGGCCCAAAAGAAATATCAAAAGAAAATTATATAAAAAGCCTGGAATTTCTTATTGGAAACCTCGATTCAAAAGAAAGATTTATTAAAGCACTGAAATCAAACTTTGAATTTTATGAAGTGTACGGCAAAAAAAACTGGGGAGAGGTGTTTATAACATCATACTTTGCACCTGTTCTTTCTGGCTCGCGTGAGAGAACCCCACAACACTCTCAGGCTCTTTATGGATTGCCAACTGATCTTGTAAATATAAAGCTTGATCAGTTTATAGGTATTAAAGACAAGCTCTCATCATTAAAAAACCCGGAAACAGGAAAATCAAATGTCTCTATTTTAAGAGGCAGGATTGTACAAGACGAACACTCAACAAATGTAGTTCCTTATTACACAAGGGAAGAGATAGATAGTAAACAAAGGCTTAAAGATCAGGATATTGTGCTTGCATGGGTTGATCCGATCGAGGCATTTTTTCTACACGTTCAGGGTTCTGGAACTGTGGTATTTGAAGACGGTGAAGAACTTCGCTTGGGTTACGCATCACAAAATGGCCATAAATACTATGCAATTGGAAAACATCTTAAAAACAAAATCGAAGGTGATATAAGTATGCAGAGTATTGATAACCACCTTCGCCAGCTTTCATATAAAGAAATGAGACAAATACTTTATAAAAACCCAAGTTATATATTTTTTAGAGAACTCGAGGGTAGGCCGGTAACTAATTTTGGCACTGAAACTATAGACGGAAGAACAATAGCTACAGATAGAAATTTTTTCCCCAAAGGTGCACTTGCATATCTTGAGTTTCCAGAGCCAATATTCAAGGATGATAAAACAGTCGAGATTAAAGGTTATAAGGATAAATCCCGTTTTGTACTGGATCAGGATACAGGCGGAGCTATAAAGGGAACTCACAGAGTTGATCTTTTCTGGGGAAGGGGAAAAGAAGCCGGCAGATATGCTGGAGTGATGAAAAATTGGGGAAAGCTTTATTATATTGTGCCAAAAGATGAGTTTATTGAGGGTCTTGATTAAAGTGAGGACCTAAAGATTTTCTCAATATTTTTTGTGATGATTAAATTTTATCCCCCTCACCCTTACCCTCTCCCACGTTGTGGAGAGGGGAGTATGAGGTGATCCTGTATCTTGAACCATGCATCTTGCTTATTGAAACAAACCTGAGCTGAACTAGTTTCAATATTCGAGTCAACGAAATTCAAACGAAGGGTTTTTTAAAGCTCACACGTAAGACTTAATAGAGCAAGAACTAATAGCTCGAAATAAACTTTAATACTTCGGAGGTATTAAACAATGAAAAAGATTTTAATAATACTACCCGCACTACTTTTAGCGTTTGTATTCTCAACAACGCTTTTTACACCCGATGCTAATGCAAAAAAATACAATAAACATCATGTAGGTAACAAGGGTCATCACGGAAAGTCCCACAAGTTTACAAAGCGTGGACATTCCGGTCATGGCAAGCATTATGGTAATAAGGGATACAAAGGTAAGCACTTTAAACATTATGGCCCTAAAAACCATTTTAAACACAACCGTCACGGTAAACGTTACGGGCATAAAAAACATTATGGCCACAAGGGTTATGGCTACAAAGGGCATGGTTACAAAAGAAGTTATTATAGCGGCCATAGGCACCACAGAGGTTGCGGGCATTATGGATATGGACCCAAAGCTCATTTCTCACTCCATATACCAATATTTGACTACTTTTACTACCATCACTAATAGTTAGATCAATTCATAACTCATTAAAGCAGGCAGATTCTTCTGCCTGCTTTTTTTATATAAACTCTCCTTTCTTCTTTATTAAACATCCAGAATAATTTATATTTCACACTATCAACTCAATAACTAAATCATCATTTGGAGAATAAAATGTTTAGAAAACCCGTAATTCTGTCACTAGCAATTTTTGCAATCATTTCATGTGCTAATATTAACAATCCATCAAAAGTGGCAAATAAATTCTGGAATGCACTATCGGCAAAAAACTTCGCCCAGGCAAAAGAGTATGCCGTTACAGGAACCATGGATGATACATCTATATCTGAAGATGCTGAACTCAAAATTATTAAGATAGAAAAGAAAGCCAGAATTGAAAATGACCTTGCTTATATCCCCACAAAAATAGAAGTGGTTAATAACGGAGAAATTAAATCGTATAATTTTGAAACTGTTTTAACCAAAGAAAATAACCTTTGGAAAGTGGATTTTGTAAAAACACAGACGTCCATGATTGGATTTTCGGTTGAGCAGTTTGAAAAGAATTTAAAAGAAGCTGGAAAAGAGATGGGCCAGGCTATGGGTGAAGCAATGAAAGAAATGGGTAAGGCAATGGGCGATGCTATGGAAGAAATGGCCGAGAAAACCCAGGAAGCACTTGAGAAACATAAAAACAAAAGTATTGAATAAGAAAACAAGCACAGTCAGCAAATCCTGTAAATAAAACCCTACTTAACCTTTAATAAATCTTCTGTTTTTAAACTCTTTGAAGGTTTTTGACCTTTACATCCGTATAACTAAATGAGTCGGCTTACAAACTAAATTAAATTTCGGAGGCTTTAAAAATGAAAAAGAAGTTATTAATACTATCAGCACTGGTTTTTACATTAGGATTCACTTTATCAGTTTTTGCAAAAGGATATGAGAAACTTGAAGCATTTGCAGAGCTATCTAAAGAAAAACAGACCTTAATCGTGGAAACAATGAAAAAGAACCATGAAGCAAAAAAAGAACTATGGGGCCAAATGAAAGAAGTAAAGAATTCAATGCATGAAGTTTTAACAGCCCCTGAATTCGACGAAAAAGCTTTTCAGGCAAATGTGGACAAAATGGAAGAGCTTAAAGATAAAAAGTTTGAGATCATGTCAGATACTGTAATAGAGCTTGCTCCTCAACTTTCCCAGCAGGAAAGAGAAGTTCTTGCACAAATGATGGCAAGAGGTAAACACGGTCACGGGAAACATGGTACGGGTTGCGGAAAATAGTGTAGAATTAAAAAATAGGCCCCGGCAAAAGTCGGAGTCTATTTTACTTTCACGAATGGAAATTAAAATTTTATGTCGGGACATCTTTCAAAAAAAAGTGACGAAGAGCTACTTGAGCTTATTATTAAAAAAGATCATCCGGCATTTGCAGAGTTGGTCAACAGGTATACAAAGAAGTTTTACAGTGTTTCATACAGAATACTTGGAAATAGAATTGACTCGGAAGATATGGTGCAGGACGCATTTTTAAAAATATGGGATGCACCGGAGCTCTGGGATAAAAAACAGAAAACCAAGTTCACCACATGGTTTTACAGGGTTTTAATTAATCAGTGTTTGGATCACAAAAGGAAAAAGGGTTACAGAAACCACGATGAATATGAAGAAGAATCAACAGGTGAGCGAACCACTGGAAAAATAATGGAAGAACAAAGCAGAAATAAACTTGTAAATAAATATATACTTGAGCTTCCTGAAAAACAGCAAATTGCGCTTAATTTGTGTTATTATGAAAATCTAACAAGACAAGAAGCCGGAGAAATTATGGAGTTAACATCAAAGGGAGTTCAATCACTGGTATCAAGGGCAAAAGATAAACTGAAAAAGAAGTTAAAAGTATATTACGAGCAAGAGGCAATTTAATTATGAATACGAAAGAATTTAAAATAAATATTGATCTTTATGGATTAGACATTAATAAATGGCCTGAAGATATGAGAGAGAAGGCTAATAAAGCTCTTTTATCTTCTACTGAATTTCAGGATCTGATTGAAGAAGAAAAAATTCTTCAAGACTCATTGAATCTTCGAACTTTTGATGAACCTTCTTCAGACCTTGAAAATCGTATTATATCAGCTGCACGGAAAGAACCTGTAAATACAGCTGTTAAAAACAAATCAATTTTTGAGCTTATCAGTAACCTTTTTAACTCTTTTCACCTGCCTAGCCCCGCTTTTGCGCTTTCAATGGTGTTAGTGATTGGAATTACGCTGGGATATGTCGCAAACAACTCGGCTGACGAAGCAGATAACGATAATTTATTCGCAAGCGAAATAAGCTTTTATGATGGAGACTTTTATGAATAGCAAAATTAAACTTTTACTCACTTTATCTATAATTTTGAATTTCCTTTTTGCAGGCTTGCTCATAGGAAATGCATCTAAAAGCCTTGTCCATGAAAAAGATGATAAAAACCATTTCCTTGAGATAACAAAAAAATTGCCTCCTGAAAAACAAAAGCTTGTTATGGCAAAATTTGATGCGCTGAAAAGTGATCGTGATGAAACAAGAGAAAAGATAAATAAAACAAGAATGGAGATTGCCGAAATACTTAAAGCTCCTGAGTTCGACCAGAAATTATATGATCGAAAGATCTCCAAAATGCACAGGCTTTATAGAGGCAAGGCCAAAAAACTTGCTAAATCAATCAAAGAATTAGCTGTCGATTTCACCCCTGAAGAAAGGGCAGTTTTAGCTGAAATGCTTGAGAAAAAACACAAAAAAAAATGGCGCAAAAGTGAAAAACATTAGAATTTACACATAAACAGATGTAAAATCTGTTTATGAAATTCAGGGTCGCAGATAGAAGCCTTTCGGTTAAAATCATTACTTCAATTGTAATCCTTGTTTGTTTATCCCTTTTTATTTTTTCAGATCGTAATACTTTTCTCCTAATTATGGGTTCGCTCTTCGCAATCTTGATTATCGGAGCATATTTCCTGGCCCCTGCTTCTTACCAAATCATTGATAATAACCTTGTTATTTGGAAAAACTTTGGCAGAAAAGATTTTCCAAATATTACTCAATGCTCCACAATCAAAGAGAAAGAAAGTTTTACTTTAAGGGTTTTTGGAAATGGCGGTCTGTTTGCAGGCACAGGAATTTTCTGGAATAAAAAGCATGGAATCTTTAGAGCATACGTGACTTCCGGGAAACTATCAGATCTGGTTTACCTCAACACAGACAAAGGAAAGGTAATAATCAGCCCTGTAAATCCAGAAGCCTTTGTTGAGTATTGGGAGAAATTTCGATAGTAATATATAAGGCAGACAAATGCACTATGTCTTCCTCACTTATTTGTTTAATGGAAACCGAGGTTACAGAATGAAGGAAACAACAATAATGATTGGCAGTCGTGGAGCAATTATGCTTACCAAAGCAATCAAATCTAAATATAATTTGAGTCAGGGGGGATATCATATCAGTTTTAGATATTAATGGAGCAATAATGCTGCTACCTTTTAAATCCGAAATAGATACTATTGCCAATAAAATAAAAACCTCTCTTAAGGAAAGCGATGAGAGTCTTGAAATTATGCTGAAAGCACTTAGAGAAGAAAGAAAAAACAATGAAAAGGAAGGTTAGAGAAAGTGATTTTATAGAAAACCGGGAGTTGCAAAAGGCGATCAATTTTCCAATTACAACTCCCGGCGATTTTATAAAACTCTGGAAAGAAAAATTACTTACCTGATATTTACTTTACCAGTATCTTTTTATTTCTTGTTCTTATTGTTGTTTTTCACAAAAAAAGCATCTTTTTGAAGCTCATTACCAATATCTGTATTTCTTTTGATAATATCAGACAAGGTGGTCTTCTCAACTTCTTTTGCCAATTTTTTGGAAAGATGTCTTTCATACCAAAAACGGTCACCATCCCTCAAGACTTCAAATTGAAGACTTATTATTGTGGAAAATGTTTCTCCGAGATGTGATTTTTTTAGTGGATCCTCTGCTAAGCCACCTACCCAGATATCAATATCATCAACATCATCATAAATTGATGCAAGATTTGCCTGAACATTCGGATCAGAACTAATCTCATCAAAATCACTAACTGTTCCAAGACCAAGCTGCTCCCTAACATCATTGTAAGAAGGAAGACCATGATCTCTGCCTCTTTGTATATTTAAAGAAGCAAGGTCAAAACCACCTGCTCCAGGAGGTCCGAATAAAAAATTACGTACATCATCAACAATCATAGAATCAATTTTTTGATGAAGTTGGCTTGCCAAACCTCTAAGAATCGGTTCGATTCCACCTTCATCAGTAATTTTGCTTGGATCAAAAAAAGCATCTAAAAGAGATAAATTACCTTCTGGAATTTCGTTTCCTTCACTATCAAGCCTTAATAGTGTAGGGCTCAATGCACTGTGTCCAAAACGATATGCCGCAGTTGAAAATACATTAAAAATGGTGGAATCAACATCCGGATCATATCCTCTGTATTTTGATAAAGCTTTTTTACCTAGAAGTGCTGGTAAAAACTCATTATACGTAATTACCTGCATTTGAGCGCCAACAATTTTTCTTGCTTTTTGATAAATTTCTTCGCCAGTTAAATCTGAATCATCATCAGCTATTTCATCTGCAAGTCTGTTGTGCTCTCTTACAAAAAGTGTATGCATTGAAGTAAGTCCAACCTGCTCACTTGCACGTACATCCCCTGCCAAAAAAAGTCCATCTACGTCAAATGGAAGCAAATCACCTACACTACTGGGAGTAACTTTTAATTTTCCTGATATATCAAAATCATCAGCCTTTAGAGAATCTGCTCTAGCTTGATCTGATCCATAAACATTTGATGCATCAATCCATCCTGTTATTTCATTTTCCTGCTGTCGTGGATTATTAACATCAGTGCCAGTTGATGGATCAAATATAGATCTGTTAAATGGAATAAACTGAGTTCCTGTATTAAATGGGTCAAAGAAAGGATCACCGGCTGGAACGGAAATATCTGCCGGCATTACAGGTATTGCACCTTCTGTTAAATCAATATCATGATCTAAAAACTGACCCCATTGCCATAGAAAATCAGATGTACCAAATTCATTTGGTATGGACACCCCATTTTGAGCAACAACTGAATTACTTATATCTCTTGGATTAGGTCTGTCATCTCCTGCAAGAGATGAAATACCATCGCTATAATCAGAATCAACTAACCTTGCAATCTTAGTAAAAATTGAATTTAGTAATGGATTTGAGAGATTATTATCTTCTCCGTTTATAGTTCTGTTTTCATCGAATCCACCTTTCCCCTTATTTTCATTATTCTTATTATTTTTGCCAAGAGCATCACTCATAGGTATGAATAATAGACATAACGATAATACTAATAAGGTAAAACCAAAAAAATTAAATCTTCCCTGACACATAATCTAATACCTCCTAAATAATTTTAATTAAACTTATCCCCCTCTATGGGTAAAATCATAGTAGCATAATTCGATTTTAGTGCAAGTATATTTCTAAAGTATTAGTTATTTTTTAATAAATCAATACTATAGTATTAAGAATCTTGTCTTTTTTGGAGTAAAAATTAGTTTGGATTGTAGTACTTTATAGACGATAGCCTATATTTGATTTTTTCACAAGAAAAAGGAGTTTAAGAATATATATTCACAGAAATCTATACAAATAAAATGTATAATTATATAGTAATCGAGTTTGGTTAAGAAAACAGAGCTAGTTTTGGCTTTTTATATCAATTTCTTTTATTTTTGCATCCCCAAGGTTAAACATTTCTGCTGAGCATGCATTTTTTGTGTCAATACTTGTAGCAGTTTCCACAATTTTTGGTTTTTCACTTTTTGTTTCAAGGGCTATACCTTTATCAGAAACACATGTTTCTATTCCGGCCACTTCCCAAACATCACATTTTTTGCCAAGGATTGTCTTTTGCCCTGTAACTTTACCACCAAGTTGCTTTAGAATGGATTTTCCAAACAGAGCAGGATCTTTACCTTTCATTGATTCCATAAGCTCGGGAAATGAAGGGTTTTTAGCTTTGGTTCCCATATTATCATCAAGATTAATGCTGTAAATCCACTGTTCTCCATCTACTATTCTTGTGATAATTTTCTGATTCTGTTTCTTGGTTTTATCAGGTGCAATCTGAAGTGTTACATTTTCTATCTGAACTTTTTCGTTGCCCCAGTTTCTTGAACAAAAAGTTTTTTTGCCCGACTTTACTCCATCAAGCTTGTAAGTGGTCTTATAGTTCTCATAAGAATGAAGTTTTTCCACTGCGTCTGAATCAACTGAAAATCCCAAAACAATAATAAATATTGCAATTAAAATGCTAAAAGTAGTTTTCATTTTTCTCCCCAAAATAACTGTATTTTGTTTGTATTAAGATAACTTACAATGATTAATAACAAATAAAAATCTGTTTTGTTTCAATATATTTATCAAAAACAGGTTTTAACGAAAAACTTTTTGACTAGGAATTTTGGAAGTAGATTTTAGTTTCATTATTTTTAGGGTTATCAAAAATTTCGCTTACAGTGCCTTCTTCTACAATTTCACCCGGGCCGTTTGAAGATGAAATAAATAAAACCCTATCGCTGATTCGCTTTCCCTGCTGAAGCAGGTGTGTTACAAGCAAAATGGATTTATTTTGTTTAAGCTCCAAAAGCACCTGCTCGATCTCATGGGTTGAATAGGGATCAAGGCTTGAAGTGGGTTCATCAAGAAGAAGTATATCAGGATCGGTTGCAAGAGTTCTTGCAAATGCCAGGCGTTGTTTCTGGCCTAAAGAAAGGATATTTGCTGATTTATAAATCCTGTCTTTTACTTCTCTCCATAGATGCGACTTCTTTAACATACTCTCAACAAGATCGTCCGCCTCACTTTTTTTAAGGCTTTTATGATGCCTTATACCAAAAAGTACGTTCTTATATATTGATCCCGGAAACACGCACGGTTTTTGAAAAACAAGCCCAATCTTTCTTCTAAGCTCATTTAAAGAATAAGAAGTGAATATATTTTTTCCGTCATAAAGAACCTCACCTTCAACTTTTAAGCCACTTTCCTTATCTGCAAGCCTGTTAAGGGATCTTAGGATTGTAGATTTGCCAGCCCCTGAGGGCCCAACCAAAGCAACTATTTCATTCTCATTTAAGGAAAAAGAAATATTTTTTACAATCTGCTCTTTACCAGAAAGAACGCTTAAATTTTTTACCTTTAATTCCATCAGACATTAGCCTCCTCATGGCTTTTCAAGCGAAAAGGCAGGGCAAGGGCACTAAAAAATACTACAATCAGAATTAAAACAAATACACTCCCCCAGGCGTTTTCCAAAGCCTGTGGCTGATAAGATTCCTGGGCAAGAGTGAATATATGATAGGGAAGGCTAAGTATCGGGCTTTCCTTAATACCACCCGGAATGTCGGCACCGGAAAAAATTGTGGCCGTAAACAAAAGTGGCGCAGTTTCACCTGCTGCTCGTGCCAGCCCAAGCAGCAAACCAGATATAAAACTGGAAAAACTCTGTGGAAGCACCACAGAAAATATTACTGCCGAAGAAGAAAGCCCAAGCGATTTGGCGCTCTCAATATAATCTTTTGGTATTCTACTTATCCCTTCACTAAGTGATAATGATACAGTTGGAAGTATCATCATAGAGAGCAGAATTCCACCTGTAAGCCAGGATTTTCCCCAGCCAAAAAATTTTACAAAAAGAAAAAAGCCAAATATCCCAAAAATAATTGAGGGTATTCCGTTAATAACATAAAGAAAAGTTGTGAATATTTTCCTGCTCTTATCGTTTTTTAGATAGAAGCTCCTTAAAAGTGCTATTCCCACTGACAAAGGCGATACAATTAAAAGGACTGTAAATATTAATATAAAAGTTCCGATTATTTGATATAAAATTCCACCCGATAGCCCACCCTGAGACATTGAGCTTGATATAAAATCAAATGAAACAGCTGAAAACCCTTTTAATACTATTAACCAAAGACCTAAAGCGAGAATGCCAAAGGTTAAAAGTGCCGAGATTAAAGAAAAACTCTTAAAGCAAATATCTTTAGAAATTCTGAAATAATATCTCATATCCGTGATTTATCCCTGTAAATTAAAATCAAATCACCAATCAAAACACACCCCATTACAAAGACAAACAAGAAAAGCCCAAGCGCAACTATTGAAGACCAATGCTCCGGGTTTCCGTATGCAATAAATATTTCTGACCCGCCCAGTTTGCTTGTGAGTGTCTGGCCTGCTTTAAAAACTGGATCCAAATCAAAGAGTGAATTAGGTAGCCTGTTATCCGCCCTGCCTACAACAAGGAAAACAGCTATTGTCTCACCAAGGGCGCGTCCTGTGGCAAGGAGAATTGCAACAATAAATCCGGGAAGAGCTTTTGGAAAAACTGTGCTGAAAAAAGTTTCCTCCTTGGTTAATCCAAGTGAAAGAGAAGTCTCCCTCTCTTCACTTGATACACTTCTAAACGCATCATCACTAAGGGTAATAATTGTCGGAAGGATCATTATGGAGAGAAGTACACCGGCTGTTAAAAGCGTGTCACCTGAATTCAAATCGAAATTTTTGTAAAGAAATGGCTGCAGGAAGAGGATACCCAAAAGTCCATAAACAACTGATGGTATTCCCGCCAGAAGTTCAATGATACTTTTTGCAAAAAATCTTGGTGAACCACTTAAATATTCTGATATAAAAACAGACGCACCAAAACCAATGGGGGCAGCAATAAAAATGGCAATTAAGGAAACCATAAAGGTTCCGTAGATCATTGACGCAGCTTTATACTCACTTATTCTAAAGAACCAGTTGGCTTCAGTAAAAAATTGAAGCCCTTCTCTTTTAAGTGCAGGAAAACCTTCAATAAAAAGAAAGAAAATTAATGCTGCAAGAAATAAAAAGACAAAAGCCGAGAACAAGATTGAAAAGACCATTGTTCCACTCAGCTCTTTATCTTTAAAAAATCTATCTAACCGGTAAATAGCCATATTTTTTCACAAGTTTTTGCCCTCTATCAGATAGAAGAAAATCAACAAACTCTTTTTTTGGTCCTAAAGGTTCTCCATTTGTTAAGACAAAAAGTTTTCTCGATATTGGATAAGAGCCATCAAGAATGGAGCTGATGGATGGAGTAACTGTGTTTCCATCATTACTTTCTATTCCAATTGCTTTTACTTTGTCTGAGCCCGAAACCCATGCATATGAAAGTTGTGTTATTGCACCCCTGTTGAAAGAAACCTTGTTTCTTCCTTCTTCATTGCTTCCAACCTCTGGATGGCTTATGGATGGAGCATTTTCATTTCCATCAAAAGCCCAGTTTGCGAATACCTGCCACGTGCCCCTTCCTGGCTCTTTATTATAAAAAATGATGGGAGCATCATTTCCCCCAATTTCACTCCAGTTATTTATTTTTTCTGAATAAATGTCCTGCACCTGCAACTTTGACAGGGATTTAATACCGCTTTCCCATACAGGATTTGAAACAGCAAGGGCAACTCCATCAATACCAATTGCAAAGCTTTTGAAATCAGCTCCGGGATATTTTGAAATATCTTGGGAGCTGACAGGTTTTGAACTCATTCCAATATCGCAGAGTCCTTCTGCCACAGAAGATATACCTCCGGATGATCCACCCTGAGTGTCAACTTCTATATCCCATCCTTTTTCCTTTCTCAGAATTTCCGCAGCTTCTGAAACCACTGGGTTTACGGTGCTTGATCCCTGTATTTTAAGCTTTACTATTGAATTTTGGTTGGAGCTACACGAAGTTCCAAAAGCAATTATAAGAATTAATAGAAATCTAAACATAGATAAATATTCGTATACACTTTTTAATATTGGTTTAATATACGCATCAAAGTATCTAAATAGTTTGATGTTTGCAAATAAAAAATTTTATTTTTTCATACTGTCAGTTTTAATCCTTACATAAATAATTTTAGTCAACTTGGGAGCCATTTTTCCCTCCACATCTCAAATGACAGGATAAACCATAATTTATGTACATTTAATATTCCATCGTGAAAATCTTTTATACATTGTTTTACAACTTTAGGCTGAAAAATACCCCCGCGTTTCAGCCTGTCTTCACTTAAATAATCCATCATTAGCGGATTCAAACTGCCTTTTAGCCATTTTGATAGAGGGATTACAAATCCTTGTTTGGGACGATCCACCAGGTTTCGAGGGACATGTTTATATAAAATTTGTTTTAATATATATTTGCTTGATCTATTTTTATGTTTGAGTGAAAGAGGAATTCTTGCAGAATATTCTACGAGCCTGTGGTCAAGAAAGGGCTCTCTTGCCTCAATACTCGCATGCATGCTTGCCCTGTCTACTTTCGCAAGAATATCGTCAAGAAGAAATGTTTTAAAATCTGTTGCCATCATCTGATCAATGGGGCTAGATCCCTGTAATTTGGAAAAAGTGTCTTCAAAATATGTTTTCGGCCCATATTCAGGCATCCGGCACAATACATTTTCAATGTCGTCAGGCAACCACTTATTTATCTTGAATTTATGCATATTCAAAAGATTTTTTTTACCCGACTCATTAATTATATTTATCCATTTTTTATGTTTATCTTTATTGGGGTTAATTTTATTAAGTGTAAAAATTATTGTATTTCTTAGACATTCCGGGATATGAGGCAACAACGAATATAAAGAACTGATTGATTTATATCGATCATAACCACAAAAAAGTTCGTCTCCGCCGTCCGCAGAAAGTACCACTTTTACATCTTTACCGGCAAGTTTTGAAAGCAAATATGTGGGTATTGCAGAATTATCAGCAAAAGGTTCATCATAAATGGAAGGCATTTCAGGAATTAAATCAATACATTCATCCACAGAAAAATAATATTCCGTATGATCCGTCTCAAGGTGATTTGCAATTTTTTTTGCCCACTTTGCCTCATTAAACTTGTTTTCGTTAAAACCAATTGTAAAAGTTTTAAGCTGGGTGTTTGTATTTTTCTGAAGAAGTGCAGTTACAATGCTGGAATCAATACCCCCACTTAAAAAAATTCCTGTAGGCACATCGGATATAAGCCTGTAGTTAAATGCCTCTGTCATCAACATTTCAAGTTCTTCGGTTATTGTATCCTGGTTTTTATGTAACGGGCCCTCTAAATAACTATCCACTATATCCCAGTACTTAGTTTCTTTAATTGTATTGTTCTCAAAAGAAAGATAGTGGCCGGGAGGTAGTTTATAAGTATTATCAAAAATGGTTTGTGATGTTGGAATATAACCATATCTAAGATAAAAAGGCATCACACTGTGATTGATATCCCTTTTAAAATCGGGGTGAGCCATTAGTGCTTTAAGTTCTGATCCGAAAAGAAGGATATTATCATTTTGATAATAAAAAAGCGGTTTCACTCCTGCCCTGTCTCTCAAAAGATACAATCTTTTAATTTTTTTATCCCAAATTGCCAAGGCAAACATGCCCACAAATTTATGAACACATTCTATTCCCCACTCCTCATAAGCTTTAAGCACTACTTCGGTGTCAGTATTGCTTTTGAACGAATGGCCTTTAATTACCAACTGCTCCCTTATCTCTTTATAGTTATACACTTCTCCATTGTATGTAATCCATATAGAGCCATCTGAATTAGACATTGGTTGGTGGCCTAATGAAGATAAATCAAGAATTGACAGTCTTCTATGCCCAAGTCCTACTCCATTGTCCTCATCAATATATACTCCAGCATCATCAGGGCCCCTATAAGTGAGAGAATCCCTCATTGAAATTAAAGTTGAATAATCGACCCCGCATTTATAATTACAGTAACCAACAATACCGCACAATTTATTGCTCCTTTTGCAGAAAAGTTCTTCATAATACAATGGGGGATGGAGCTTGCGGAAACCTTTCAGAAGCATTACAAATTTGTAATGTTGTTTAGATTACAGATCTCAAAGTTAAACTTAAAAAGACATTTTTGGATGAAGCTTCCATGGAAACAAACAAAAGATTATTAAAAAATACTTTTTGGCTTTTAGGCGGGAAAACTGCTTCAGGTCTATTTAATGCACTTCAAATTATTATTGTCGCAAGGGCACTTGGAGTTAAAGATTATGGACTGATGGTATTAGTTATAGCATATGTGGATATCATCAATAAACTCTTTGATTTCAGGGTATGGGAAACAGCCACAAAATATATCGGAACTTATCTTTCAAATAGCGAAAACAATAAAGCCCGCGCAATGGTAAAACTTTCGTATCTGATTGATATTTCAAGCGGGATTCTCGCTTTTTTCATTGTTATTGGATCGGCAAAAATTGCAAACAAACTATTCATTCACTCTTCCGGTGCGGAAACTCTTATTTACATATACTCGTTAAGTTTACTCATCGATACATCCAACAGAACTTCAGATGCGATACTAAGGGTCTTTGATAAATTTAGTGTCATTGCATACACATCTTCTTTTGTAAATTTTTTCAAACTTGTATTTGTGTCAATTGCCCTTTATTTAGGATTTGAAATAAAGGGGGTACTTTTTGTGTATATAATCTCGAGTGTAGTTGGATTAATCATAAGAGTTACAGCTGTTTCAATTTACTTGAACAAAATGAAGATTCGAAGATGGTGGAGTGCAAACATTAGATCAATAAGGGATCAGTGGGGGGAAATAGGATGGTTTTTGGGTAATACAAGCCTAAACGGCACATTGGTTATGGCGGGTGATAATCATTTAGGAATTTTGGCCCTGGGTTATTTTGCAGGCGGAGAAGCTGCTGCATTCTATAAAGTTGCCAAATCAATATTAAAAATAATAATGGAAATTTCCAATCAGTTTTATCTATCAATTTATCCTGAACTGGTAAAAATGCTGGCTAATGAACCTATTAGCAAAATAAAAGATTCCATAAAATATCTGACAAAAAAACTACTGTTAATTACCGTCCCAGTAACAATTACAATTATTTTATTTCCCCAAATTTTGTTGAACCTTTTTTATGGGAAAGAATATATTGAAGCTTCCTTAGCCTTAAGGATAATTGCATTGACAGTAATATTTTCTCAACCAATTTTTTGGGCAAACCCTCTACTACTTGCCCTTGGAAGGGCAGGCACCAAAAACATTATAAATATCGCCTCCACAATAGTATATGTAATATTGTTATTTTTACTGGTGCCCGACTATTCTTTCATTGGGGCTGCCTGGGCTTATCTTGGATATCATATTGTTATAATGTTACTCTCATTAATATTTGTAAAAAAATATTTTAAAATCGATCACATAAAAAAAGTATAAAACCTGTTTGATTAAGTTTCTGAATTTAGTTCTATAATATGAGGTTTTTTGAAAATTGTTATTTGAAGTTTACTTCACAGCAACCAAGATCGAGCGATTCATTATCTTCATCAATAGTTTTTCTGACTCCAGGTGAAAGAAAGTAGTTAATCTTATGGCCATCTCTTTTGGATTCAATAATCCCAGATACTTTTAATATTTTTAAATGGTGGGAAACATGAGACTGGGCAAGGTCTAGTTCAGACATAAGATCTGAAACGCATTTTTCACCATCAAAAAGTGCGTGAACAATTTTGAGTCGCGTTTCATCTGCAAGGGCTTTAAACAACTCTGCCCTGTCGATGGAATTTGATAATTCAGATGTCATAGAAATTATGTTAATACAATTTCAGACAATTTGCTACAGATTTAATCGCTTGCAAGATAACTTACAGGGTCAAGATGAAGGTCCATCTCAAGTGAACTAATGATTTTCATGTCATCACGACTTAACTCAAAATCGAAGATTTCAATGTTTTCTTTCATGTGGTCAAAATCGGCAGATTTAGGAATTGTTGCAACTCCCTGTTGGAAAAGCCACCTGAGGGTAATCTGCACCGGCGATTTTTCATACCTGTCGGCTATCTCCCGAATGTTACCATCTTTAAGCACCCTACCTTTGGCAATAGGGCAGTAAGCCGTAATTATATACTTCATTCTTTTGGACTGTCTGATGAGAGTATCCTGTGATAAATAAGGATGATATTCAATCTGATTACAAAATATCTTAATTTTTTCAGCCGCTTTAAGCATAAGTGATGGAGGAAAGTTGCTAAGACCAATATTTTTGGCCTTTCCACTTTCTTTAAGCTCATTCATAGCATCAAGGGTTTCTTCAAGTGGAACTGAGTTATTAGGCCAGTGCATCAAAAGAAGATCTACATAATCAGTTTGGAAATTATCAAGACTTTCCTCGGTGCTTTTAATTGCATCATCATAACTAAAATTGGATGTGGATATTTTATCTACAAGGAAAATTTCCCCGCGACTAACCGAAGATTTTTTAATTGCCTTACCTATTTGTTTTTCGTTTTCATATATCTGAGCGGTATCAATGTGCCTATATCCAAGCCCTAAAGCATGCTCTACACACTTAACACATTCATCACCAGAAAGGAGCCATGTGCCAAGACCAATGGCAGGTACTTTGTTTTTCTTTATTGTTATTTCTTCCATTTTATGTGTTTAAAAATAAATTTTAACTAATAAGTAATACCTGAAAATGGGAATAACTGCACTTTTCTATGTTTATTTTTTTAAACTCACTAGCAAAATATTAAATATTATACAGAAGTTGTTTTAACTTTAGCCCTAAAAAAAACATCATTCAGCTTTTTGACTTTCATACACTTTTTCAACATTGCCTTCATAAGAACCAACTTTGGGAATTTCATAACCGGCCTTTTCATACTCTATCTCCCAGCCGCCGCCAAGCTCCTTATAAACAGCTACTAGCGCAGTCGCAGTTCTTGTCTCGCTTCTTGCAAGTTCATCCTGAGCTTCAAGCAATCTTCTTTCGGCATCGAGCACGGTGAGAAAATCTGCAACTCCAAACTGATACCTGAGTCGGGAAAGCTCAACTGCCTTCTCACTTGATTCAGCCGCTTCTCTCAAATATTCCCTTCGTTCCAGCTCTTTTGCAAAATCAATAAGTGCATTTTCTGTTCCTTCAAGAGCCGTAAGAACTGTTAGTTCATACTCTGCAAGCGCAGCCTGCGCTCTTGCATCAGAAGCATCTATTCCGGCTTTTACTCTTCCAAGATCAAAAGCTGCCCAGGTAATACTGGGCCCGATAGCAAATCTTTCTGCACCGCTATCACCTAAACCTGTAAATGTATCTGCTGAAAGACCAATACTTCCAAGAATAGTAACTCGCGGAAAAAGATCGGCCACTGCCACACCTATTCTTGCAGTTGCTGCAGCTAGGCTTCGCTCTGCAAATCTAATATCCTGCCTTCTTCTCAAAAGTTCCTCAGGATTGCCGATAGAAACAAATTCAGGCAGTTCGGGTATGGACTCAGGTTCAAGCAGCTCTTCATATAAAGCTGTGGGCTCTTTCCCAGTTAACACACTTAACCTGTGCAGAGCTCTTTTAATCTGGGTCTCAAGTGGAGGAATAGTTGCGAGCGTGGATTTCAACTGTGCATTTGCTCTTGAAGTGTCAAGCTCGGTTCCTCTGCCGCCTTCAAGTAGAGCGTTTGTAAGATCAAAAGTTTCCTGCTGATTATTTGCATTTTTCTTTGCAACTTCAAGTTGATTTTGAGTACCACGTAGTTCAAAATAATTTCTTGCTGTCTCGGCCAGAAGGGTAACAAGAATATCCCTTCTCGATGCAAGGACAGCTTCAATTTCTGCTGTCTCGGCTTCTCTTTGGCGCCTTACCCTTCCAAAAAAATCAAGTTCCCATGTGGCATCAAAACCTGCATCAAAAAGATTAAATTCACGCTCTGCTCCCGCCGTTCCAAAACCAAACCCGGTTTGTCTGCTAAATCTCTGACGGGTATATGATGCCTCAGATGTTATTATCGGGAAAAGCTCCAGAGTAGTTCCTGTCCTGATAGCTCTCGCTTCGATCACTCTTGCAGTGGCTATCTTTAAATCCAGATTTCCATCCAAAACAAGGTTAACGAGATCATTTAGCTTTTCATCTTCGTAGCCTGTCCACCAAAAAATTTCAACGCTCTCATCTTTGTATCTCTCAAATTTTTCGTTTGCAAAATCATCCGAAGTTATTGTTTCAGGTTTTTTGTAATTAGGCCCCACTGCACAGCTAGTGAATAAAAAAGCACCTAGAATAAAAATTATAAAAATACTAGTGTTAAATACTTTCATTTTTTTTACTTCCTGCAAATTTCATAATAACAACGTAAAAAATAGGTGTGAGAAAAAGTCCAAACAAGGTAACTCCTAGCATGCCACTGAAAACCGCGGTCCCCAATGCCTGTCGCATCTCTGAACCAGGTCCTTGTGCTATAACAAGCGGCACAACACCTAGAATAAATGCAAAAGATGTCATTAAAATAGGCCTTAACCTTAATTTACAGGCCTCAACTGCGGCCTCAAAGCGGTTCATACCTTCTTCCTGAAGCTGTTTTGCAAATTCAACTATCAATATCGCATTCTTTGCAGCTAGACCAACCAAAACTATAAATCCTATCTGGGTAAGTATGTTATTATCCTGTCCACGAATCCATACACCTATAATTGCAAAGAGAATACACATAGGGACAATTAGAATTACAGCAAGTGGCAAAGATAAGCTTTCATACTGCGCTGCTAAAATTAAAAATACTAACAATACGCAAAGAGGAAATATGAGAATAGCGGTGTTGGCAGCCTTTTTTTGCTGATATGAAAGATCAGTCCATTCATATCCAAAGCCGTCAGGAAGCATTTCCTCAGCAAACTTCTCCATTTTTGATAAGGCCTGTCCGGAGCTGAATCCGGGTGCAGCCTGTCCACTTATTCCTGCAGAAGGAAAAAGGTTGTAGCGCTCCACCCTGTCTGGTCCGCTTGTAAAAATCACATCCGCCACCGAACCCAACGGCACCATCTGCCCAGTCTCATTTCTTGTTCTGAGCTTTAGAATGTCTTCAGGCTCAAGCCTGTAGTTAGAATCAGCCTGTGCTCTCACCTGATAGGTTCTTCCAAAAAGGTTGAAGTCATTAACAAAGAATGAGCCCAGATAAATCTGAAGTGTGTTAAAAATATTTTCAATAGGTACATCAAGCTGTGAAGCCTTTATCCTGTCTATATCCACAAACAGCTGAGGAGTATTGGCGCGAAAACTTGTAAAAAGCCTGACCAGTTCGGGATCCTGGTTTCCCGCACCTATAATTTGATTTGTAGTATTTTGTAATTCATCAAAGCCGGCACCAATTCTATCCTGCACCTGCATACTGAAGCCGCCAGAAGTGCCAAGCCCTCTTACGCTCGGTGGCTGAATAACAACTATAAATGCCTCCTGTATTCCAAAAAGCCTGCCCTGAAGATCTCCGGCAATGCTTTCTGCTGTAATGCCTTGTTTTATCCTTTCTTTAAAATCAATGAATGGGGTAAAGATTGCTCCTGAATTTGAGCTGTTTGTCCTTGTGGCACCGGAAAATCCGGCAAATGCCACAGCGTTTTCAATTCCTGGAGTATCCAGAATTATTTTTTCTGCCTTATGTATAACTTCATCAGTTCGTTCAAGTGAAGCTCCATCAGGCAGCTGAATACTAACAATCAAATAACCCTGATCCTGCTCGGGTATAAAACCTGTTGGAACTTTGGTAAACATAAATACTGTAAAACCAATAAGCACAGCATAAACAACAAGAGAAACAGCGCTTTTTCTAATAATTTTTCCAACACTTTTTATATAAACAGAGGTAATTTTGTCAAATACAGTATTGAATCTTCTAAAAAACCATCCCAGTACAAAATCCCACATTTTTCCGAACCTGTCTTTTTCCTCACCTTTAGCTTTAAAGAGTAAGGCACAAAGAGCTGGGCTTAGGGTTAACGAATTTAGCGCCGAAATTGCAGTAGATACAGCAATTGTTATAGCAAACTGTTTATAAAACTGTCCAGAAATACCGCCTAAAAAAGCAGTGGGAATAAATACTGCACTAAGCACTACAACGCTTGCCACAATTGCGCCACCAACCTCGTTCATAGCTTTTCGGGTCGCTTCCCTTACGGGCAAACCATCATCGATATTCCTTTGAACGTTCTCCACCACTATTATTGCATCATCAACAACAATACCGATGGCAAGAACAAGTCCGAAAAGAGATAAATTATTAAGTGAGAAACCAATACCAGCCATTACTGCAAATGTACCAATTATTGAGACAGGTATGGCAATTAGCGGAATAATAGTCGCACGCCAGTCCTGAAGAAAAATAAGTATTACTATTAAAACCAGTAGAAATGCCTCAAAAAGTGTTTTTATTACTTCATCAATTGATTGCTCCACAAATTTAGTGGGATCGTAAATTATTTTATATTCAAGACCCTCCGGGAATCTGGGAGAAAGCTCAGCCATAGTAGTGCGGATTGATTCAGCTGTACTTAGTGCATTGCTACCTGGCCTTTGGGAAATAACCAAAGCTATCGCAGGGTCACCATCCAAATATGAGTTAACTGAGTAGTTCTGCGCTCCAAGTTCTATTCTGGCAACATCTTCAAGCCTTGTTATTCGGCCATCCTGTCCTGTTTTAACAACTATGTCGTCAAATTGCTGTTCTCTTTCCAATCGGCCTGTAGTATTTACAGCAAACTGAAAAGCATTACCCTTCGGTACAGGGGGCTGCCCGATCACTCCTGCTGCCACCTGAAGGTTCTGGCCTCTGAGTGCGTTAACAACATCAGTAGTAGTAAGGTTTAAAAAGCTGAGCTTTTCAGGATCAAGCCAAACGCGCATACTGTAGTCGCTTGCCCCAAACACATTTACACTTCCCACGCCTTCAAGACGTGAGAGCACATCCCTGATCTGGATAAATGCGTAGTTGCTTATATAGAGCTGATCAAATCTTTCATCCGGCGATAGCAGATGCACTACCATTAAAAGATCGGGAGAGTTTTTTTGAGTTGTAACTCCTAAAGCCCTTACCTGCTCAGGAAGCCTCGGTTCTGCTATGGAAACACGGTTTTGTACTAATACTTGTGCAGTATCTAGATCAGTTCCAAGCTCAAAAGTAACTGTAAGGGTCATTCTGCCGTCATTTGTACTTTGAGACGACATATAAAGCATATTCTCAACACCGTTAATTTCCTGCTCTAATGGAGAAGCAACAGTTTTGGCTATTACCTCCGGGTTTGCACCGGGATAAGCAGCACTTACCTGAATTGTAGGGGGTACTACTTCCGGATACTGCGAAATTGGAAGAGTTGTATATGCAATGATTCCTACTATGACTAAAATTATCGAAATAACTGATGCAAAGATAGGCCGATCAATAAAAAAATGAGCAAATTTCATTTATTAGTTTTCCTGTTTCTGCTCTGAAGGAATTGATATATCACTAAGATCAGGTGTGTTCGGGTCTTTTTTAATTTTTATTTCCTCAGTAATTGGGTCTACTTTGGAGTCAGGTCTTGATCTTTGAATTCCTTTGGTTATTACTAAATTATCAGGTTCGAGACCTTCTCTCACAACCCTTAAACCATTAACAACAGGACCTAAAACTACCCTCTTATACTCAACAATATTTTCATCATTTACAGTAAGTACAAACTTCTGAGACTGGTCAGTTCCAACTGCTTCATCCGGAATTTGAAGCGCTTCGTATTTTGCGCTTCCCTGAAGGCGTACACGTCCAAAAAGCCCTGGGGTCAAGATAAGATCTGGGTTAGGAAAAATTGCACGTCCGGTCATAGTGCCGGTGTTTGGGTCCAGTCTGTTATCTACAAAATCCATCTTGCCTTTATGGGGAAATCCTTCTTCATCAACAAGTGCGAGATAAACAGGATTTGCAGTTTCTCTTGAACTGGGCCTTGCACCATTTCTGTCTAGACGAATATATTTCAACACCGAACGTTCATCAGCTTCAAAATAAACGTGAATAGGATCAAGTGAGACAAGTGTTGTGAGCAGCGTGCCGCCTGTACCACCATTTATCAAATTTCCTTCTGTTACAAGTTCCCTGCTTATTCTTCCACGAATTGGTGCTTTCACTTCTGTAAATTCTAGATTAAGTGCGGCTTCTTCAACCACTGCTTTTGCAGATTCCACTGAAGCTTTTGCCTGTTCAACCTCTGATGCCCTTGTATCAAACTCTTCTTTGGATATTGCACGAGCATCTAAAAGTTTTTTAGCCCTGGCCAAGTTATCCCTTGCGAGCTTTAGCCTTGCATTAGCTAATTGAAGCTCACCCTCTGCTCGGTTAACAGCAGCCTGAAAAGGTCTTGGATCAATAATTAAAAGGAGTTTTCCTTTATCAACTATTTCCCCTTCATCAAAATGTATAGACTGCAAATATCCACTTACCCTAGCCCTGACTTCCACTGAATCAATGGCATCAAGCCTTCCTGTATATTCATCCCATTCAACTATTTCACTAACTAGGGGATTGCTAACTGTTACTTTTGGGGGAGGTGGTACTTGGGGCTTCTCTTCACCGCCACAGCTTAAGAGAAAAGGGAAAAAGAGAATGGGTAGGATTGAAAGCTGAAAAATCTTACTTATTGATCTTTGCATGTTATTCACCTGACTGTCATTAAGAATATGAAAGAGTGATACGAATGAAGAATCTAGATGCTTCACTCAAGTATGACATAGGAAATTTATAATACCTTCGAATATATTTCTTACATAGTTTAATGTTCTTTATATAAGATCAAATTTTAGTCCAGAAATTCCTCCACTAAAAGCTATAGATGCATTTGTGATTCTTTAGACTTAATAATTAAAATGATTTTGCAATCTCTTTAGCTTTCTCAATAGCTTCCTCTCTTTTTTTCTGAGCCTGATCTGTGAGAGTTGGTTCGATTACTACTGACTTAATATCAGTAAATCCAATAAAACCCAAGAGAAAATCAAGATACCTTTTCTGAAAATCCATGTTTTCTGCATCAGTTCCAGGGGGATATTCTCCACCTCTCGCGTACGAAATAAAAATAGGTTTTCCAGTAATAAGGCCACTGTAGCCTTCTTCAGGAGAAAATGAAAACGTATAGCCTGGCTGCGTGATGATATCAATATACTGCTTTAATCTATAAGGAATCCCAAAATTCCACATTCCTGTTGAGATGATATATTTGTCAGCTGATTTAAACTCTTCTATTATTTCTTCAACTTCCTTCCAGGCATTTTTCTCCGCATCGCTGTGATCATTTCCGTGCATAATATTGTATTTGGCATTTATTATAAAACCGTCAAATGCAGGAAGTTTTTTTTCAAATACGTTTAAAACTTTTATTTCATCATCAGGATTTTTTTGTTTGTAACTATCAATAAATGCTTCTGCCACTGCAGTAGAATGTGATCTATCTCTCGGGGAACCTTTTAAATATAAAACTTTACTCATATTAAACCTCCATTAGTTATTTGTTATTAAAAACACTTAATCCTATTTAGCTATCCAGCCGCCATCCACTGAAAGCATATTTCCAGTCATAAAACCTACATTGTCATCACAGAGAAACATTACAGCATTTGCAATTTCATCACTTTGCCCAAGTCTTCCCTGAGGGTGAAATGATGTCAGATATTCTCTTGCAGCTTCTGGATCTTCAACTTTATCAAAGAAATCATCCACAACCATTGGTGTTTCAATTGCTCCGGGGCAGATTGCGTTTACCCTTATACCTTTATCTGCGTATTCAAGTGCCATTGTTTTTGTTAGCTGAGTTACTGCACCTTTTGAAGCAACATAAGCAGCAAGTCCAGGAAAACCTTTGAGGCCAACAACTGAAGAATTATTTACTATTACACCATTACCTTTTTCAAGCATGTGAGGAATAGTATATTTAGACATAAAATAAGTGCCCTTCACATTTATATCAAAGATTTTTTCCCATGTATCAGTGGGTGTTTCATGAGTTGTACCTGGAATAAGCACTCCTGCATTATTAAAAAGAATATCTATCTGACCTTTCTTATCTATTAGTTGTTTTACTACATTTTCACAATCACCCTCAATTGATACATCGCTTTGAAAATAGCCTATATCAATGCCATTTTTTTTTTGCTTCCTGCTGCACTTCCTGCAACTTTCCTTCTCTTCTTCCCGTGATATAGACATCAGCCCCTTCTTTGGCAAAAAGGTGTGCTGTGGCTTTTCCAATTCCGGTGCCGCCGCCTGTAATTAATGCTGTTTTCCCTTGTAGTTTAGACATAAGTATTTACTCCTCATTAATTATTATTTGTCATTCTGAATTTATTTCAGAATCTAATATTAAAACAGACCCTGAAACGAGTTCAGGGTGACGATTTAGATGACTTCTCTTTTAAGTCTATTCAAATCACTGTTGACTAAACATCTGCTTTGCTGCTTCTTCCATTTCTTCTGGTGAAACATCCTTTATGTGCGTTGCAATTGACCACTCATGACCAAATGGGTCAACAATCTTTCCATATCTGTCACCCCAAAATGAATCCATGAGTTCCATCGTAACTTTTGCCCCAGCTTCAACAGCTTTTTCTATAAATGAATCCGCATCTTCGACGTAAAGATGGATTGTAACAGGTGTGCCTCCTAAGGATTCAGGGCTTGCATTATCCCAGTTGGGAAAGTGATCAACAAGCATAATCATTGAGTTACCCAATTTAATCGAAGCATGGATGATTTTACCTGTATTAGGCTCAAGCATTTTTCCCATATCTTCAGCACCAAAAGCCTTTTTATAAAACTCAATCGCATCGCCGCAGTTTCTGCAAACAAGATGTGGTGTAACCGTTGAAAAACCATCTGGAATTGCTTTTACATCAGACATTTTATTTCACCTCAAAAAGTAATTTCATCAAAGATAAATGATCAATATTAATTTTTTGTTAACCGCCACTGGTTTATTTCTAGTTTAACATATTAGTAAAACAGCTTTATTAAATCTGATTATTGATTTAAAATGCCCTTATGAACATACTCGACAATATACGCTCAAAAGATCCGATGATTTCCGGTATTGATCATGTGGCAATAATAGTTAAGGATATGGACAGATCAATAAAGTTTTATTCAGGGGTTTTAGGACTTGTAATTCTTTATGATGGAAGAAAAGATGGTGGAAATAAAAAATCTTTTCTCGGAATTAAAGAAAAATCATTTGTAGCACTCACTGAGAATCCTAACAAGAATGTTGATCCTGATATTATTGAATCAGTCTGCCATATTGCTTTTAAAGTGAATAAGCTTGAAATTGCAAAAGAAAGTTTAGCGAAAAAGAACGTAGAATTTATTGAAGAAAAGAAAAATGATAAAGGAAAGATTGTAGCCTATCACTTTCTTGATCCAGATGGTTTTGAGCTTGAGATTTACGGAGAGGAAATGGAGATTGTGCCTGCTTATTGAGATTTCAACTGTTTTAATATTAATACCCCACAAGTTCCATATACGCCTGACCTGTTTTTGAACCGGAAACATGGCACCTTCCTTCCCAATAATTAAGGTTTAAAAACTCTTCCAGTATAAGTTCCTGATTATTCATTACTGGAGTAACAATCACATCAATTTTATGATCGGGAATTGTTAGACTCCACCTGAGTGGATAGTTGGACTTTGATTCGAGGCTTTTCCAGAATTCAAGTGGCGTGAGTCTAAAATCATTATTATTCAAATTATACTGTTTGCCATTTTTATTAATGTAAGTCCCTGAAGAAAACTGAGTTGGTTTACCATCATTATTTCTTATTTGATAAACCATAAGAGTTTCCCCATCATCAAACTGAATTGAAAACCAGTCCCATCCACTATTCTCAGATTCAGGAATTGTAAAAAACTCTCTGTCCATCCAGACTGAGGCTTTATTAATTTCATAACTTTTATCTTTTATTTGAAGCTGTCCATTACCAATTATTCTCGGAATTGAGTAGTAGTAAGAAGCATTTCCTTGTTCTTTACCTTTTTGGCTTAAACCTTTTTTGCCGTTCAAGACTGACTCAACATCAAAATCTAAAACAAGATCAAGCTTTGCCTCACTGATCTCAGCTTTGATAATAAGTTCCGTTCCTTTTTGCTCGATTAAATAGTCTCCATTCCAGACCTTTAATTTTTCTTCGCTTGCACCGGCAAAATTAAATACTTCTCTGTTCATCAGTTCATATTTATAAAACTTCTCATTTTTTTCATCCGTGATTGTAAAATGGGTTAAATAGACCTGATCTGATGCCCAGTTTGATTTTAGATTTTTCGAGAACGGATTTGCAAAACGGAATATTGTGAGTTCAAAACCAAAGGTTTGTTTTTCAGCTTCAAGATGACCTGTGAAATACCACCACTCTGATTCAAACTCTGGATGCGCTCCATGATCCCTAGGAAATGACCAATTATAAGGCCCAATTGCTTGACGAAACTCCTTTGCATTGGCAAAAGCAGTAAAGAAAAAGACTATTATTAATAAAGCTAATGTTTTATTCATTTCTAAGTCCATAAAGTTTCATGTTGCTAATCATTCTTTTAAACGGAATCTTGATTGTCAGATAAGTTAGTAAAAAAAGAAGAAGAAAACTTAGAGCATAAGGCTTCCAGCTAAACACAAGATCAATGCTCCAACCAAAAAATGCCCAGTTAATCTTATCGAGAATGTTTATAAAGCCGAAGCTGCAAATGTAAGCAACTATTATAGAATAAAAACTTAAAATCGACATTTGCGCCCAAAGAAGTGAAAGGAGCTCTTTTGTGGATGCACCTATTGCACGAAGCTGGCTAAATTCAAATAGCCTTTCCAGAAACACCATAGATGTTGAGTTTATAAGGGTAACAACCGAAATTAGTGAAGCCAGGATTGCTAAAAACCAGACAATATAGAATGTACGATCAAAAGTGTTGAGAGTTGCCTCTCTTAGTTGCTTCTTGTTATTAATGAACAAGTTTTCTTTAGGAAACCTTTCCTTTAGTTCTTTTTCTAAAATGGTAGTTTGCTCAGGCGAAATATTGTAAACAGTTGTCCCGTGAACCTCATTTTGCTTAAAGAGTTTTTTACCCATATCCACATCAATTAACATTGTTCCTTTATTTGAAACATAGTCGTAGAAAACGCCCATTATCTTAAAAGTCTTTTGAGATTTATCTCCGTAAATAGTGATCTCATCTCCCGTATTTTTACCATACCTCTTTTGGAAAGGCTCGGAGATAAATAGCCAGCCTTCACCAATATTTTCAATTGACCCAGCAAGTGATTTAAACTTAAGACGTTGTTCATCTCTGAGTATTTCAAACCTGCTCGACCTGATTTGTAGTGGAGTTTTGTTATATGAGTATTTATATCGTGAGATGTAATCATATTTTTCAACAGATGGGTGATTGGTAATATATTCAAAAACATCTTTTGATATTGGATAGGGCTCCTGTATTAAATTTAAAGATGATTGCACGTAAACATCAGCAGGGGTTACCTGCTCTATCCAGTTTGTTATTGTCTGCCTGAAACTCACAATAAAAATGACAAGACTTATTACAAAACCAATAAGTATTCCGAGGGAGAGTATGAAGAAACACTGCCTTATTAAAGTTTGATTTATATATGAAATAGAGGCTTTGGATTTGAGTGGTGAAAATACCTTTAGTCTTGCAATTACAGAACCCAACTTTCTTAAAAGATAGGGAAGTATTAAGAACATCCCGGCTGAAAAAAAAGTCACACTCAAAAAACTAAGGTGCGTTGGTTTAATCCCGTAGCCTGAGTTTAGAATAAAAAAGATAGCTGCAAGTAATACTGCTCCAATTACAAAAAGCCATTTGTAAGTTTTTAGGACTTTAGAAAACTTTTCGCTTTTTGCAGTTTTTATTGGTGAGGTCTTGCTTAAAAAACGTGTTAGAGGGTGCACTCCTGCCAAAAGACAACCTGATACTCCAATAAGAAGGGAAATGAAAAATAACCGCAGGGTAAAATATATGGACTGTGAATCGACGTTATAATAAAAGTTATTAACTGTCGATACTATAAATCTGAGTGAAAGTTTTGAGACCAAAAGTCCGAGCAATAATCCTGTCACACCACAAATGACACCAATAAAAATAAGTTCAAAAAAAAGTAGTGCAAATACATCTTTATTAGACATACCAATTGATTTCAGTTTTGAAAAATCTGCCTCCCTCTCTATTAGTATGAATCTATAAAATTGGTAGATAAGCAGCACACTTATTACCAGAGCAATTATTGAAAAAAACTGCAGGTTCACCAAAAACGCATCGGAAAGGGATTGTTTACTTTCAAGATTTTTATTTTGCTGAATAATAACGAGCTTGCCATCAACCAAGCCAAGAAGATTCTGGATATCTTCTTTCAGTAAATCAGCTTTTAACTTTACTTCAAGCTCATCAATAAACCCCTGATCTGAGAAAAGAGATTGAAAAATAGAAATGTCCGTAACAATTAAAGGCAGTTCATTCGAACTTTCTGGAATAACCTCACTTATATAAACTTTTTTAGTAATATTACTTTTTTGAAAACTAAATGAGTCGCCTTTTTTAAAATAGTTAGAAGCAAAAACGGGTATTTGATTTTCAGTAACATTAAAATTTTGCTGGCTTTGCTGATTAAAAAGCCTAAGTAGATCAACTCCAACAAATTTAATAAGTTCAGGTTCTTTTTTATTATTGAGAATATATTCAAAGCGTTCGGATTTTGGATATAACTTTTTAAAAATCCCAAGTTCCCAGAGTTTTGGAATAGCTTCTTCTGAAATCCTTCCATTTTCAGAACGGATTATCCATTTTTCTGATTGCTGAACCAGTTTTTCTTTTTGCTTAACATCATAATAAATAGTGTCTTTGTAAATTCCGGTTGTCACATATATTGCAATCCCTGTCGACATCCCCAGAATTGCAAAAAGGATTTTGAATCGGTGTTTTTTGAAATAATTTAGGGAGAGAAGTTTAAATAGTATCAAAAAGTTCATCGGGAGTTAAGTATAAGGGAAGAAAGGGTTTTATGAATGGAGATTATTTTTTATCTTTATTAATTGGCCTTGCTGAAGCATGACATGGAAAATCTATTTCGCTTCCAAAAGCACACCATCATTAAGATGAAAGATTGTGTCAGCTGATTTTTCAAGTTCCTTATCATGTGTAACCATAAGAACAGTCACTCCAAACTCAGAAATAATCCTTTTAAAAGACTGAAGAACAATTTCCCTATTTTCTGTATCAAGATTCCCCGTAGGTTCATCAGCAAGAACAATTTTAGGATTATTTATTAAAGCCCTGGCAATACTTGCCCTTTGAATTTCACCACCTGAAACTTCATTTGGATAACGGTCAAGTAGCGAATCAATTCCAAGTATCTCAGTAATACTTTTTACCTTTTGGGCTATATCAGAGTTTTTAATTCCATTATTAAGATATGCTGGCACAGAAATATTTTCGGAAATTGTGAGGCTTGCCAGAAAGTTAAAAGACTGAAATACAAAGCCTATATTCTCAAGACGAAACTTTGCCCTTTTCTCAGAATCAAGTTTGCTGATGCAAGTTTCATCAACCCAACATTCTCCATCTGTTGGAATATCAAGTCCGGCAATTAAATGAAGAAGGGTTGTTTTTCCCGCTCCACTTCGCCCGGAAATTACTCCCAACTTTTTTGAGTCGAGAGTAAAAGAAATATCCTTTATTATGTAGTGGTTATTATTTTCAATGCCAACAGCCTTTGAGATTTTACTAAGCCTTATCATGAAGTATTAATATAAGACTTAGCGGCAAAGTTCAAAATTAAATTTCAAATTAGCTTACGTGAGGCATAACCTTATCAACAAAAAGGTTCATTGATCTTTTCGCTTCCTCATGGGAAATTCCGGGAAACTTAAACCTGCAAACAAGGTTATCCATTGGAGTTCCTTCCTGATATTCCTTAATTTGCTCAACACATTCTTCAGGTGTGCCCATGATTGTCTGATCTTTTGCAACATCATAGATTATTGGGTTAGTTGGATCTGTTATAAGGTTTCCTTCCCAATCAATCATTGACCCCCATGAAGCGTATCCTTTTGCGGTATAGGTAACACTTTCCTTTATATCTTCCCATGCATCATCTCTTTTTTTATCAGAAATATAGATTTCTCTTACTAGAGGTTTTTCAAAATCATCCGGGTTTCTACCATATTCTTTTAAAAACGTAGAATGCATATCAAAAAGGGCTTTAATAATAGGAATAACCCCGATTGCAGGAATAAAAAGAAATGCGCCAACCCTTGCAGCCCTTCTTATTGCTGGTTCTGTAAATGCGCCAATACATAGTGGTATAGGTTTTTGGACTGGTTTTGGTGTGACGTTTATATTATCGAGTTGATAGTATTTTCCATTATAAGTGAAACTCTCATCTGCCCAGCTTTTAGTTAAAATTTCGAGACTTTCTTCCATACGCCCTTTTCTTTCCTTTAATGTTCTTCCAAAGGCATCAAACTCTTCCTGCCTATAGCCAAGTCCGAGGCCCATAATGAATCTTCCACCTGAGATAAGGTCAACCACAGCTGCATCTTCAGCCACTTTTACTGGATCGTAAAGAGGCATTAGCAAAATTCCGGTACCTATTCTCATTTTTTTTGTAACAGCAGCCATTGCTGCAGCAGTTGCCATAAGTGAGGGGCAATAACCATCATCAAGAAAATGGTGCTCTGTGAGCCATGCAGATTCAAAACCCATCTGGTCTGCGAGCTTTACTTCTTCAAGCATCTCGCTGTAAAGCTCCCTGTGAGGTCTTGGGTTGTGGGGCGGTGACTGCATACTAAAATATCCTATTCCAAATTTCATTTAATCTTCCTCCTTTTTCTAAAATAATTGAGTTTTTACTATAGTGAATTACAATCCGCATAATATTTTAAGATCAGCATAAGTGCCTGGCAATATAGAAAGCTAATTAATCAATTAGGGTGCTGCGACACCTTTTGAAAGTTTTTGTAAAGCCCCTGCAATCTTGTTTATTATCTCATCACTATTTTTAATACCGTGACGCCCGGCAAGATAAGCAGGGTCGTTATAATCTACAAACACGTTTCCCTTTTCATCTTCATAAATAAGAAATTTTTGGGGAAGATCAATTCCCATAGTCTGTGAGTTTTGCATTAGTGGAGTGCCAAGAATTGGGTTACCAAAGATTATAAGCTTTGTTGGACGAAGTGAAAGCCCAACACCATCTGCATTTGCAGAATGGTCAACAATTGCAAAGATAGTAATTGCGGGGTTGGCCTTGAGGATCTCCTGAAGAAAGATAAAAGTTTCATCAAACTCTTTTTTACTTTCAACTGTTACCAATCCCAAATAATCTAGGTTTTCTTTTTTCTCACCACATCCAAATATTGGTACAACAACTATTAGCAACAACATTATCGTCAATAACTTAAATACACTTGATTTCATAATCATCTCCTGTTTTCAAAAACCTATTCCCAATTCCTTTCGTAAGTATCAGGGAATTTAAAACTATTAAAACAATAATAGTATCAAATATAAAAGACTAAATTGGAATAATTACCTTGAATTATAAAAATACTTTAAAACTCATTGCAATATTAATACTTTCATTTCAGGCAGGTATTTCAATTGCAGATGCAAAAGATGATCAGCACCCGACTTTTTATGTTGGTGGCATTCAGGTAAACGAGCCTGATAATGAGAAGTGGGTTAAAACACTAAAGTCCACGGGGTTTAACACTGTTTCCGTAACAGTTTATGCCCGTCAGGGAAACTGGGATAGTGATAAGCTTACCTATCCAACTGAAGATGTGTCTGTAATAGATGAAATAAGAACTGCTAAATCAAACGGGCTAAATGTGATTCTTATTATGAGAGTTGCCCTTGACCATTACTATCCAAAAAATCCATTTTTGTGGCATGGCATGATAATGCCTGCAACAGATGGTGAGCTTTCATACTGGTTTGAAAAATATACGGATTATGTTGCAACATGGGCTGAAATTGCTGAAAAGGAGAACGTAGATGTATTTGTAATTGGAAGCGAAATGAACTCTCTTACTTCAACCAAAAGAATTACGGAACTTCCAAATCACATCAAATACTTTTCAAGTGAACTAAAACAACAAAATGAAAAAACTGAGATTTTAAAACACAGCAGTTTTATAAAAAGTGAAGACCTTTTTAATCCCGGAAAAAAAGAATATTCAATGCTTGATAATTATCTTGACGACAGATCAATGGCAAATAAGAAATGGGCAGACCAGATTTCTTATATTAATTCTCAAAACAGGCTGGAAAAAATAAATGAGAGGAAAAACTTTTTAAATACACACTGGATCAGATTAATAAAAGATGTAAAAAGTATTTATGATGGAAAAATATCTTATGCAGCCAACTTCGATAATTATCAGGATGTCGATTTTTGGAAGTATCTGGATTTTATCTCTATAAATGCCTATTTTCCACTACGTAAAAATGTTGGAGATTTTTACTCTAAAAAACAGTTAATGGTTGAAGCGGAAAATAGCTGGAAAAATATATTTTCTGAAATAAAAGATTTTCGCACAAAAGAAAAACTCGCAAATAAAAAAGTGCTCTTCACAGAGATTGGTTATACATATAGAAAAAATTCTACTATTAATCCCTGGGAATCAAGGGGGTTTGCGCTCATTCCAAATGAAACAAAAAGCAAACTGATTGTATGGGATAAACAGCCCCTTGATCTTGAGGAAAGATCAGTTGCCATAAAGTCTCTTTATAATGTTTGTTCCGGGCAAGATGAAGATCTTCTTCAGGGGATTTTATACTGGAAACTCACGACAATAAAAAAGCATTATGAGATTGAACCTTTTGTTGTATATCTTGGCCCGGACATGCCTGATCCTTTAGTTGAAGATTTAAAGCTTTTCAGAAATAAGATTTAATTTATCTATATGTCATCCCAGACTTGATCTAGGATCCAGAATTTTGACGAGAATTATAAACACATCTCAAATTTCACTCAATTGCTTCAATACTAAATTCTTGCTTATAATTAATCTTTCCCACCGTTCTAGATTCCACATCGAGTGCGAAATGACAAATAAACTCTTCATTTCCTCTCAACAAGCTCACTCTGAGTCACATACAGATTTATACACCACAGAAAAAATATGTTTCCACTCTCGCTCAGGAAAGAGAAAAAAGAAACACTACTTCAAATCTTCTATACTAGCACCAAAGTTGATGTGGTAAGGGCTATTTCCAAGCACAATCGCAGGAACAGATTTAACACCAAACTCTTCAGCTTCTGAAATCCTGTGTTTATCTTCACCTAAATGAACAATTTCAAGATCAAACTTCTGTTGGTCGAGAGATTGTGCAAGCACCTGCTCTGCATCAACACATACTGGACATCCTGCATGATAAAAAATGGCTTTACTCTTCATAATTTGTTACCTCCTGCTAATGTTGGTTTCGATTCAATACTAATATCAAGGATATTTTTGGATTGTCAAGGTAGTATCGATTCAATACTATTCTTAGTTTAAGAATTGGCTTGTAACAATAATTTCGATTCGATACTATAGTTGTATGGATCTGAACAATCTTGTTAATTACATAGAAAGAATAGGAAACCTGGTTAATTCAGAAGAAAAAAAATTCTTAAACCCTCTTGGGCTTCACACTATTCACCTTCAGGTGTTAAACTATCTTTCCATCAGCAATAAATACAGCAATACCCCGGTTGCAGTTTCCACATATCTTGGCAATACAAAAGGAACTACCTCTCAAACTATCAACCTGCTCGAAAATAAAGGTTATTTGAAAAAGGTTAAAAACACTGAAGATAAAAGAAGTATTAAGCTTGAGCTCACAACCAGGGGAAAAAGTCTGGTTGACCTCTTTAATGCTAAAATGAACAAAATTACAGTTGATAAAAAAGAACTTAAAATTGCTGAGGAAGTTCTAAACAATATTTTAAGATCAGTTCAAAAATCAAATAGCAATAAAAGCTTTGGTATATGTAATAGTTGCAGGTTTTTTATTCATGAAAGTGAAGGTTTTAAGTGTGGGCTTACAAAAGAAGTTCTTTATACTAAAGAGATTGAAAAGATTTGTTTTGAACATGAAGATAAAGACTAGTAGTTAGGTATTGGCAGTTAGGTTTTAGGTATTATGAAAGACATAGAAAACAGAGAAGATATAGAGCATTTTGTTAAATCTTTTTATGAAAAAATGCTGGATGATATGATCCTGGGATTTATTTTTACACAGATCGCAAAAGTGGATCTGGAAGAACATATACCCGTGATCTGTGATTTTTGGGAAACAGTGATATTCAGTGTTCCAAAATATAAAAAAGGCATCGAAGTATTAAAAGTGCATGTAGACCTGAATGAAAAGATAAAATTAAAAAAAGGCCACTTTGTAAGATGGCTCTTCCTTTTCGAAACAACAATGGATGAACTTTATAGGGGTAATAATGCAAGCAAGGCAAAACAAAAAGCTAGACAGATTGCTGGCTCAATGCAGAAAAAGTTAAATAAGGTTTAAGTAATATTTTTACTATCAACGAATTAACTGGCCTTTACGGAGTGATGATCAAGAATCCATAGTAAGCTTTAAAAAGTATCAAGACCCAATGGAACTCTCACTCCTTCAGCAGACTCAGCACTTTCAATAGAAGGATCAAGAGTAAATATTCTACTTTGGTCAATCATCTCTTTATTTGTTAGAAAATCCCTGATCGAATCAGCTCTTCTCTTGGCAAGATCAATCATCTCACTGTCCTTAACCGTCTCAAAATCCTTTAGCTGACCAATCGAGTTATTATAAGCAATGCGGATTTTCTCAGCTTTCGGAATATCTTTTCCGTTTGCATCTTCTTCCGGCACTTTATCTAAAGGATCAACACCATAATCATTTTCATAGATCTCAAGAATATCTTCCATTTCATCCTCAGTTAGAGGCTTATCCGAATTTTGCTCATCATCATCTCTTACAGAGTTTATTATCTGCATTTCAGCAAGGCCAAGCCTGTCGATTTCATTATATGCAACACCCTTAATATCAAGTTTTAAATTTGGCCTTTCGGATAAAGCTTTTAAGAGCTCCCCAAGCTCCTTTTTTTCTTTATCTGTTACTTTGGATGAGCCAGGTTCAAAACTTACATAGCTAAGCTCCTCACCGCCCCCGAATATACCAACCACTGATCCAAGGATTGAAAAAGGAGAAGTTACAGCTTTAAATATGAGGTTGAAAAAAGTCTTAAATATTATTTCAGAGACATTGAATTTAGGATCAGTCGGATCTCCGCTCACCGGAAAATCTAGTTTCACTGCACCGCTTCTGTCTTTTAATAAGCTAATTGCAAGCTCAAGCGGGAGATCTTTTGCATCTGGACTCTGCACCTTATCTCCAAGTTTAATCTGATCAAAAACTATCTTATTCTTTCCATCAAGCAGTTTTTCGTTGAGTACATATTCAAGATCAAGACTAAGTTTTCCCCTACCCATTCTATAACCCACATATTTACCTGAATAGGAACTTAAGTTTGTAAGCTCCACCCCTTCGATATTTACATCAATATCAGTCTGAGTTTTGTCTCCCAGGGGATTTACCTCACCTGTAATTTTAACAGGAGCATATTTATCAATCTTCCCTTTCAGATCAATTTTAGCTGTTTTCAAATCTTTAGAAGATAATCCAGTTAAAGTCACTTCGAGCTCTTGTATGTTGGTCTTAAACACGGGTTCTAATGAAAGGTCTGAAAAGTAAAGCTCACCGTCACTAAGGTTGACTTTACCAATTTCAGTTACAAATTTATCTTTTTTGTTATCAGGTTTATCGGTTTTTTTAGATTCTATTTTTTCTTCTTTCTTAACTTTGTCTGTATCGCTTTTAACTATACTTTTAAGATTAACTTTTCCATTCACATCTATAACCACATTAGAATAAAGCTTATCAACATCTATTTTTTTTATACTTAAACTACGCGCAATTAGATCAAACTCTGCTTCTGCAACTCTTAGATCTGCCCAGCGGAAAAGGTCGTCTTTATTTCCAGCTTGTTTAATCATTGTTGAATCCACATTAAGGTTGCCGTTGAATTTAATATTTCTTTTATCTTGTTCAAACTGGTTTATAAGATCTCCGGTAAGAGAAAGATTTCCACCTTCTACATCAATTTCTGCAAACTCATCTATATATGGCTCAAAGGGATTAAGAGGAATTTTTGAAAAGTCGAGCTTCAAATCAGAAGTAAAACCAGGTGTATTAATCACTCCATTAATATTAATCTTTCCGGCTTCATTAAGAACGGTATCAACTGTTAAAGGGCTCTCCGATTTAACAAGACTGAAGTTTTTAATGTTAATATTAGTAGGGCCGAGTTTGATCTGGGTTTTATTACTGAGGCTATTATCTTCAAAATTCACATTGTAGCCCGAAACTCCTATCTCACCTATATTGAGATCAATCTTTGGTTTTTTATTATCAATTTTTTCTACTTTTTTATTTGAATCGCTGTCTTCAATTTTCTCAGGATTTTTATTATTAACCAGCTTTTTAAAATTTATCACCCCATCTTCATCAATCTTTGCAAACACGTTTCCGTTTGAAGTATCGACTTTAGAAATGTCGAGTTTTTTCTTTTGAATATCAAAATCTATTCCGCTAACTAAAAGAGAAGGAATTGAAACAACTTCCTCGTTACTTTCTTTTGCAAGTATTGACAGTGCGGTGAGCGACATTTCACTATTTTTAAATCTAAATTCTCTCTCATCACCTGAAAAATCAAGAGAATATTCAGCATTTATATCAAGGCTACCTTCTTTTACAATAAAATTGACTCTGTCTTGAATGTATTCCCATATATTATGCGTATTAATCTTATCAAATTTAATTGTTCCTTCTGATCTCACGGGATTTAGTTCAAGAGTGCCGTTCCAGTTAATAATTCCATTTTCATTCAAATTAGCATCAAGTTCATACACTCCCTCTTCATTTGGAATGGTAGAAAGGTTTTTTAAAGTGAAGCTTAAAGCTTTAATATCGCTTCTGTAAGGAGTTTTATTTGAAAAATCCTGAAAGAGAATGTTTCCCCTATCAAATGTGATTTCTTTTATAAGGAGTGGAAAAATTCCATCATCTTTTTTTTCTTTTTTATCCTCTTTATCTTCCGATTTGGGGGCAAGATCCAGAAGGTTTAATTTCCCCTCAGAAGAAATCTGAAGATTAATAAAAGGCTCTGTAAGCTTAATTTCAGAGAAGTTTAAAGACCTTTTTACAATAGAACTTATACTAAAATTAATCAGCAGGTCTTTAAACGAGATTATCTCATTATTTTCCCTGCTGAGTTTAAAGTCTTTAAGCGACGCAGTTAAAAATAACGGATTTGTATCTACATCCCGAAGCTCCACATTACTTTGAGTAAACTCTGAGATTCTTGAGGTAAGCTGTGACTTAACTATTTTAGGTAATACTAAAAACCCAAATGCCGTATAAAGTACAGCTAAAGATAGAAATACAATTAGAATAATTCTGAGAATTTTTGATTTTTTCATAAATAAAAATTACTGAGTTTTATGCCTGATTATGATGGAAAATAGATAATTATATGCTGCTCACCTGATTTTTAAGTCTAACTACCAATTTTTTGTAATCAATAAATATAATAAGTAGTGACCAAAGATTAAAAGGTAAGTAATAAAAAAGGGCTTACCATAATGGCAAGCCCTTTTCATTTACTATCTTTTTTAGACTTTTATGAGTTTTACTTTCTTCTTCTGAAAAACAGTACTGTAATACCAACTAACGTAGATATTAGCGTTACAAATAAGTTACTAATGTTACTTGTATTTGTTGGCGCTATTGAACATCCACTGCTTCCGCCATCACCATCGCCCTCGCCGCCGTCGCCATCACCGTCTCCATCACCATCGCCGTCACCATCACCAGTCACCTGACATGCTGCTAGCTGATCAAGGGCTATTTCCACAATCTCCTCCGCTGTTTCCTCAGGTCTGTCATCTGATATTACCTCAACTATCGCATCCGCCACTCCACTCACATTTCCTTGCCTGCAAAGATCCAGAATCACATCTATATCAAATGGAAAATCATCTATATCACATCTGACATCCGGGTTTTCTATATTAGCAGTTTGTGTTCCCGGGTTTAATATCTCGCAAGAAGATATGTCTGGTATTAAACTAGCAGCTAACGCCAACACTTCATCAGGAAGATCTATAAGTATAGTTCCGCCACCTGGTATTCCGGAGCTTACGCTTATTTCTGCAAACGGACCATCATTTCCGGGATCAATATCAATATCTTCATCTTCAGCACCACCGCCGGTGCCACCACCGCCTGTGCTAGGATTAAAGGTGTTGGTAAATTCGCATACAAGGGTTTCCTCGTCTGAAAAAATGGTAACATCCGCAGTACCTGCACCATTATCTACTTCTGGTTCAGTAAAAGTCTCTGAATCGCTGCAAACAATTGTCACGTCAAAATCTTCTGGAACATCTTCTCTTATTGTAATTTCACCGGTTGGGATGATAGTCATATCCATTTCACCATCATCAAGGATAAACCTTGTGATCACTATTGTTGGGTCGCCCATTCTTAATACTTCAAATAGGAAACCTGTTTCTCCTTCCGGATCAGTTACTTTTGATACTATTGCCTTCGCTTCATCCTGAACCTCATATGCTCCTATATCATCCTCAGGGCCATCTGAATCGTCGCCATCTACCGGCCTGTTAAAGCCTCTTTGATCATGATTAACAGGTTCGCAAAAAACCTCCCCATGTGAATCTAAAACGAATATATCTGCAGAATCACAATCCACTTCATCTATCGCATTACTCCCAGGTAAAAGGGCAATTGTGGGAGTAAACCCTCCATTATTTTGAGGACCATTGGGATCAAGCCCAGGGTCGGTAGTTTGATCATTTGCAACACCGTCAGTACAAGTGCCGTCACTGTCAATATTATTTCCAAGTGAAACAACTCCTTCATCACAGTCAAAACCACTTATCTGATTGGCAACAATACTTCTCGATAGACCTACAATTCCGCCATTAGCTGTCGCAATCCCCCCTACAGACGGACCAAGTACATATGCAGTCTGTCTGCTGTTTTCATCTCCGACTTGATCTGTTGTCTGGTTGCTTGTGATTGTTGTGAAATCTATGAGTGTACTCATTAATTCAGAATCACCGTCTCCATCTCCATCACCGTCACCGTGAAAATTATTACCAGATATATAAATAGCAGCTCCATTATCCGCTTCATTTTCAAAAAAAGTTGAGTTTCTTATGAGGTGTAAAGTATTTGAGCTGAAAATAGCGCCTCCCTCGGAAATTCCAGGGCCGCCTTCATTTGCAGTCCGAGAGTTAAAGGAACAAATAATATTAGGTTCATTATCCAAGATGATTGCATCATTATCAATGAAAGTGGAGCGCTCTACAACATCGATAAAAGCCGAGTTAAATATTGCCCCACCATACCCGCCGGATGAATTGCCATTATTAGCAATTTGTAAATCATTGCAGCTAAAATTATTATTAGAAACTGCATTGTTATTCTCAAAAAATGAGTTGGTTATAAGCTCAATAACACCGTTTGATGGCTGCCCGCCATTAGCAGTTTGAGAATTAGCGGTTGGAATGAAATCCTCAGGGAAAACATTGGCAATTGCTCCCCCATTTCCAAAGCCTGTTCCAAATCCAAAATTAGCTGTTTGAAAGTTATCCCCCATAGAAAACAGTGCTTCAGAATTAGCACTATTTCCAAAAAACTGGCAGTTATCTATAGTTTCAATTGTGCCAACATTTAAAATAGCCCCTCCAATGCCAGCAAAATTACTTCTGAATACCGTGTTAGTAATATTTAATGTGCAATTTTCAGCCGGCTCTTCCGGGTTACCATTGAATATAGCACCTCCAATAAAAGCAAAGTTTTCTTCAAAAACACAGGAATCTATATTAAGATTTTCGGTATTAATTATTGCTCCACCAATGAATGAAGCTCCATTTAAAAATCTAAGCCCATTTATATTTACTGTAATCTCCCCATCACTAAATATTTCGAAGATCGGAAAACCATCATCATCACCATTAATTGTGAGCTTATCAGCACCAGGGCCGTTTATTGTAATACTAACTTCAATGACAATCTCTTCATTAAGCAAAATTGTAGAACCGTCGGGCAGATCGAACTCAATAACATCACCATTATTAGAGTCTTCAATGGCATCTCTCAAAGAACCATTTCCGTCATCATCAGTATTTGTGACAGTTCTGGTGATTCCGAATGCACTTGATGAAGCTATGCAAAGAAAAAAGATTAAAGAAAAAACAAAAGTCTTGGTTTTAAAGATTGAATCTAACATTTTTGCCCCCTATATATACAGTATTCTTGTAAAGTAATACATTATATATTTTTTACGAAAAATGTACAAGAGTGCAAAAAATGTCATCTCTTTAATTAAGACTGGGCCACTTTCATATTAAAAAATACCTTTAATCCCAAACTATAACTCCTATACTATTATGCAAACAAATAATATAAATTTGGAGTTGTAAATCGTATGAGAATAATTGCAGTGGTATTAGTTTTATTTCTTTTAATCGCAGGTCTGGTTGGCTTTGCACTACTCAACTTAAACGGAATTATAAACAAAAATAAAGTTCTTATACTCGCACAGATAGAAAACCAGGTGGGAAGAGAAGTTGAAGTTGAAAGTATCGGGGTGAATATATGGAGCGGGCTTGGACTTAAACTTGAAAAGTTCAAAATAAGTGATGATCCTGCGTTTTCCACAGATAACTTTATTGAGGCGGATGACCTTGTTGTGAGCCTTAAGTTTCTTCCTCTTCTGCAAAAAGAGATTGAAGTTAAAAAACTGATTTTAGTGAAACCCAAGATAAATGTAATAAAAAGTAAAGCCGGCAATTTTAACTTTGAATCACTATCAAAAGACAAAAAAGAATCAGAAACCCAAAAGAAAAGCCCGATTGAAGATCTTCTTATATCAATTGTAGACATATCAAACGGAGAAATAACTTATAGCGATCTATTAAAGGGCACTACAATAAATGCCATAAAAATAGACCTTAAATCAAAAAATATAAGTTTTGATAAACCGATTAAGTTTGATCTTTCACTTGCGCTACTTTCTGATAACCAAAATATAAATATTAATGGTGAAGCTGGCCCGATTGGTGAGATCTTTGATATTAATACAACAAGATTAGATACAGACATTAAGATTAGCGGGCTTAATATATCTGAACTTAAAAAGAACTTTCCTGAGATTACAAAAGCACTTCCAGAAGGCCTGGGGCTTGGCAACAACCTTGATCTTAAACTCAATGCATCGGGCACAGGAGGAGAGCTTGAACTAAAAGATATTAACATTGGCGCATCAGTTTTTAGCTCAGAAAGTCAAAACCTTAAAGTTTCAGGAAATGCAGGGCCACTTGGCAAGGAGCTTCCTGATTTTAAGTTAAACCTTAATCTTGATTTCACTCTTGATCCGGTACTCATTCAAAACCTCAGAAAATTTGAGCCCATCGCAAGTTCTTTTCCCAAAGACTTAAACGCAGAAGGCCCGATCTCCGTTTCGGGAAAAGTAAATGGAAATAAAGAAAACCTTAACCTTTTATTTATAAGGTTTGACGGAAGTAGCAGCGAGATAGTGCTTGGTGATAAATTCAAAAAAGGAAAAAACGATACTTTGAAGCTTGCAACTGATGCTGTAGTTTCAAAAAACTCAATTTTACTTAAAAACACTGAGCTTACTCTTAACGATCTTAAAGCAAAAGCCGGAGGTAAGATAGGCACAGACAAAGATCAAAATATAGACCTTGATATCAATACAAACTCTGCCGACCTTTCATCAATATCCAATAATATTTTGGCTTTAAAAGATTATGGCCTATCAGGAAATATTCTTGTAGATGCCAAACTCACGGGTTCAATTGCTGATGGCAAAACACCAAATATTAATGGAAAGGCGACACTTCAAAATGTGGCTGCAAATATTAAAGAGCTTCCAAAACCAATCTCAAACTTAAATGGCACAGTCAACTTCACTGGAAACAGCGCTAAGGTTGATAATGCAAAAATGAAAATCGGAAACTCTGATATAGCATTAAATGCAGATGTTAAATCACTTGAACCATTATCCATAGACTACACCCTCAGCGCACCTGAAATAAAATTAAGCGATCTGAGCCAATCTGCTGATAAAGGAGAAGTAATAAATAACCTTACTATAAAAGGAACTGCATCTGACAAAAATGGAGATATTCAAAGCAAAGCGACTATTAGCTCTGAGAGTGGAAAATTTTCAAAAATAAACTATAAAAACCTTGGCGGTCAGATAACCATGCAAAACAAGATCATAGATTTCAGCGATCTTGGCTTTAACTTTCTAACTGCAAAGCTGAAGACAAATGGAAAATACAATATGCAGGGTGAAGTGCCCAAGTTTACAGTTAATACCAATCTAAGCGGGCTTAATATCACAGACCTTGTTAAAACATTTATTTCACCAAATTCGAACGCTATAAATGGAAATACAAACCTTGAGCTCCAAATATCAGGAGCAGGCACTGAGTGGAAAGATATTAAAAACACGCTCGACGGGCTTGGAAATATAGAACTCACAGAAGGAAAACTCATCGACTTTAATATTGCAGAAGAAGTACTCTCCGGGGTAACCGGAATAAAAGGACTTTCAGGGCTTGTCTCGCAAAACCTTCGTGAAAGATATCCCGATGTATTCAAAACAAGCAGCACTGTTTTTTACAATATGAAATCGCCTTTTAAAATAGATAAAGGAAAGATCAACCTTAATAATATTCTCCTTGATGCAACTAACTATATTGTGGATGGAGGCGGCTCAATCGGGCTCGATTCTGCTCTTGATATTGACGGCGTAGTAACCCTTTCTGAAAAACTCTCTAATGACCTTATAGCAAATCAAAAATACATTGGCATCTTAAAAAACTCTGAAGGTAAAATTCAAATACCTTTTTTACTTGATGGAAACCTTCCAGGAGTCCGGCCAAAACCTGATATAAACTTTATCTCTAAGAAAATTCAAACTGCAATAATAGAGGAAGGAAAAGGAAAGCTTAAGGAAAAACTTTTTGAACAAATTTCTCCTGAAAGCCAAAATGGTGAAAAAGGGGATAATATTATAAAAGACGGGATTGAAAAGGTTTTACCTTTCCAAAAAAAAGATAAGCAGGGCGGGCCTGAAGAAAGCGGTCAGGAAGAAAAAGATCAAGAAACTGAAAAAGAGCCTGTCGAAAAACTAATTGAAAAAGGGCTTGATAGTATTTTCAAAAAAAAGGAGAACTAAAATTATGAAAACTCTTACACTTATCTCAATATTCTTTCTTTGCACCGGATTTTGCGGAAATTCCTACTCAAAAGAGATAAGCTCTAATTTTAATTACGATGGAAAAAACTATAAAACATCTTTACCGCTTTCAAAGCTTGAAAACACAAAGGGCTTTGATATTGAAAATACAGAATACAAAATAGATATATCCAAAATTGTAGGCACTGCTAAAACTGTTCTCCAAAGGGTTTCTAAAGATACAAAGTGGGATGTAGAATCCATCGGGCTTTATAAATATCAGTATAGTAATGCCAACTACTGGTATTATCAGATAAACCTTAGGTCTTCGAATTCTTATGTTTATCTAAACGTGGGCCTAAACGGTGAAGAGCCTGAAATTTACAGAATAGATGAGATACTGATTAACTGATCTGCAAGGTATTAATCTTTTATCTGTCATACCGCACTCGATGCGGTATCCAGAATTTTGACTAGAATTATTAATAAACTCAGGATTCATTAGATTGCTACAGTACCAAGTTCTAGTTAATAATTAATCTTTCTCACCATCCTGGATGCCAGATCAAGTCTGGCATGACAATACCGGCTTGCATCTTGAACCCTGCAATCGAAAAATGGGTACAGCACACTAAGGACAGTCCCCGATTTTTCGTGCATCATGCATCCTGTATCTTGCGCTTCCTCATTGGTTCATTGTGGGGGCTGAGGCAACAGAAGGTGCATCTCCAATAAATGCATCACAGAAATCACTTATGCCATCTTGATCCACATCATCAAAATCACCAGAATTGGTATCAACACAATCATCTATGTTGTTATTATTTTCGTCTATAAACTCGAATGCCCCTATATCACAGCTTCCATCATTTCTTGGAATGTTTCTGGAGTACTACTTACTGAAGTTTCTTTAATTCCCTCCTGATAAGCTTTAAATAAGTCTTGGTTTGTCATACTTTCCTCTAAGAATGTTTTCCTCTTACTAATTTCATTCTAGCACAAATTTGAAAGTGTTGTCTAGGAAAGAAAATTATTATTATTATTTAAAGAGTGAATTAAGAGTGGGACTTGTCTTTTTAAATGTAATTTTTTACTCGAAAACAGCACAAAAAAGTTATCCACAGGCAAAATATTCAATGATTACAAGTGTTTAGAGTATCTATGGTAATTTATCCAAAGAAAAACCATTGTTAATTTTCTGTTAAAACTGCACTCCGAAACTATTTGCACAATTTTAAAATCCTCTAAAATTACTGCTATTACTGGCTAAAAAAATTTGTCCTTGACAAGGTTTTTTTCATTCTTTAGGATACAGTTCTCACTTGGGAAGGCGGGGCAGAAATACTTGTTTGTTATTCACAAAAATCCACTGACTGTGGATAGATTGTGACTTTATTGTGGACTAATAAACGGGATTTGGAGGATAACTTGAATAAACTTTCTAACTACGAAGAAAACCAATCCGATTTTGATTACCAAACAGATGATTACGGGGATCCGCAGGAGCGGGTGGCCAATAGCTTTAACTGGCTCCATGTACTTGGCAGGTTAAAGGAAAAATCAAACCCCCAGGTCTCATTTTGGTTCTCATCCCTTAACTATCTTGGAAGGGATCAAAACACAATAAACCTTGAAGCCAAAAACAACTTTGACCGGGATTGGATTAATAACCACTACATAAATTTTATACGTGAAACGCTTGACGAAATATATGAAGATAATTTTGAAGTGAAGCTTTTCTCAAATCAAGAAGAAAAAGCAGAGACCAAAAATGAAATTAAGCTTCAAAACCCTTTAAGGACGAGCGCCTCAAGGTTTGCCCCAATCTCAGGCTCTCTTAATTCCAACTACCTGTTTGAAAGCTTTATTGTGGGATCAAGTAACCAGTTTGCACATGCGGCGTCTATAGCTGCAGCTCAAAAGCCAGGTGAGGCATATAATCCGCTCTTCATACACGGGGGCGTGGGGCTTGGAAAAACACACCTTATAAATGCGATTGGTAACTATGCTTTAGATAACAGCTCCAACAAACTCAGGGTTTGCTGTATTTCAGCAGAGCATTTTACAAATGAAGTGATTAACGGCATCAAGACCAACAAGATGGAGGAGTTTAGAAACCGCTACCGTTTTGGGTGCGATATTCTTTTAATCGATGATATTCAGTTTATAGCCGGAAAACAAAGTACGCAGGAAGAGTTTTTCCACACTTTTAATGCCCTTTATGAATCCAAAAAGCAGATAGTCCTCACAAGTGATAAATCACCACACGAAATGTCTTTTCTTGAAGAGCGGCTGAGATCAAGGTTTGAGTGGGGCCTTATAGCCGATATACAACCCCCTGAGATTGAAACAAGGATTGCTATTCTCACGCAAAAAGCTGAGTCTGAAAATGTGGAACTTCCAAGCGATGTGGGAATGTTTATCGCTCAGCACACAAGCTCAAACGTACGAGAACTCGAAGGCTCGCTAAACAACATAGTTGCATATTCAAAACTGCTAAATACCGAGATAACCCTTGAAATAGCAAAAAAAGTTTTGAAAAACCTTGTTAAAAGACAGATGCCTAAGATAATCACCATAGAAACTATTCAAAAAGAGGTTGCAAGCTTTTTTGATATTAAGGTTTCGGATATAAAATCATCCAGAAAACACAAAAATATTTCCCACCCTCGGCAAATAGCAATGTTTTTATCAAGAAAATACACAGTGGCTTCTTTTCCTGAAATAGGTGAGCGTTTTGGGGGAAAAGATCATTCAACAGTGATCCATGCCGTAAGAAAAATTGAAAGCCTCCTTGGTGAGGACTCCACTCTAACAAGTTCAGTTGATTCAATCTCAAGAAAACTTGAACGTATTATAAGTGGATAGGCACTGGTTTTCCTGTTTGTAAACTGTTTAAATTCTTTGGATATAAAAATTAGCTGGAAAATCTGTTAGTATATTGTTTATTATTAAAGAAAGTATGCACAGGTGTGCATTAGAAAAAACTTATAGATATCAAAGGTTTATATTTGATTTCACAATTTCACAGGCCTTACTACTACTACTACTTATATATATTTAATACTCTTATAATATTAGGAGAGAGAACATCATGAAGTTTAAAATTAACTCAAACGTATTTGCAGAAAAGCTCAACCTCGTGCAGGGAATATCTGAAAAAAGAGCAACAATGCCTATTCTTTCCCATGTGCTGTTAAATGTGGAAGCTGGAAAAATAAGGATTTCTGCAACAGACCTTGAAACCACAATGAGCCTTTACTGTGATGCAGAGGTGGAAAAAGAATCAAGCCTTGCAATTCCATCAAGAAAACTTTTTGAAATAGTAAAAGAGCTTCCCAATGTGGAAATGGAGCTTGAAGATATTGGAAACAATTGGGTAGAGATAAAAACTTCAGCTGCAAGTTTTAAAATAGCCGGGCTTTCCGCCGAAGATTTTCCAGCAATACCTGAAGTCTCCACCACTGATCTATTCTCTATTGATTCAAATACACTTGAAAATATGATATCAAAAACAATATTTTCAGTGTCACCGGATGAACTGAGGAGAAACCTTTCGGGAATCTTTTTTGAAAAAACAGGTGATAAAGCACTTAGGCTTATTGCCACAGATGGCCATAGGCTCAGCTATATAGACTATGAGTCTGAAAACAACCTTGGGTTAAGCAAAAATGTTTTGGTCCCTAAAAAAGCTGTTTCCGAGCTTAGAAAACTACTTCGGTTTTCAGATAGTATTCTTATAGGCGCAGAGGCAAACTTTTTTGTTTCAAAAGTTGAAGACACAGTTCTTTATTCAAGGCTTATAGATGCTGATTTTCCAGACTACAGGCAAGTTACCCCCGACTCAACAAAACATAAATTCAAGGTGAGCACCTCACATTTACTGAGTGCACTTAAAAGGGTTTCAATTTTTTCATCAGAAAAAACAAAAAGCGTGAAAGTAGTACTGGGCAGCAATGAACTGGTGCTTATTTCAGTTTCCCCTGAAGTAGGTGAGGCAAAAGAATCTATAATTATTGAGTATTCCGGGGATCCTTTTGAGATTGGTTTTAATTCAAGGTACATAATGGATGTGCTTGAGGCCACAGGCGAGGCAGTTGCAATATTTGGGGTGTCAGATGAACTAAGCCCTGCAGTAATAATGCCTGAATCAGGGGATCATTATATAAATGTGATAATGCCCATGAGGGTATAATTAATTATATGTTGGAAATATTTTTTCCAAAAACCTGCTCTTTTTGTACTTCACTCACAGATAAACCACTTTGCATGAACTGCACGGAAGATCTTTATTTGATGGATAAAGTTGATTGCTGTGCAAAGTGTGGGGAGCCTTTTGGCCATATAGAAAAAAGTGCCGAAGGTAATGAGCTTTGTTTAAGGTGTATTAAAGATGAGTTTTATTTTGATTTTGCAAGATCTGTTTTTTTTCACAAAGGGTTTATAAAGGAACTTGTTCATAAATTAAAGTACAGAAAAAAGATTATACTTGCCCAAGCATTATCAGAACTTTTGATTTTAAATTTTCCATTTAGCGCTTTTGATTTTGATACTGTGATACCAGTGCCCCTTCATAAAAGTAAACTTAGAAAAAGGGAGTACAATCAGTCTTCTTTACTTGCAAAAAAAGTGGCAGGTTATTTTAACTGTAACTTTGATCCCTTTAACCTTGTTAAAATAAATAAGAGTAAACCTCAGTTTGAAATGGGAAACCTTTTGCAAAGGATAAAAAATGTAAGGAATTTATTTGAAGCAAGGTCAAATAAAAATATAGAAGGAAAAAATATATTGCTTATTGATGATGTTTATACAACAGGGTCAACAATCAACGAGTGTTCAAAGGTACTTTTGAAAGCCGGGGCAGCTAAAATAGGTGCTCTAACACTTACAAGAGCCACTTTTTAATTTTGGTTGACATTAAAAAATGTTTACTTTAGATTTTATTGAACTAAAATTAAGTTAATTACTTAAAAAAATGTACGGAAATTTTGTAGGAATTGACATTTCTGGTAACAACACCAGAGCCGTTTTAATAAAGAGGGGTCTTAGAGAAACCAAATTTCTCAAAACAATATCCCTTGGCACAGCTATGGGTTCTGAAAAGAGCCTTTCAGAGCTGCTTGGTGATAGCTCTGTGCTCGGGTACAACTTTGTTGCAGGGATAAAAGAACTTCCGCTTTCACTCAGGGTTTTAAAGTTTCCATTTTCTGATCCAGTAAAGATAGCACAGGTCTATAAGTTTGAGCTTGAAAGCCTTTCTTCATTCGACACAGAGCAAAAACTTGTTGACTATCACATGGTAAAGCTAGGCGAAGGTGCTGAAGCACTTGTGTGTATGTTTGAGCGGGAAAGCCTTGAAAAAACACTTTCGGAGCTTTCAGATGTAAATATTGATCCCAGGGTTGTAACCTTCACACCATTTGCATTTTCTTCATTAAATAATGTTTTGCCTGATGAAAGGCCACTTCTTCTTATTGATCTTGACGAAAACCAGTTTAATTTTTCGCTTTTTGATGAAAACGGGCTTAGAAGGGTAAGAAACTCAAATAATACAATTACAAATTTAAAAAAAGCACTTAATGTGGATAGCCTTGATTTTGAATCAATAGAAAATAACGAGATTTTAAAAAAATCGTTCCTCGAAAATATCGATACTGTTGTTGATGAAATAAAAAAGACAGCACACTACTTTGAAACTGATATTAAAAAACCTTTAAAAAGTTTTATTCTTTCAGGTGATATATGCAGGATTACTGATATAGAAAAATTAATTGGCGACGCTGTAAAAAATGATATAAAAAGGATTTTTATACCCGAGCTTGGATCAAAAGATTCACCTCTTTTTGCAAAACCCTATAGCCTTGCACTTTATGGAAGCAAAATGGGTAAGGGGGATTTTAATCTGCGGTCTGGCGAGTATAAATATCAAAACAAAAAATTCGATATTAAAAGCACTTTTTTGTTTCCAGCTTCACTTTTGGCTATTTTTTTACTGTTTTTATTGTTTCAAAACACAACAGGTTACTTTTCTGCAAAAAGTGAAATAAACTCGCTTCGTGCAGAAATAAAAGACGAGGTGAAAAGTTCTTTTCCAAATGTTTCCAACCTTCCAAACCCTGTGCTTTTTATTAATAATGAGCTTGATGAAGTGCAGAACAAACTCGATATTATCCAGGAAGTGAAAGGTGATCTTGCCCCGCTTGATGTTCTTAACGAAATATCATCTTCTATTCCCGAAGACCTTGAGATGTATATTGATGAGATCAGGTTTGAATCATCCAAGAGCGTGCGGCTTTGGGGAAGGTGTGATTCATATAACGAGATTGCATCGATTGAAAAATCTTTAAATGAATCTGGAAAGTTTGAAAAGGTAGAAAGAGACCAGGTAAGCAGGGCAGTTAACAACACTATAAAATTTATTATGTCGCTAGTATTAAAATAAAGGTATTTATATGAACGAAATATTTGAAAAGATAAAAAATATAAAAGAAAAGTTAAATGAATATATAGGAAAAAGAGACTTTTCGGAAAGAGACCGCCGTGCAATTGTTCTTGCTTGTGTGGCAGTAGGTTTTTTTATAGCCTTTGCGGTTTTTAGCAGTTTTTCAGCCGGGAGCAGTAAAAGCAAGAAAACAGTCACAGTGCTTAAACAGCAACTTGAACAAGTAAAAACACTCAGAAAAGATTATGAATATTCAAAAAAAACCCTTGAAGAGATTACAAAGTCGATAAAAAGGGAAGATGAAGCACTAATATCGGTTGTGGAAAAAGTGATGTTAAATAATCAGATCGACCGTAAAACATTTTCCATAAAGGATAGTAACTCCAGCTCAAGCGGCATTGATGATATGTATAACGAAAGTGCCGTGCAGGTTGATATAAAGAGAATACCTGTGGAGAAGGTAATAGATGTATTATACGCTTTTCAGAACAGAGAGTCTTTTCTTAAGATTTCAAATTTAAAGTTGAGAACAAAGTTTGATAAAAGCAATCTTCTCGATGTTTCTTTTCGTTTATCAACTTTTGAGTTTAATAAGGTAATTTAAGATGAAAGATAATCAAAGATCATTTAAAACTATTTATATATTAATTTTTTTGGTGTTTCTTGCTGTTTTTACTGTTAGCAGATTTCCAAAAGAGCAATTAAAAAACAGTATTATTTCCAGTATCGAAACTAAATCCCCTGTTTCCGTAATAATAGGGGATATGGATTTTGGTTTCCCTTCAAAGCTCAATTTTAAAAAGGTAAACCTGGTTTTAAAAAATGGAAAGAGAGTGCAGGTCGATTCACTCACGTTAAGCCCAAGTCTGATTTCCTATCTATTATCTGATAAGGTCAAAATACCTTTTACTGCAGATATTTATAACGGAAAAATTAAAGGTGATATTTTTTATTCAAAGAAAAATAACGATGTTGAAAGTTTTACAGCAGATATAAATTCGATTGATTCATCAAATCTGTCAACACTCCTTAGTGGTGATTCCGAATTAAGTTTAAAAGGAAACCTCGATGGTTATGTGAAGTACGGTAGAGGTAATGCCAGAAAGACTAAAAAGCCTGATGTATTTTATTCTTTCACTTCTAATAATTTATCTATAAAAAACTTTGAGATTGAAAACTTTACTTTTAGCGAAGAGTTTCGTAATTTGCAGCTTGATTTAAGAGGATCAATAGATGATAGACATACAACTATTGAAAATCTTTCTTTTGAAAATAAAGATTTTGATCTTAGTTTTGCCGGCAAAATGCCACCGCCATGGAAGTTTAAAAAAGGCGGAAGGCTCGATCTTGGAATGAACCTCAATATTTACTCAAATAAAGCCAAGCTTGCTCTTTTAAAAGCTTTTTTAAGCCCTAATAATGACGGTAGCCACAGCGGCAGGATACTTGGCACCACTTTAAACCCAAGGCTTGTTAACAACAAGAAAAAATCTCCTTCCGGGGTATAACCAAAGTGAACGAAAAGCAGATAATGGAAAAACTTTCTGCAGAAGGTTTTAAAGGGATTTTTGTGCATACTGATCCACCGGATGCTTATTATCCCGATCATACCCATAGTGGAATTACGGCCCATATTGTGCTTACAGGAGAAATAACTATTACCTGCGATGGAAAGACAGAGAGTTACCGTAGTGGCGAAAGGTTTGATGTGCCATCAGGTGAAGTGCACTCTGCGAGGGTCGGCAAAAGTGGATGCCGTTATATTATCGGTGAGGTGTAAGTTTATTTGACATTGTTTTTTTGTATTGCTATTCTTTGACTAATTACCTTTCCAAACAACTCAGATATGGCTAAAAAAAAGGCTCTTTCCCAGCTTAGAAAAAAAATTGACGATATTGATTTAAAGCTCCTCGAGCTTATTAACGAGAGGGGACAAATAGCCCTTGATGTAAGCAGCCATAAAAAAGCGAATTCTCTTCGTGTGTATGATCCAGATCGTGAAAAAGAAATAGAGGAAAAACTTAAAAAGAAAAACCCTGGCCCGTTATCTAATGAGTATGTTCTTTCCGTATTCAGGGAACTAATCTCAGGTTGCAGGGCACTTCAGCACAACACAAAGGTTACATATCTTGGCCCAGAGGGAAGTTTCTCAAACCAGGCGGCATATCATAAATTTGGTGGTGAAACTGATCTTGTGCCGGTACTTAGTTTTGAAGAAGTATTTGAAGAGGTACACAAGAGCAGAGTGGAATTTGGGATTGTGCCCGTTGAAAATTCCCTTGAAGGTTCGATTGGCAGGATTTTGGATATGCTTTTTGTCTGGGACCTTAAAATATCGGCTGAGTATTTTGAGGAAATTGGCCATTTTCTTCTTTCAAAATCAGGAACAATGAAAGATATAAAAGTTGTGGCTTCTCATCCTCAGGCGCTGGGGCAGTGCAGAAAATGGATAAGTAAAAACCTAAAGGATGTGGAGCTTCTTGAAACCCCGAGCACTGCATGGGCAGCAAGGCTTGCTTCAGAGGATAAAACAGTTGCTGCAATATCGAGTGAGTTCTCAGCTTCGATTTACAATCTTAAAATTATTCAAAGACACATTGAAGACAGTCCCCAGAATACAACCCGTTTTCTTGTTATTGGCAAAGAAACGGGTTTTTATACAGGTAAGGATAAAACATCAATTGTTTTTTCGATAAAAGATGAGCCTGGAGCGCTTCACAAATCTCTATTTTTGCCGTTTGCAAAAGCAAATGTAAATTTAACCAAAATAGAATCCCGCCCTTCTAGGGAGAGACCTTGGGAGTATGTTTTTTTTGTTGATTTCAAAGGGCATTTTGAAGAAAAAAAAGTTGTATCTCTTCTCAAAGATGTTGAAAAAAACTGCATTTTTCTCAAAGTCTTGGGTTCCTATCCGATTGGTAATTCAAAATAAAAACACAAGGCATATTAATTGATTAAACCAAAAGAAAGCATAAAAGATCTTGTTCCATATGTACCCGGAAAACCTGTTGAAGAACTAGAACGTGAGCTTGGAATAAAAGGCTCTGTAAAACTTGCATCAAATGAAAACCCACTTGGCACTTCACCACTTGCTCTTTCCGCAATTAAAGAAAGTGTATCAAATATTAACCGCTATCCTGATGGCGATAGTTTTTATTTAAAACATAAAATTGCTGAAAAACTTGGAGTAAAAAAAGAGAATATTATTCTTGGAAATGGTTCAAATGAGGTAATTGAAATAGTTGCAAGGACTTACCTTACACCGGATGATGAAGCCATTTATGCCAATCATGCATTTATTGTATATCCGATTGTAACCCAATCAATTGGTGCAAAAGCAGTTATCTCACCAATGAAAGATCTTACGCACGACCTAAATGATATCTATTCCAAAATTACAGACAAGACAAAAATTATCTTTATAGCAAATCCTAATAATCCAACTGGCACAATAGTTAAAAAGAATGAGCTTCGACAGTTTTTAAAAGATGTTCCTCAAAATGTAATAGTGCTTATGGACGAGGCCTATTTTGAATATGTTGATGATACTGATTATCCCGACACACTTGAGTACCATGATATAAGGGAAGGTTTAATTACAGTTAGAACTTTTTCAAAAATTTATGGTCTTGCAGGCCTCAGGGTTGGTTACGGTATTGCCTCAGAAAAAATAGTTTCGTATCTAAACAGGGTAAGAGAGCCATTCAATGTTAATTCACTTGCGCAGACTGCGGCTCTTGCGGCTCTTGATGATGATCTTCATGTGCAAAAATCAAAGGAGCTTAATAGCTCTGAGATGAGATATCTTGAAGATGAACTCAGTGGGATAGGACTTCAATTTACAAAATCTTATACAAATTTTATATTGGTTAATTTAAAAAAAGATCCAACTGAGATATATAATAAGCTTCTGAACAAAGGCGTGATAACAAGGCCTGTTGGCGGCTATGGACTTAAAACCCATCTCAGAGTGAGTGTGGGTCTACATGCCGAAAATAAAAGATTTGTGGATTCTCTTAGAAAAATTGTGGGCTAAATAATGTTTAAAAAAGTTTCAATTATCGGACTTGGTTTGATTGGCGGATCACTTGCTGCTGCTTTAAAACAGTCGGGCAAAGTCGAAAATGTTGTAGGCATTGATAAAGATAAAGAATCTTTGGATTATGCAGTTGAAAACGGGATTATAGATGAAGGCTCTTTAAAGATTGGCAAAAATGTTTCAGATTCACAGGTTGTTATTATTGCAACTTATGTTGATTCAATTCCAGATGTGGCGTTAGAGCTTTCAAAAGTAATTTCAAAAGATACCCTAGTTAGTGATGTTGGAAGTGTAAAATCATCAGTTGTTAATAAAGTCGAAAACATTTTTAGAGATAAATTTGAGTTTATTGGAGCACATCCAATTTCAGGAACAAAAAACTCTGGTGTTAAGTTTTCAAATCCTGAGCTTTTCAGAAATAAAAACTGTTTTTTAACTCCGACTGTGAATTCAAATCAGGCCTCAGTTGGTAAAATAGAAGCTATATGGAAACTTGCAGGAAGCACTGTTATAAAAACATCTCCTGAAAATCATGACCTTATTTTTTCATACGTAAGCCATCTTCCCCATATCGTCGCTTATGCACTTATAAATAGTGTGTCGGATGTTGAAGACGGCTCCGATCTTTTTAACTTTGCGGGTGGCGGACTTAGAGATTTTACTAGGATTGCCGCAAGTTCGCCAGAGATGTGGACTTCTATTTTTGTGGAAAACAAAAACGAGCTTTTAAAATCAATTGCAGCTTTTAGAAATCAGATTGATCTGATTGAAAAAGCTTTGGCAAATGATGATGCAGGTGGTTTACAAAAACTTCTCGAAAAATCTAAATTACTGAAAGATAAGATCTAGTTTCAACTAAAGATTTATCTCCGGGCCCTTTGGAACTATGCCGGTTGGGTTAATTGTCTTATGACTTTTGTAGTAGTGCTCTTTTATATGAGTGAAATTCACAGTTTCTTTAATTCCAGGGTAGTTATAAAGGTTCTTTAAGTATTTGTGAATGTTTTTATAATCACTAATCTGCATAAAGTTACATTTAAAATGGCTGTAGTAAACCGGGTCAAACCTTATAAGGGTGGTAAAAAGCCGCACGTCGGCTTCGGTTAAATGTTTGCCACAAAGATATTTATTGTTGTCTAGAATTGCTTCAACTTTATCCAGTGCTGAAAACAGGTTTTCAAATGCTTCTTCATAGGCATTTTGGGTTGTTGCAAAACCGCATTTATAAACACCGTTATTAATATCTGCATAAACAAAACTGTTTATCTCATCAATTTTTTCTTTTAATTCCATTGGATAAAAGTCTGTATTAACATCTGTAAAATTTGAAAACTCAGAATTAAGCATACGAATAATTTCTGAGGATTCGTTGTTAACAATTGTTTTTTCTTTTTTATCCCAGAGTACAGGCACGGTTACTCTTCCTGTAAAATTATTATCCGCCTTTAAATAAATTTCATACATATATTTTGTATTGTTTACATTATCTGGAATTGATCCGGGGTAATTACTAAATTCCCATCCACTTTCAAGCATTAAAGGATCAACTATTGAGAGGCTTATTATATCTTCAAGTTTCTTAAGTTTCCTTAAAATAATAGTTCTATGTGCCCAGGGGCACGCAAGGGATACATAAAGATGGTATCTTCCTTTTTCAGGAATGAATTGGCTGGATCCGTCGGTTTTTATCCAGTTTCTAAAAGAACTTTGTTCTCTTTTAAACTTTCCATCTGATGACTCTGTATCATACCATTTGTCGACCCACTTGCCTTCAACTAAAAGTCCCATATTAACTTCCTTAAATTAGTGATTACTATTAATGTAATGATTATTAACATATATAAAAGGAGAAGTTTATGAGTGAAAAGGTAAAAAAGAGTGAAGATGAGTGGAAAGAAAAACTCACCGACGAGCAGTTTGCTGTGACCAGAAAAAAAGGCACAGAAAGGGCATTTACAGGGAAATACCACGATCATCATGAAAAAGGAAAGTATAAATGCGTTTGCTGCGGAGAAGAGCTTTTTGAATCTGATACTAAATTTGAATCAGGAAGTGGTTGGCCGAGCTTTTATAAACCTGCAAAGGATGAGAACGTGAAAGAAGAAAGTGATACAACTCACGGGATGGCCAGGACTGAGGTAATGTGCAGTAAATGTGATGCTCACTTAGGACACGTGTTTCCAGATGGACCAAACCCTACAGGCCTTAGATACTGCATCAACTCAGCATCACTAGATTTTGATAAGAATGAAGATTAGCAGAGCCAGTTAAAAGTGAGTAAAAAACTTAAAATAGGTCTTATCGGTTGTGGCATTTGGGGAAAGAATATATTAAGGGATTTGATTTCTCTTAAAACGGAAGTTTATGTTTATGAAACTGACAAAAAAGAAAGTGAAGATGTCTTAAGGCTCGGTGCATCTAAATATTTTACAGAACTGGAAGAACTTAATTTACTTGATGGAATAATAATCAGCACTCCTGCCACAACCCATGCAAATATTCTGAGCACACTAAAAGATCTTGATAAACCAATCTTTGTTGAAAAGCCTCTTTGTACCAGTTCAAATGATTTAGAAACAATCAAACAACTTTCTGAAAAAGATATTTATTTGATGCATGTGTGGCGTTACCATCCGGGAATTATTAAACTTGGAGAGATCACCAAATCAAAAGAACTGGGAGAATTGGTTCAGTTAAAAACCACTAGGACTAATTGGACAAGTCCTAGATTTGATACTGACAGTGTCTGGACGCTTGTGCCCCATGATATAACAATTGTACTTGAGATACTCGGCTATATTCCTGAACCTAGTTTTGCCACTTGTGAAATTTATAATGGTGAACCAAAAGGGATGATAGGTGTTCTTGGGGCTTCAAATGAATTTATTTTCGAAGTTTCTAATCGTTATTTTGATAAAAGAAGGGAAGTAAGAGCCCATTTTGAAAAAGGTGTGGCAGTTTTAAAAGATGAAAAGGTTGATTTTATTGAGATATATAATGGTGATGAAAAAAGCATTTCCAGTGATGTTGAAATTGAGAAAAGAAAGTTTGGTTCATCTTTGCCTCTTAAAAAAGAGTTATTAGCATTTATTGATTATGTGAATGGAGGGGCTTCTCCAAAGAGCAATCTTCAAGAAGGTATTGATATAATTGAATCAGTTTTGAAACTTAGAAAACTAGCAGAGCTAAACTGATGGGCAAAGTTGCTACTATTATAGTTCCAACCACGAAAGATAGAGGACCACTTCTGCCATATTCTGTTGGAAGCATATTAAATCAGACTGTTAAAGATATTGAGGTTTTTATTATTGGTGATGGAGTTTATGAGGAAACGAGAAAGATTATTCATGAACTTATCGAAAAAGATAAACGGATCAGATTTTTTGATCATCCAAAAGATATAAGCAGGGGTGAGAAATATCGTCATGATGCACTCCAGGAATCTAAAGGTGAGATTGTTTGTTACTTATGCGACCGCGACCTTATGCTTCCTTTTCACATTGAAAAACTTTTAGAATATTACAAGAAATATAATTTGGTAGTTCCGCAATGTTTTTCATCCAATATCGATGGTTCATTCACAATCGGATATTTTAGGTATGAAGGCGAGATTAACAAACTGGAAAAAAGGTTTTGTTCTTTGCCAATAGTGCCTGGAAAAATGAGGGGTTTCAGACTTTCAACCCTTACTCATTCCCTTGAGCTTTATAAGAAACTTCCACATGGATGGAGGACAACACCTGTCGGTTATCCCACTGATCACTATATGTATGAACAACTATTTGCCCATGAAAATTCAATACCTTATTTCCCTTCGTATCCACCATCTATAATTTTTATCAGAAGGGGAACACATAAAAAAGGATGGTCAACTAGTAAAAGACTGAATGAACTAGCTCTTTGGTATGATTATATAAAAAAAGAAAATTATTTGAGAGATTTGGAAACATTATCTTTAAAAGGTCTTTATACAGAAAGGAATAATTTGTTAAAGGACATTGAGGAGTTACAAAAAAGAATCTTTAATATAAACGGATTACTCTTTTATATAAAAAAACTCAGTCCCAAAAACATATTAAGGGTTATTAAGCTTTTGTATCTCAGATAGTTTTAGAAAATTTTTTGCCCTCTCTGATATTTCAACTTTATTAAATGGCCATGGAATTCCAAGATCGGGATCGTTCCAGACACACCCAATATTATCATCATTTTTATAGTCAGTATAAGATTCTGAAACAGACTGAATATGAATTGAATCCTCAAAAAAATACCATCCGTGAAGAAGACCAGCTGGGAATATAAGTGAGCTTAAATCTTTTTCATTAAGTTCATAAAGTGAGTAATCATTTTCTGTCGATGATCCGGGTCGAATATCTTTAAGGCCAACTAAACATTTCCCTTTAATCAGGCAGAAAAACTCGTCGTGTCTTCTATGAAGGTGCATTCCTCTGAAAACTTTCGGTTTTGATTTCACAACACTCCATTGAACACCCTCTATTAAAGCTGCGTTCCAGTGTTTTTGAAATATTTCAGTAAATGAGCCTCTACTGTCAGTTTGTTCTGAAAGTTTTTTGAATAAAACCCCTTTAATTTCGCTTCCGTTTATTAATTTTGATTTCAAAGTTTTGCCCTAAGGTTATTTATTGAAGGAAAAATATTACATGGTTTAGTTTTAATTCAAATTTGATTGTTTGAGCAAGAGAAAACAGGTTAGCTCAATAAAAAAAGGCACTGAAAATGCTTAATAAAATTAGTTTCGGGTTCATTTGGATAAATACTTAAATTCAAATTTAGATTTAAAGGAGTTGTGAATATAGAGGTAAAGTATAACTCAAAGTAAATTGTTTTATTTGGTGGCGACGGGTGGATTTGAACCACCGACAAATGCCTTATGAGAGCACTGCTCTACCCCTGAGCTACGCCGCCAAAATTAAGAACATCAAATTATATCACGGCACCTTTAAGATTCAATATAAATAAAGCAGTTTATCTCAACACATTAAGTAAATTAAATCAAGAACATCAATATCATCAAAAATACTTAATAAGCCTTATTTTATGGGCATAAAGTAACTTTTCAATCTTGACATTAAACACACCTGGTTTAAACTGAATTAATCAAAGCGCCACTTTTTTGGAGGTTTCAGGTATGGGTCCAAAGTCTATAATAATGATATTGTTGTTAATAGCCGCCTTCGGCTTTTTTGCTTACAACATATACAACCTTATAAAACTTATTACACTCGGGAAAAAAGAAGATAACAGATTCGGCGATATCCCAACAAGAATTAAAAAGGTTTTGATATATGTTTTTGGCCAGAGAAGACTTTTCAAATATAAATTTGCCGGCCTTGAACATGCAATGATTTTTTGGGGTTTTATTATTATTACAATAGGAACTGTTGAGCTTCTGGTAAGCGGCGTTATTCCCGGGTTTCAGTTAATTCCCGGAAAGGCCCATGAGTTTTACGAATTTATTCTTGATATTGTTCACGTACTTGTGCTCATTGCGATCGGAATGGGGATTATAAACAGGCTCACAATTGGCAGAAGAAGAGAGGTAAACGGGCCTGATGCAGTTGTAATTTTGGGACTTATTTTCGGACTTGTTGCCACAGCATTTCTTTACACTGGAGGAAGGATTCAACTTGGAGAAGTAAATGCAAGTATGCTTCCTATATCAAGTATTTTTTCATCACTTTATGATGGAATGAGCGCGGACAGGATCACATATTTTAAAGAGTTTTCCTGGTGGTTTCATATACTTATAGTTCTTGGATTTTTAAATTACCTTCCCTACTCAAAACACAGCCATGTATTAACAGCGGTATTAAATGTATTTTTTCAGAGCCTCAGGCCACGCGGGGCTTTATCAAAACTTGATTTTGAAGATATACCTGATGATCTTGACCACTTTGGTGCTGGAAAAATAGAAGACTTCAGTTGGAAAGATATGCTTGATGCATATACCTGCACAGAGTGTGGAAGGTGTACAGATAACTGTCCGGCATGGAACACAGAGAAAGTACTATCACCAAGGGATATTGTTGTTAAATTGAGACATTATGTTTCAAGTGAAGGAAAGGAAATTCTTGATGGAAAGCCAAGTGAAGAGCAAACCGAAATTCCAAGCACTGAATGGATAACTCCTGAGGAGCTTTGGGCATGCACAAGTTGTAACGCTTGCGTTGAGCAATGCCCTTTATTTATAGATCAAATGGGCAAAATCATGGATATGAGAAGATACCTCACACTTGAAGGAAAACTTTCAGGACCAGCAATGAGAACTCTTCAAAAACTTCAAAGCCACGGAAACCCATGGGGTTTTGATCCTAATGAAAGGGGCAATTGGCTAACTGATATGGGAGTGCCGGTTTTAGGTGTGAACGCTGAAAGTGCTGAAGAGTTTGATGTTGTATATTGGACTGGTTGTTTTGGCGGATACGATCCAAGAGGTCAGGAAGTATCAAAGGCAATCGTGTCTCTCCTAAAACTTGCAGAAGTTAATTTTGCTGTTGCAGGCCCAATGGAAACATGCACAGGTGATCCTGCAAGAAGGCTTGGTGAAGAGGCGCTTTACCAGATGCTTGCCACTCAAAATGTGGAAACATTAAATGAGATGAAAGTTAAAAAAATCCTTGCGAATTGCCCTCACTGTTTTAACACTATAAAAAATGAGTACCCTGATTTTGGCGGTATGTATGAAGTGGTTCATCACAGCGACTTTCTTTTGGAATTAGTTAGGGATGGAAGAATAAATCCTGATGAAAATCTTAACAAAAAAATGACTTATCATGATTCATGTTATTTAGGAAGGTACAATCAGGTTTATGATTCACCTCGTGAGATTCTAAAATCTATTCCAGGTATTGAGCTTGTGGAGATGAAGAGAACAAAATCAAAAAGCTTTTGCTGCGGCGCCGGTGGTGGAAAAATATGGATGGAAGAAGAAGCCCCAAGGGTTAACTGGAACAGGTTTGATGAAGCTGCGGAGCTAAAACCTGATACACTTGCGACAGCTTGTTACTTTTGTAATACAATGTTTGATGATGCGGCAAAATTCAGAGGAAAAGAAGAAGAAATGGAGATTAAAGATATAGCCGAAATTCTTCACGCGTCGGCTAAGCCCAGTTCATAGTAAAAAGTGATACTAAAATATTAAGGGTGGAAGCACTAAGATGTGTTTTCACCCTTTTTTTTGCATAAATTTATATTAATGAATAAAGAGATTATAAGTTCTGTTTTAATTGATTCTGGTGGTGGTTGGTTTAATTCAGAAAAACCAACTGCCATGTTGTTTGGGAAGCCACATCTCTCCATTAGATTTTTGAATAGCAAAATCCATCTTTTTTCAGATGAAAGAAACCATATTTTTTCTGCTGATCCCATTGCAGTTTTAGATGAATATACATCAAAGGGTTATTACGCAATTGGATATATAGGTTATAACTATCTTGAGTATACAAACAGGGGTTTCAAAACCTCAGAAAAAAAAGACGGGACAAAATTTCCACAGGTCTATTTTCATTTTTATAAGCCAAAAGATCTATCAAAAATTCCTTATTCTGATATTGGATATTTTATTGATAAAAGTATCGAATTTAACTCAAATAAAGTTTCTGGGCCCATCTCAAATATAAAAAAAGAAGAGTATTTAAAAAAGGTAAATTTAGTAAAAGAATATATTGCCGCTGGGGATATATATCAGGTGAATTTATCTCAAAGATTTTATTCAGATCCAATTTTAGATCCCAGAGCTTATTTTCTTAAATTATATAAAACTCAGCCCGTTCCTTACTCTGCGTTTATCGATTTTAATGAGTTTCAACTCTTAAGTGGTTCAATGGAGCTTTTTCTGAGAAAGGAAAAGAATAAAATCACTACAAGACCAATAAAGGGAACAGCAAAAAGAGGTGAAGATGAAACCTCAGATGTTATGCTTAAAAAATCTTTAGCAAGCAGTATAAAAGAAAGGGCAGAGAATGTAATGATAGTTGATCTTATGAGGAATGATTTGGGTAGAATTTGCGAGTATGGTTCAATCAAAGTAAATAAACTTTTTGAAGTGGAAGGTTACGAAACCCTTTATCAGATGGAATCAGAAATTGAAGGTAATTTGAAAGATGGATTAACTCTGTCAGAGATAATCTACAATACTTTTCCTCCGGGATCAGTGACGGGTGCACCTAAAAGAAGGGCACTTGAAATAATAGATGAAATTGAGCCTCATTACAGAGGACCTTATTGCGGGGCAATTTGCTTTATTAAACCAGATGGTGATTTTACAATGAGCGTTGCAATAAGAGTGAAAGTGAACACTAAAGAGGGGTCTTCATTTTGGGTTGGAGGAGGAATTGTATGGGATTCAGATCCGAAGAGTGAGTATGATGAAACAATATTAAAGTCAAAAGCAATAATCACAACTACACATAATCGTTAATTTTGTTCTTAAATGATATACTTTTTTCTACATTGAGAGAGTATATATTTGTAAATGGCAACTTGTCTGAAAAAATACTTTTTCCAAGGGCCTTATTTTATGGGGATGGTGTTTTTGAGACGTTTAGATATAAAGGAACACTTCCCGTTTATCTTGATAAACATTTTCAGCGACTGAAAGAAAGTGCTGAGCTTTTTGATATACCCTATCCCGATGAAGATCTATTAAAGGAAACTATTGCTGCATCCGTTGCTCAAACCGAAATTCAAGATGCATACGTAAAGCTTTGCCTTGTTTCCGAAGGAGAAACCCTTTTTTACTCAAAACCTGAAAAGTCATCTGTGTTGATTGTTGTAAAAAAACATATAGAAACAAAAAATGAATTTTCACTTTGCGTTTCTAAATTCAAGAGAAATCAAAATTCGCCTCTTAATACAGTTAAGTCATTTAACTATATGGAGAATATTCTTGCAAGAAGAGAGGTTATTGAAAAAGGTTTTGATGATTGCGTTTTCCTCAATATTAATGATGAGATTGTTGAGACTTCTTCATCCAACATTTTCTGGGTGAGAGGTACTTCAATTTTTACACCTTCTTTAAATTGCGGGCTACTTTCAGGAATAACAAGGGATATTGTTTTAGATATAGCACCTGAATTGGGTTATGAGATTAATGAAAGGAAGTTTAAGCTTCCATATCTGCTTAATTCTGATTTTACATTTCTTACTAACGCTTCTGCTGGAATTACATTTGTAAAAAAAATCAATAATCAGGTTATGCCCGAAATTACAGATGATTATTTGCAGTTTAAAGAGAAGCTTTTTCAGAAGCTTGGATGGTAATTACCATATAGACTTATGGCTTTGAGTATGGTACATTAAAAATCAATGAATACATCAAGAAAAATAACAGTTCAGATTCCGGAAGAATTATTAAAAAAGGCTCAAAGTGAAACCGGAAAAGGTATAACAGAGACGGTTCGAAGAGGTTTAAAATTAATAGCCGCTTCAAATTCTTATAAAGAATTAATAAGGGCCAAGGGCAAAGTAAAATTTTCTAAAAGCCTTGATGAACTTAAGCACGACCGTATATGATTGCAGTAGATAGTAGCACTATTATCGCTTTTTTTGAAGGAGAAAGCGGTAATGATGTTGATATATTTGAGAATGGTTTGAATTCTCAGATTATAGCAATCCCACCGATAGTTTTGACTGAAATTTTAAGCGAACCCAAACTTCCAAATATAATAATTGAGAATCTTATTAATATCCCAACACTGGAGCTAAATTCAGGGTTTTGGGAAAGAGCGGGAATAACAAGATCTATAATATTGAACAAAGGTTTAAAATGTAGATTAGCTGATGCCCTTATTGCTCAATCTTGCATAGATTACGAAGTTCCTATAATCACAAGGAATAAAGATTTTCGCCATTTTGAAAAATATACTCATTTAAAAGTGATTTGGTGATTAACCTAATGTATTTGATAAAAAGATTGATTTGCCCAAAAATATGTCTACACCCAAAGTGATAATACTTAATAGTATTCCTGCCAGAAAAAGCAGGTAACTCCACCTTATAAGCCTGTATTTTTTTCTGGAAAGTGCAATTCCATTTCCATAGATATCGGCAATTATGTGTTCATAAAGTAAAGTATCGTCATTCAATACCTTTTTCATTTTTTCTATAAAATCATCTTTTGGTATTTCATCAAAATGCATAAAGAAAAAAAGGTTAAACATAGATGAGGATTGATCGAGATTGCCATCCTTATCAAGAGGTTTTTTCATACTTGGGATCACTGCTAATACTGCAAGCAAAAGTGCAAGTAATGTGAATGTAATTAATACAGAAAGGTGTATCTGCAAAACAGGTTTATAAACCTGTGTTAGCGAAAATGTCAGAACAATAGAGCAGACAGTGATCATTATATTCGCTTTAATGTCCGCCATTGTGCTGAGCTGAATATGGTTTTGCTGCAATGTTCTGAGAGCCTGATCAAAACTTAGTCTCTTAGTATCACTATTTAGTTCTAATTCCATTCTAGTCACTTGGATTTTTTCCTTCCTATTATAAAAATGAGCGAAATTTGGAATAATAGGATATATTTTTTATTCGTTTATTCAATAAACTGAGGAGTTCTAATGAAAGCGATATGGAATAATGAAGTTGTTGCCGAAAGTAGTGAAACAATTGTAATCGAAGGAAATCACTACTTTCCTCCCGATTCTGTTAAAAAAGATTTGCTGGTTGAAAGCTCCACTCATACCAGCTGCCCGTGGAAAGGTGAGGCAAGCTACTATGATATAGTTGTTGGTGATAAGACAAATAAAGATGGTGCATGGTTTTATCCTGAGCCAAAAGAAAAGGCAAAGGAGATTAAAGATTATATATCTTTTTGGAGAGGGGTAAGAATCCAAGATTAAGAAAAGACTTGACCCTAACAGCATTTATTAATTAGAGTGTATAAAAAATGAGCGAAAAAACTATTAAACAGTATCAAGAAGATGTGGATAATTGGATTAAGGATGTTGGAGTGAGATATTACTCTGAGCTTACCAATCTTGCGGAGCTTGTCGAAGAAGTGGGTGAAGTGGCAAGGATAATGTCGCGAACTTATGGTGATCAGAGCTCAAAAGAGTCTGATAAAAAATATAATTTATCAGACGAGCTTGCAGATGTTTTCTTTGTATTAGTATGTATTGCAAACCAGACGGGAATAGATCTCACTGAAGCTATTAAAAAGAATATGGAAAAGAAAACAACTAGGGATAAAGACAGGCACAAAAATAATCCGAAACTTAGATAAGTGTATTTTTTCTGTCATCCCAAACTAGATTTAGAATCCAGGATTTCGACGAGAATTTTAAATAAATCTCAGGATTCACTGTCTGTCATTCCGTTAATTTTCTGAACGGAATCTATTGTTTAAAAGATTTGGATACCTGATCCTTCGAGTGCCTCAGGACAATCTCAGGCATGCAGGTATGACAATTCTTCTATCCCCCTCACCCTAACCCTCTCCCACGCTGGGGAGAGGGGAATATAAGGTGATCTTGAATCTTGTATCATGCATTCTGCTTTCTTCTTCTAAAAAACACTCCCGCTATTCCTGCCACTGCTGATAGTAGTGTTACCAATACACTGTTTGTACTGGTTGTGTTTGCAGGTGCTATAGCGCATCCACTTCCTGCTCCTTCTCCATCACCACTGCTGTCACCATCTCCTCCCGGCTCTGGCTCTCCGTCTCCATCTCCTGTTGCCTGACATAGCTCTAAATCATTTAACAGTATTTCTATTGTTTCTTCTGCACTCTCTTCAGGCCTGTCATCTGATATTACTTCCACTACTGCTTCTGCCACTCCACTTACATTTCCCTGTCTACATAAGTTTAGTATTACATCTATTTCAAATGGAAAGTCTTGTATGTCACACACCACATCTGCATCTTCTATATTAGCTGTCTGACTTTCCACTATTTCACATGGTGCTATGTTTGGTACTAAACTAGCTGCAAGAGCTAATACATCATCAGGAAGGTCTATGAATATAGTTCCTCCTCCCGGTATACCGGAGCTAATACT
>JAJCZR010000034.1 GCA_029262295.1 Deltaproteobacteria bacterium | reverse complement strand
TTGAGCGCGCTGATGAGTCCGGTCGTCACTGTGTGCTGGAGTCCGTATGGATTTGAAGGAGATATGTGCGAAACAAATATAGATGATTGTGATCCTGATCCTTGTCTGAATGGCGGAACTTGCACAGATGGTGTTGACTCATTTACATGTGATTGCCCTGATGGATTTGAAGGTGATACTTGTGAGACTGAGGTTCCGGGAGATGATGATGATGGTGATGATGACGACGATGATAGTGATAGTGGCGTAGAATTTGGTGATGATGATACTGACAGTGATGGTGTTACATTATCAATAGATGTTGGCGATGATGTTCCGGACGGAGGAACATTAGTTGTTAATCTGCCGTCAAGTGTGCGTCCATTCTTTGCGAACCTTAATCCTAATATTGGAGATTGTGACGTTCTCGATTTTAATAATGCTGCAAATGTGACAGATGTGGATATTGAGTGTGATATACCTAACTTCCCTCAAGATCCATTTGAGTTACAGATTGCACTCTGCGCTATAGATCCAAATGCACTTAATGATGTTGCTGAAGTTGAAGTTCAGGTGGATGATACCGGTGAAGATTTTAGTCAGTTTATAGATATTGTTCTTAATGCTCTTGATGAGTGTGACGATGAGGATAGTGATAGTGGTGATGGTGGCGGTTGTTCAATTGCTTCATCGAATGTGAATGGCTCAAATGCACTTGGTAATCTTCTTGTAATGCTGCTTCCTGCAGTTGTGGGAATAGGTGGCATGTTCTTTAGAAGAAGGAGATTAGTTGGTTAGTAGATAGTTATTAAAAAAAGACTAGATCCTGAAATGAATTCAGGATGACAAAAAAAAAAGGGGCTTTCCAAAAATGGTTAGCCCCTTTTTTTATCTTGTCATCCCAGACTTGATCTGGGATCCAGAATAGCGGGAAAGAAAAACTAACTGCCGAATTGATGTGTTGTAGCAATCTGGTGAATTGGGTGACATATACTTTTAATAATTCAAAACAACCATCAGGATATTCCCGTTTTAATCTAAAAGAATCTCGTTTTATTTTTTTTAAGACTGGACAATTAGTACTAAAAAATATTATAATAAATTTAACTATAAATATTTATTTAGTTTTGGAGGGTAAATAGGATGAACACAAAGTACTTTAGCTACATTTCTCTTTTAATTCTTTTAGTTGTTTCTTTTGGTTTCTCAAGCACAGCATATTCCCAGTGTATGGTCACCGATGGTGGTGATGATGGTTCAGCAAACCAGCTTAGAGACTGTATTGAGAATAGCGGTGAAGCGATTGTTAATGTTGATCCTTCTGTAACTACAATAACACTTGCAGGAGAAATCATATTTGATTCAACTATAACAGTGAATGGCAATAATGCCACAGTTGATGGAGATGTCATGGGCAGAATCTTTAGCACTGTGAATGAAGCCGGAATGGGTCCCTTTGATATTGAGCTCAATGATTTGACATTAACTGGTGGAACTGGGGTTGGAACAACTGATTCTGGTGATGGCGGAGCAATTTATAATGCCGGCCATAATTTCACAATTAACAGATGTACTATTGAAGTCAACAATGCAGGCAATTTTGGAGGTGGTATACATTCACAAACCGGTATGGTTGGAGGCGGATCACTCGAGATAAATCAGTCAACTATTGATAATAATACAGCCGCAGTCGCCGGGGGTGGTCTTTCTATTTCTGCAAATAGTGCGGAAATCGATGATAGTACAATATCAAATAACAATGCTTCTGGTAATGGTGGGGGAATAATACTATTAGCTGGTTCATCTGCAACTATTACAAATAGCACTATTGCTAATAATATGTCTACTGGGTCTGGTGGCGGGGTAAGAACCGTAACCGGTGCAACATTAAATCTGGTGCATGTAACAGTTGCAGATAACCTGGCGGATACCGATGGTGCTAGTATTACATCGGGTGGTGGCCTATCAAATAGTGGAACTGAAAATACAACTAATATACTAATTTTAAGGAATACTTCAGGTGGATCACTTAATAACTGTGATGATGCTGTAGATGTGGACACAGGTGGAAATAGTGTAGAAGACGACAATACAGTCCCTACATGTGGATTTACTGATGCCTCACCAATTATTGATGTATCTCTTATCCTTGCTGATAACGGGGGTCCAACCCTTACTAAGAATGTATTAACATCAAGTAATATCGCTACAGCATCCGCAGCAAACTGTGAGGCAATGGACCAAAGAGGGTTCGACAGGGCGGCAACGAATTGTACCCCTGGTGCAGTTGAAGCACTTGACATAGGAACAATCTCAATCATGAAAGCAACTGATCCTATGGGTGGCACAGGATTTGCTTTTACAAGCACCAACTTTCCTGATGGCTGTGATCTTACCAGCCCTTTTACGCTTGATGATGGAGATACAAATAGCTGTATTGTTCCAACTGATGCAACTGATTATACAGTGACAGAAACAGTCCCTGCCGGATTTGAATTAACAATAGATTGCGCTGAAGACGGTTCAGGAACCTCAACTGACGATGGTATGAACCCAACTGTTGAAATTGGAATTGCTGCTGATGGAGATACTGTCGACTGTATATTCACAAATGCTGATATAGATGCTTGTGTAAATAATATGTGTGATGCGGATGCAACGTGTGCAGATATGCCTCCTCCCGCACCAGATACACCTGCAGGCAGAACATGTACTTGTAATACAGGTTTTGTAGGTAATGGAGAGCCAGGAATGTGTGCTGATGTGGATGCATGTATAGCTAATGCTTGTGATGCAAATGCAACATGTGCAGATTTGGCCGCACCAGCCCCTAATACACCCGCAGGCAGAACATGTACTTGTGATGCAGGTTTTGTAGGTAATGGAGAGCCAGGAATGTGTGCTGATGTGGATGCATGTATTAATAACCCATGTGATGCTAATGCCACATGTGCTGATATGGCTGCACCAGCCCCAGATACACCCGCAGGCAGAACATGCACTTGTGATCCCCCATTCACAGGAGATGGAGAACCAGGAAACTGCGCTGATGCAATAGATGCATGTATAAACAATCCATGTGATACAAATGCAATCTGCACTGATCTAGCTGCCCAACCTGATGATGAAACCGGCAGGTCCTGTGAATGTCAGGATGGTTTTGAAGGGGATGGCGAGCCTGGAAATTGCACTAATATAGATGATTGTTCACCTAATCCATGTGAAAATGGAGGAACTTGCACAGATGGTGTTGATTCATTTACATGTGTATGCCCAGCTGGTTTTGAAGGTGACACTTGTGATATTGAAATACCGGAGTGTGTAGGAAACGATTGTGATCAGCTTTGCCTGGGTGCTGATGGCTCTGGTTTTATTTGTGGTTGCTTTGGTGGATTTATTCTGGACGATAATGGAACTGATTGTAACCCTGCTGATACAAATATTGTAATTGGTAATGAAGAGACAGATGAAGATGGTCTTACCGTTTTAGTTGAAGTGGGTAATGATATTACTGGTAGAGGGACAATACTTATTGATGTTCCACCGCAGGTACGTCCTGAGTTTGCAAATCTTAGTCCGGATGTAGGTGATTGTTCACTGGTTTTTGATGATGATTCTGACTCAGATCCCGATTCAATTGGTAATGTGTTGTTTGAAGATGCAGATATTATCTGTGAAGTAGAGAACTTACCTTCTACTTTTGATCTACAAATAGGCTTATGTGCAGATGGAGATCAGTCAGGATTGGTAAATGCAGAAATTGAAGTAATTGCTGATGGTGCTCCAGGCGGAGATTTTGATGAACTGGTGCAAATTGTATTAAATGCGCTTGATGAATGTGATGGCGGCGGCGGATGTTCAATTGCCTCATCAAATGTAAACAGCTCAAATGCTTTCGGCAATCTTCTTGTGATGCTGCTTCCAGCTATTGTTGGAATTGGTGGAATTGTTTTTAGGAGAAAATTAGTAGTTAAAAGATAGTGGTTAGAAGTTAGGAAAATAATAAATTCACATCCATTATTTCCTTCTCCCTTGAGGGGAGAAGGATTAAGGATGAGGGTGATAAAAATAGTAGTTAGTTTAAAAAAGTAAGGGACTTTCTAGAAATGGTTAGTCCCTTTTTTATTTTGTCATCACGGTCTCCAAGCCGGGATCCAGGATAGCGAGAAAGAAAAACTAACTGCCGAATTATTGTTTTGTAGCAATCTATTGAATCCTGAGACGTATTTATATTTCTAGTTGGCATCCCGGATTTCTGCTTTCGCAGGAATGATTTTAACAAGAACATTGATTCCAAAATTTAAAGTATTATATTAAGTGTTATGAAGATAGTGTGTAAACACCCAACAGCTCACAGAGACTATAATTTTGAAGAAAAGTATGAAGCAGGGCTTGTTTTAAAGGGCTCGGAGGTGAAATCACTCCGCGATAATAGTGCGAGCATAAAAGAAAGCTTTGGATTAATAAAAAATGGAGAAGTCTATTTACTAAACTCCTATATTGCCCCGTATGAAGCGGCAAACGTGTTTAACCACGACCCAAAAAGAACCAGGAAACTCCTTCTAAATGCACTCGAAATTAAAAGACTGATTGGTAAAACAAATATTAAGGGTTACACTTTAGTTCCCTTAAAGATTTACTTTAAGGATGGCATTGCAAAGCTTGAGATTGCCCTTGCAAAGGGTAAAAAGACTCACGATAAAAGGGAAGATATTAAAAAACGTGATGCCAACCGTGAGATGGAAAAAGCAATAAAACGATCTTTGAAACATTAATAATTTGGGGGCGTAATGGCTTCGACGGGAAATGGGATAACTTTTGCCGCATGTCGAGCTTGTTAACTCGTAAAAATGACTACGCACATAACAAGTGCCGAACCAATTAACGCACTCGCAGCATAATTGACTGCGACGGCTCCTTAAGTCATGCTCGTATGGCTTACTGAGGCGCAAACTTAAACGAGCTGGCCACGGTCTTAATGCCTGGGGTGAGACCGGGTAAGAAACTTACTCAACGCTTGCAGTAGCAAACCTTGCCTGTCGGTGATTTTGCTGCAATATTTTAATGACGGGACAAACATGTAGACGCGAAGTGAGGCTCTTTTTCGGACCTGGGTTCGACTCCCAGCGCCTCCACCATTTTATTAATGTTTTTTAACAATTTACATTCCTAAACATTCAAATTTAAAAATTCTTCTATATATTATTGTCTCGTTTAACCTTATAAAAAATATTAGTCATTAATACCAAAAGTTAATTAAGAGGAGAACTATGATCTATTTGTTGATTATCCTGGTTACTATTTTACTTTCTGGCTTTTTTTCAAGCAGTGAGACTGCTCTGATGAAGCTTAATCAAAACGATCTTGAAAATAATAAGTTAAACAAGATACAGAGAAATATTATTGAGGATCTTATAAAAAAACCTTCTGAACTTCTTGTAACAATCCTTATTGGAAACAATCTTGTAAATATTTTAGGAACTGCTGTTGCTTCAGTGTATTTTGTTTCACTTCTGGGTGAAACTGCCGGTTTAACAGTTTCAACTATTTTTATGACTATAGCTGTACTGATATTTGCGGAGATTACACCTAAAGCAATTGCTTCTGTAAATCCGATTGCAGTGGCAAAACATGTTTCTGTCCCTCTATTTGTAATACACAAAATTGCCACTCCTATAAACTTCATCTTTAAAAAAACCATTAATCCGCTTATAGATAGGTTGAAAGGTGATGAAGAAGGTAAGGAAGAATTAATGCAGGAATTCTACAAGGGGATTAATCAGGTTGTATCTAATGAGAGTGATTCTGTTGAAGTTATTTCCTCGACAATAGAGGCATCTGAGTTAAGAGTAAAAGACATAATGACCAACAGGGCAAATATTGTGGCTTACCCTGAAGATTTAGACAAGAATCTTCTTTATGAAAATATTATTTTTAATAGGTTCACCAGGTTCCCAATTTATAATGACACAATCGATCAAATTGTTGGGATTATACATCTTAAAGATCTAATAAGGGCTAAAGAAGATGAAGACATCAAAATTGAAGATATACTCCTGCCGGTTTACAGAATTCCTGAAAACACCCCAATTCTCAGGGCTTTGAGAGGACTTCAGGAAAGCAGCACTCACCTTGCAATAGTTAAGGATGAATATGGTAATACCTCAGGTCTTATTACAATTGAAGATATAATGGAAGAGTTTTTCGGTGAGATAAGGGACGAATACGATGATGAGGAGTTTGAAAATATTAAGAAGCTTACAGATTATGTATATGAAAGCCGCGGAGATATACTCATAAAAGATTTTAATAAAGAAACCGGTTTTGAGATAAACTCCCCGACCCCGAGCACTACTGTTGCAGGCCTTATTCTCAGTAACCTTTCGAGGATACCCAAGGAGGGTGAGTCATTTGCAATAGGAAGTTATCAGTTTAAAGTTGCTGAGATTGAAAATAATAAGCTAACAAAAATCAGAGTAGAAAAAATAGTTTTGTAAATTAAAAGGAGTAAAATATGAGAATTGACGGAAGAAAAACAAATGAATTAAGACCAGTAAAAATAGATATTGATGTTATGAAGTATGCTGAAGGATCTGCACTGATTGAAATGGGGGAGACCAAAGTTTTATGTACAGCATCTATCGAGGAATCTGTGCCTCCTTTTCTTCGTGACACTGGCACAGGTTGGGTAACGGCAGAGTATTCTATGCTTCCACGTGCGACCCAGGAAAGAATAAGAAGAGATTCTACGAGAGGGAAAATTGGTGGAAGGACACACGAGATACAAAGAATTATTGGAAGGGTATTAAGATCAACTATAGACTTTGAAAAGCTCGGAGAAAGGTCAATTGTGGTTGATTGTGATGTTCTTCAGGCTGATGGCGGCACAAGAACAGCTTCAATAACAGGTGCATTTGTAGCACTTAAACACGCAATTGAGGAACTATTGAGTGATGGCACTCTTTCGGAAAGCCCTATTACTGACAGCGTGGCTGCAGTGAGCGTGGGTATTGTCGGAGATGATTGTTTGCTTGATCTTAACTATGCCGAAGATTCCAATGCCGAGGTAGACCTCAATGTTGCTATGACTGGTTCTGGAAAGTTTGTGGAGATTCAGGGAACTGCAGAAGGGCATCCTTTCGACAGAGAAAATCTCGATATGCTTTTATCACTTGCCAGTGATGGAATTAATGATCTTGTAGAAATTCAAAAAAACTGTTTCGGCTAATAATCTTGTGAACAAAAAAAGTATTGTTATTGCAACTGGAAATAAAGGGAAATTTGCCGAGTTCCAATCTATTTTAAAAAGCCATTTCGATAAAATATATTCACTTTCAGATTTTGATAAGATACCTTCGATTGAAGAAACTGGTTCAACTTTTAGAGAGAATGCCTTTATTAAAGCTAATGCTGTTTCTGAGTTACTTGGTGTTGACACAATTGCCGATGATTCAGGACTTTCTGTGGATGCTTTAGACGGTGCCCCCGGGATTTTCTCTGCCAGATACTCAGGGCGAGATGCAAATGATGAAAATAATAATAATAAGCTTCTTTCAGCTTTAAACGGTATTGAAAACAGACAGGCAAGGTTTATTTGCTCAATTGCTTACTACAAAACCAGTGGTGAAATACATTTTTTTGATGGCGAATGTAATGGAATTATCCTTGATGAAAAAAGAGGTAATAAAGGTTTTGGTTATGACCCTGTTTTTTATCTTCCTGAATATAAAAAAACAATGGCTGAAATAAATCCAGATATAAAAAATAAAATCAGCCACAGAGCAAAAGCACTTTCAAAACTTATATTATTCCTTGATAAAATTTAATGTAACAAAACTATAAATTTCATTTTGTTAATATCTGAAATATTTTAAGAATCCTAATAATAAAATCAATTTTATTTCAACTGTTATTCGTTTTTAGACTCTTCTTCTTTATTTATTGCTTTTTCAATAACTTCTCTAGGAAGTGAGGCTGTTGAGAGTAAAGCTTTTTTTACAGACGTTGCAGCTTCAGTTCCAATTTCATTAGCGGCTCTTATAATACCTGTTGTTGCAGCTCCAGCTGCATCGGCAGTGTCTACTCCAATTTCTTTAGCGGCATTAATAGCACCTTCTACTGCAGCAACTGCGGCCTTTCCTAAATCTCCTCCAACTTCTGCTGTTCCAGTTATAACTCCACGTGCAGCTTTTCTTGCAGCCGCCAAAACATCACCACCTATTTCTGATACCCCAGTTATAGATGCACGAACCGTCCCTCTAGCAGCATCAATTAGTGAAGTTCCAACTTCGTTTGCTCCTTTAATAGTTCCTATTGCCACTGCGGTTACTTCGTCTAAGCCAGTTTTGGTTATTTCACTTACATCTTTTAAGGTGCCAACAACCTGATTTTTGACAGTTTGACGTAATGCGGTAATTACATCGTCAACACCTTTAATAGCAGAAACTATTGCACTTGAAGCCTCATTAATTATCTTGTCAATCATAATAAATCCCCCCAAATTTAGTTTTTAAGTTTTATATACTTTATAATAGTCCCGCTTTTTTTACAAAGTAACAAGTGTTTTAAAGTAATCTGCATTAATATTCGACCTACTATTGCCAGAAAGTTTAGATCAAATATATTATTAAAAACCCACCTCGGTTTTAAATATTTTAAATATCTTTTTAGGGAAACTTGTTGATGAAGAAAGCCAAATTCATATTTGTTACAGGTGGCGTTATGTCTTCGCTGGGCAAAGGTATAGCAGCTTCATCAATAGGGCTTTTACTCGAATGCCGTGGTCTCAGGGTCACTCTTCAAAAGCTCGATCCTTATATCAATGTTGATCCTGGCACAATGAACCCCTTTGAGCATGGCGAAGTATTTGTGACAGATGATGGCACTGAGACTGATCTGGATCTCGGACATTATGAGAGGTTCACAAACGCAGTTCTTAGCAAGAAAAACAATTTCACAAGCGGAAAGATCTACGATTCTGTTATCACCAAAGAAAGGGAAGGAAAATTCCTCGGAAAAACTGTTCAGGTAATCCCACACATTACAGATGAAATAAAAGAAGGGGTTTTAGCACTTGGTGATGATAATGATGTTGTAATAGTGGAGATTGGCGGCACTGTGGGTGATATTGAAAGTCTCCCATTTCTCGAAGCTGTAAGGCAACTCAGGTCTGATCTTGGAAGGCAAAATACACTTTTCATCCACCTCACTTATGTACCTTATCTGGCTGCTGCAGGTGAGTTGAAAACCAAGCCTACTCAACACAGTGTTAAAGAACTTCTCCAAATTGGTATTCAGCCTGATGTGCTTCTTTGTCGTACAGCTGCATTCTTGCCAAAAGAAATTAAGCAAAAAATAGCTCTTTTTTGCAACATAAATTATGAAGCTGTGATAACTGCAAAAGATGTTGATAATATCTATGAAATACCAATTATTTACTACAAAGAAAGGCTGGATGAAATTGTTGCCGAATCTCTTAATATGTGGACAAAAAGGCCGGATATTAAAGATTGGGAAGAAATGGTTGAGAAAATAAAGAATCCTGTCCATAGTGTGAAAATTGGAGTTGTGGGTAAGTATATAGCTCATGGGGATGCTTATAAAAGCCTTCATGAAGCCCTTTCTCATGGTGGTCTTGCCAATAGCTCAAGTGTTGAGATCAAGTATGTGGATTCTGAAGATGTTGAAAATGCAAAAGCAGAAGATTTTCTAAATGATGTGGATGGAATTTTGGTGCCCGGAGGATTCGGGGAAAGGGGGATCGAAGGAAAGATAGATTCAATCAGATTTGCCAGGGAAAACAAGGTTCCATTTTTTGGTATATGTTATGGAATGCAGATGGCTGTGGTTGAGTATTCGAGAAACGTATGCGGTTTAGCAGATGCAAACACAAAAGAAACCGGCGATCATATTGAAAATGCTGTTATTGATCTAATGGAATCTCAAAAAGATATTGATAGTATGGGCGGCACAATGCGTCTTGGCGCTTATCCCTGTGTTTTAAAAGAGGGAACACTTGCCCGGAAAGTTTATAATAGAGATGAAATATCAGAAAGACACAGGCACAGATTTGAAGTAAATAATAAATACAGAAATTTGCTGGAAGCAAAGGGAATTGTTTTAAGTGGCCTATCACCTGATAATAACCTTGTTGAAATCATTGAGGTGCCAGATCATCCCTGGTTTTTAGGATGCCAGTTTCATCCTGAATTTAAATCTAAACCCTCAAAGCCTCATCCGCTATTTAGCGACTTTATAAAAAGTGCATTAGAGCATAAAAAATCATTAGATAGAAGTTAAACTTTTTAATCTGATGAAAACTATTCCCAAATTAAACGAACTTGTTGTCTACAGAAAAAGAAGGGAACCCGCTCTTGGAATTTTTACCTCTCAATCAGGAGTAAAATTTAATATTTTCTCTGAAGATGGAAAGCTTCATCCTGTTGAACTTAAAAAGATTGTGCTTTGTTCTGCTTTAATTGTTTCAAATGATCTTACGGATAAGGAAAAAAAACTGAGTTTTAGAAACCTGAGAAAAGATCTTGAAAAAAATAAGGAAGATGTTGATATAGAATCAGTCTGGAAGAAATCTGAACCTGAGAGTGTAGTTGATTTTGATTCACTGCTTGATATATACAAGTCTGAAAGAGATGTGGATAATCAGGATCGTCTCAACTTTCTTTGGGCTGTTGATAAAGATAAAACTTTTTTTGAAAGAGCTGAGGACAATAATTATATAGTAAACTCAGCTGAAACAGTCGATGAGAAAGTAAGAATAAACCTTCTTAAAAAGGAAAAAGAAAACAAAAGAGAAAATGCACTCGATTGGATAATAAAGGTTTTAAGTGGGGAAATAGAAAAAAAATATAATGAACAACATAAAGATTATATTGATCTCATTTCAAATTACGCTTTTGATCTCGATAAGTACGAAAGTGCCAAAGAAGCAAAAAGCTTTATTCAGGATGCAGGTTTTAAAGACATAGAGAGTGCAGTTGAATTCCTACGAGATATTGGATTGTGGGGAGAAGATGAAGACCATATCTCAAAAAGGTTTGATTCTTATATTAAATATTCAGACAGATCCGAGATCGAGTTGAATTCTATTTTGAACTCTGAATACGATTTTACTGGTTTTGTAGATAGGACCAACCTTGAAATTTATTCAGTGGATGATGTGACTACTGAAGATATTGATGATGCAATCTCCTTTGAAGAAAAAGAAAATGATTTTGTTTTGGGAGTACATATCTCAGATGTTTCACTTCTTATTAAAAGAGAGGACTTTCTTGACCTGGAAGCACAAAATAAAGGTGAGTCTGTTTATTTTGTTGAAAACACAATAAATATGTTCCCCGAAGCTCTCGTGAAAGAAAAATTAAGTTTGTCAGAAGGATTTGAAAAGCCTTCTCTTTCACTTTTTGCAGTTTTTGATAAAAATAGTTTTTCTCTCAAGGATTATTATTTTGAAAGAACAAAAATTAAACTAAAAGAAAATATTTCCTATGAGAGTGCCTCGCAGCTATTTAATTCTGATAATTGGAAGTCAATAATTAAAGTTACTGAGAATTTAAGGGAAACCAGGCTTGAAAATGGGGCTTTGATTGTACAGCTTCCCGAACTTAAAATAACAATTGATGAGAACGGTAAGATAAAAACTCGCGAAAATTTAATGACATCTATGCCCCACAGGGTTGTTTCTGAGTGCATGGTGCTTATGAACAGGCTTGCAGCTGACTTTTTTAATAAAAATACTATTCCTTCTATTTATAGATCTCAGATGCAAAATATTGATCCTGAAGCCAGGGAACTTGACCAGGATGACCCGCTTTATGCAACAAAGATTGTTAAACATCTAAAACCCAGCAGAGTTGTATTATCTCCCGAACTTCATAAATCACTTGGTATTGATTCTTATGTTCAGGTTACATCTCCTATTCGCAGGTACCTTGATCTTGTTTTACAGCGCCAGCTCACTTCTTATATATCAGATAAAAAAGTTACTTATTCTGTGGAAGAGCTGGAAAATTTAAACTCAAAAGTGAGCCTTAATGTAAGAGAGATCAAAAATTCTCAAAGAAGCAGACACAGGTACTGGTTTTTTAAATATCTTTTGCAAGAAAATATTAAAACTGTGAAAGGTTATATCAGCCTGAAAAACAGTTATAGAATAGCTGCATATATACCTCAGTTTTTTAGTGAACTTACTGTTACCAACGTTGCAAATAAAGAGTTAAAGATAGGTGGTGAAGTTTCACTTGAAATTGTAGATATTGATCCTTTAAGAAGAAGAATCAAGCTTGAAGTTCTATGATTTTATATTAAAGAGTTGTAAATAAAATCATCATGAGATTTTGAGCCATAATTAGATTTGGTTGTAAAATCATCTTCACCTATATTCCAAAATGATTTATCAAAATTGTCAGAACCTTTTGAAGTCATACTCTTATTTATTAGGTCTCTTATAATTTTTGTAATACTTTTGCCATTTTTCTTTGATTCACTTAGCAAGTAATTGTATTGGTATTCTTCCAAATTAATATCTATCTTCTTCATATCTTTTCTTTCCTTCCTTTAAAAATTTCAACTAAATTTTTGTATTGTAACAAGATCAAAAATAATAATTCTGAAACCCCATCTAAATCTTCCCCTGCAGTTGCGCAAGGGAAGAGCTCTTTATTATATATGGTTTTTATTTTTTCAAAGCCTCAAGAATTTCATCTATATTTGTAAATTTTAACCTTGGCCTTCCAACATCTTCACCTTTTTTCTTTTCAATCTCATCTATTTTCAGCCAGTCTTCATATGAAACATATTTTGGTTGTCTTTCATTAATAAGATTGAGGATGTCGTTTCTTTCTGTTTTGGCAGGTATTAGAATTTCATTATTTTCAATGTCCTGGACCATGCACTTAACTGTCTCACCTGAGTCAGTCTTGTTAGTGCCAATCACCCCAGTCGGCCCTCTTTTTATCCAACCCGTGACATAAATTCCTTTAACAGTTACACCGTCTTTACCATCTGTTACCCTGCCTTCTATATTTGGAATTATTCCCCAGTCTTCCCTGAAAGGTAATCCTGGGAGTGGAATTCCATGATAACCGATTGACCTGAACACAATATCCACATCAAGATCTTCAAAACTGCCGGTTGCCCTTGGCCTGATTGATCCGTTATCTGATTTGTAAAGTTCATTCTTCACCAGTTTTATTTTTGAGACATTTCCATCATCATCTCCGATGATTTCAACTGGTGACACTAAAAACCTTATTGTCAGGTTCTTTGATTTAGAAGGAGTATTTTCTGAAGCTTCTTTTAAGATAACAATTTTTATTTCGGCTGTTCTGTCAGGTTTTTCTTCAAGTTTGCTCGAGGTTAAATCGTCAAGTTCAACCTCCTTTTTATGTGTAATTAAATTTGCATCTTCAAGTTTTGTAAGTTCTCTCAGTTCAGGGTTTGTGAAAGCTGCCTGGGCCGGGCCCCTTCTTCCCAACATATAAACTTCTTTTACATTGCTGTTTATAAGCTTATCAAATGCATAATCGGCAATATCCGTTTCACCAAGTTCTTTTTTAGTGCGGCAGAGTATCCTCGCAACATCTACTGCCACATTTCCCATACCCACAATTGCCACTTTTTCTTTTGAAAGATCAAATTCATGGGCTGTGTATTCCGGATGGCCGTTATACCAAGCAACAAACTCGGTGGCCGTGTGGCTTCCTTTAAGGTCTTCTCCAGGAATGTTCATTCTTCTATCTGTCTGCGCTCCGGTTGCAAATACAATTTGGTGATAATAATTTTTTAGATCATCAATAGTTAAATGTTTTCCGAATTCTACAAGGCCAAAAAATCTGAAATTTGGGTTTGAAGCAATTTTATCATAGATCCTGGTTACAGATTTTATTTTTTGATGATCCGGTGCCACACCACTTCTCACAAGCCCGTGTGGGGTAGGAAGTTTATCAAACATATCTATATGTACTCTTTCACCCAGTTTTTTTTGAAGGTGTTCAGCGGCATAAAAACCGGCGGGCCCAGAACCCATAATTGCTACTTTTATTTTATTCTCTTTCATTGTTATAATCCGTATATTAATAAATCAGGGCTGTTAATCTACTTAATAATCTTGTTGTTGGAAAGTAAAAATCTCTTCTATTTTTCGGTATAATAATAATTCCCAGCTTTTTACAATATTTTTATTTTCTCAATTGATATGACTACAAAAGAACTTTTAGACAAAGAGCATATGCACTTAAGACTTGTGCATGAGATAAGTGATTTAATTAATAAATCAAACCGTCTCGATACTATTCTCAGGAATGTTGTAAGAAAGATCGCAACAACACTTAGGTTTAATGTAGTTTCAATTTATATGTGGGATGATGTTAAAAAAGGTTTGAAGTTAAGGGCAAATGTTGGCCTTAAGGTAAAAGCCAGAAATTCAGTATTTCTTAAATCTGATGAAGGTCTGACTGGTGTTGTTCATAAAACTAAAAGACCCCTCATAGAAATGCCTGCATCCAAGCATCCCAGTTACAAGTTTTTTCCTGAAATTGGTGAGGAAGAATATGAAAGTTATATAGGCGTTCCGATAATCCTTAACAACAATTGTGTGGGTGTACTTGTTGGACAAAATAAAGACAAGCGGCCCATAAACCCTGCTGAAGAAACACTTTTTCAGATAGTGTCCTTAAGCCTCGCCGGTCTTCTTGAAGTTGCTGATACGCTAGATAGGTTGAAAACACACTCAATTGTAAAACATGAAACAAGGACATATCAGGGAAAAGGAGTGTCTTCGGGTACGGCGATAGGAAAAGCCATTTTGTTAAAAGGTCTTTTTCAGCAGATATCCACTGAAAATATAAAAGCTTCTACTCCTGAGAAAGAAAAAGAAAGGGTGCTAAATGCAATTAGTGCCGTATGTGATGACCTAAAAAATACAATTAAAGATCTTGATTCAAGCAAGCTCCTTTCAAAAAGCGAGATCGAGATATTTGAAGCACATTTAATGATCCTTGATAGTACAGCTCTTCAAGAGTCATTATTAAAACATGTTGTTGATGATGGAATGTCTGCTGAAATGGCGGTTGTGGAGTGTGTGGAAGCACTTGCATCACAGTTTGAATCATTAACTGATACTTACCTCCGGGAAAGGGCGCAGGATTTTAGGGATATAGGGGAAAGGCTTTTACACCAGATCACAAAATCAAAAAGTGGTAAGAGCGATCCCATGGAAGTGGAACCTGATTCTGTGATTGTTGCAAAAGAGATAGGCCCATCATTTGTTTCAATGCTATATAAAAACAGGGTAAAAGCTGTAGTTACAGAAAAGGGTGGAGAGACTTCTCACGCAGTAATTATTGCAAAATCGCTTGGAATTCCAGTGGTTGCCGGAATTGATAATATTTTCAATATTGTGCACTCAGGTGAAGAACTTTTGGTGGATGGCAGGACTGGATTTGTCTTTGCCAACCCTGATGAATCTCTCAAGTCAGAGTATATGGCATCCTTTGAAAAATCAGAAGAAACAAAGCGGTTTATTGAAAAAGAAGTTAAAGGGAATTCCTACAACCCGATTAATGTTGATATTACAGCAAATATTGGTTTTCCGATCGATGTTGAACTTGCAAAACAGTATTCAATAAACAGTGTTGGACTTTTCAGGACAGAGTTTGCATTTACACAGTTTAAAGAATGGCCAGGTGTAAGGGCACAGCTAAAGGCGTATAAAGGAGTTGCAAATAAGTTTGATGGACTTATCACAATCAGGACCCTAGATATTGGAGCTGATAAACTTCTTCCATATCTAAATATGCCTGAAGAGGAAAATCCTCTTTTAGGGTTGAGGGCAATCAGATTTTCGATGGAATATTTGCCGCTGTTCAGGGATCAGATAAAAGCAATATTGCACGCAATAAAAAAGGGTAGCAGGTTTAGAATACTACTACCGATGATAACAAGCATCTGGGAAGTTGAAACTGCAAAACAAATAATAAAAGAGCTATCAACAGAGGTTGGGCTTTCCACAAGTGATATTCCTCAGCTTGGAGTTATGATGGAAGTGCCTGCACTTGTTTATCAACTTGAAGATTTTAAAGATCTAATTGATTTTGTCTCAGTTGGTTCCAATGATTTGATACAGTACATGCTTGCAGTTGATAGAAATTCTAATGTGATAGGCCATCTATACTCAGCTTTCCATCCTTCTGTAGTGCGTATCCTTGATATTATTTGTACGACTGTTGATTCCATTGATAAAGAGCTCTCGGTTTGTGGGGAAATTGCTGGAAAACCGAGTGGGGCACTACTTCTTTTAGCGCTTGGTTACAGGCACTTAAGTGTTACGCCTTCACAGTTTCCTTATATTAAGTATCTTTGCTCAAAAGTTAAGAAAAGCGATCTTTCGGAAATAAAAAGCAAGGTTTTGAAAATGAATAAACAGTCTGATATTGAAAGATATACAAAGGACTATCTGAGTTCACTTGCACCAAAACTTCTTGAAATATCCTGATTACATCTTTTTATTTATTGGTTAATCTTAACCCCTAATTTCTCATGAAGCTTACTAAAACGCATATAATTTTATTCATACTAACTGTAGTTACAACTTTTATTTCCGGCTACTTAATCGACGGCACGATTGCCAGTGGAATATATTTTTCTACATCGCTGCTAATAATTTTAGGTGCCCATGAAATGGGACACTACTTTTATGCAAGAAAGCATAGGGTGACTGTGACACCACCATATTTTATTCCAGCTCCACCCTTTATCTCGCCAATTGGCACTTTCGGGGCCGTAATTCAAATTAAATCTAGAATGAATTCCAAAAAAGAACTTTTTGACGTGGGAGTAGCAGGCCCAATACTTGGAATAATATTCGCATTTCCGATACTGTTGATAGGTCTGTATCTCTCAAAGATCGTTGTTCTGGATAATGATGTTGTTGCAAGTGGGTTCGCTTTGGGGGATTCATTGGTATTTCTTCTTTTTTCAAAAATTGTTTTTGGAAATATTCAGCAAGGAGCAGAGATATTTCTTCATCCAATTGCATTTGCCGGTTGGATTGGTTTACTTGTAACAGCCTTAAACCTTATTCCTTCCGGGCAGCTTGACGGAGGTCATATCGTTTACTCTGTTTTTCCAAAAAAATGGCACCTGATAATATCTAAAACTGCTATTGCCCTTCTTATCATATTTGGATTTGGAACTCGGCAAATATTCTTTTTGTTGAAGGAATATAATATTTTTGATGTTGCCGGGACATCACTTAGCTTTTTAGAATTTGAAGGGTGGCTTGGCTGGCTTCTTTGGGCTTTAATCCTTACTTTTCTTGGTACAAAGCATCCACCAACATTTTATGATGAGATTGATATTGGCGCTAAAAGAAAGTTAATTGCAATTTTGGCACTCCTGATTTTTGTTGTTTGTTTTATTCCAGTGCCAATAAAAGTGGTGTAAAAGATTAAATATTTATTAATAATTTTGCTTTAATTGAAAAAATTTGATAAATTGTTGTGGTTAATCCGAGTTCAAAATAATTTGAATTATCAAACTTTTTTGGTAATATCAACTAGAAGAAAGTGATACTAAATTTACTTTGATTGCGATCTTCTTTCTGAATATCCAATATACTTTGTGATATAAATATGAATTCAATAGTTTTTAAAATAGAAAAGGAGGGTAAATAATGTCTAAAGATACACTATCAGTCACTGATAACAGAACTGGAAAGACATATGAATTACCGATACAAAACGAAACTATCAAAGCAACCGATCTAAGGCAGATTAAAGTTAAAGATGATGACTTTGGAATGATGAGCTATGATCCTGCTTTTGGTAACACTGCTTCATGCACAAGTAGAGTGACTTTCATTGACGGTGAGAAAGGAATTTTGAGGTACCGCGGGTATCCAATAGAGCAGCTTGCAGAAAAAAGTAATTTTCTCGAAGTTGCATATCTTCTTATTCATGGAGAACTTCCAAATAAAACTGAGTATGGAAATTGGGAACACGACATTACTCATCATACGTATATCCATGAAAATATTAAAAAACTAATAGAAAGCTTCAGATATGATGCACACCCAATGGGAATGATGATGGGCACAGTTGCCGCATTGTCTACTTTTTACCCGAAGGCAAAGGAAATTTTTGATACTGGAATTCAAAAGCTGGAGATCAGAAGGCTTATAGCTAAAATGCCAACAATTGCCGGTTTTTCATACAGACACACAATGGGACTTCCATTTAACTATCCTGATAATGATCTTAGTTATGCAGGCAACTTTTTAAACATGATGTTTAAAATGACTGAGACTAAATATGAGCCTAACCCAGCAATTGAAAAAGCGATTGATGTGTTATTCATCCTTCATGCAGACCACGAACAAAACTGTAGTGCTAGTGCGATGAGAAACGTGGGAAGTTCTCACCCAGATCCATATTCAGCCACAGCTGCCGCTATTGCTGCTTTATACGGTCCTCTTCATGGTGGGGCAAACGAGGCAGTTTTAGAGATGCTTGCAGAAATAGGCACAAAAGACCAAATTCCAAAATTTATTGAAAGAGCTAAAAAAGGCGAATTCAGGCTTATGGGTTTTGGTCACAGGGTTTATAAAGCTTATGACCCAAGAGCACAAATAATCAAAGGTATTGCACATGACGTGTTTGAAGTTACAGGTGCAAACCCACTTCTTGAAATGGCGCTTGAGCTTGAGAAAATAGCTCTTGAAGATGAGTATTTTGTAAAAAGAAGACTTTATCCTAACGTGGATTTTTACTCAGGGCTTATCTATCAGAGTATGGGCCTTCCAACAAGTATGTTTACAGTGCTTTTTGCAATTGCCAGAACTGCTGGTTGGCTTGCACAGTGGCTTGAGTTCCTAAATGATCCTGAAGCAAGGATCGCAAGGCCACGTCAGGTATATCTTGGTGAAGGTGAAAGAGATTTCGTGCCAATGGGTAAAAGAAAATAATAGAATATTAAAAAGAAAGTAATTAAAATTAGAAAAGGGGCCTAGTGCCCCTTTTTTTTATGTCTCAGAGAACTGTTTACTTATAATTGCGTTGTAAAAAAGGTCAACTGTATAATCAATAGTTCTAAGATAAGTTTCAGTCACAAAAGATTTGCCATGATCTGATAAAACAAATTCTTTTCTGTTTTCAAACTCATTTAATTTCTTATCTATAATTTCTTCAAAAGTTTCGATAAAGGATTCTTTATCATCTTTAAGTGCAGTCTCGATAAAGGTTTGATCCTGAATATCATATTTCTTTTTTTTTATTTCATCGGAAAGGTTTTGAATAAACCCATCATTCTTGAGTTCAGGTAGCTTTAGTGCAGCAACTTCTTTAAAAGTATTTGTAAGGTCGTCTAGGTACATTTTTAATTAAAACTATTAATTATTTCATCGGGAAGTGGAGAATAGAAATCATCATAAATTTTTATTTTACCAATCGCAGAACCAGGGGTTCTATCTTTTTTATTTCTCTTAAGAATTGGCACAAGTTTGGCTACCGGATCACCTGACTTTGCAATAATAATTTCTTCACCGTTAATAACTCTTGTTATTAATTTTGAAAGATTTGTTTTTGCTTCATGAATATTAAAAATTTCCATTATATTGTAACCATGAACTTAGTAGTGAGCTAAGTAAAGTTTTAAATCTCAAACTTATTTATATTTTCTATCAATCTCGCAATGAGATTAATTGTGTGATCAATATCACTTTTATAAGCAACAGAGCTTGGGCTGTGAAGATACCTTGTAGGCACTGAAACAACTGCTGCCCTGCTTCCTTTTCCTGTCACCTGCATAGCTGTTGCATTGGTGCTGCCTGCATTTTTTACGGTTATCTGGGTTGGAATACCGTTTTGTTTCCCAAGATCAGTTATGAAAAAGCTAAATGGCCTGTGGGCAACAAGGTATCTATCCATAAGCCTTATTTCTGGGCCTTTCCCAACATTTGCTAAAGATTTATGGTCTGATATTCCTGGTATATCCATTGCCACAGTGCCTTCAAGCGCCACAACAAAGTCTGGTTCATAAACAGGTGTGATTATCCTTGCCCCGCGGAGCCCGGCTTCTTCCTGGACAGTAATTGAGATATAAAGATCACAGTTTTGTTCAGATTTTCTATTTAAAGCTTCGAGAATTACAAAAATTCCCACTCTGTCATCGATTGCTTTTGAAATTACAGAATCTTCAGTTTCATCAAGTTCGGAATCGAATGAAACGAGGTCGCCTACTCTTATAAGTTCATGCACTTTCTGAGCTGGAAGGCCGACATCTATAAAACAGTCCTGCACTTCGGGTACTTCCTTATTATTTCCAGATTTACTTATATGAGGTGGTATAGATCCTACAACTCCTTTGAGTGGTTTCTTGCCCCATACAACAAGTCTTTGGGCATAAAACACCCTTGGATCCATTCCGCCTGCAGGAGTTACCCTGATAAACCCTTTTTTATCTATATGATGAACCATAAAACCCACTTCATCCATGTGGGCGTCAAGCACAAGTTTTGGGCCTTCGCCGGGAATATGGGCAATTATGTTTCCAAGAATATCTTCGGTTATGTCGCTTGTATGTTTTTTAAGTTCTTCAAGGGCAATTTCTTTTATCTTCCCTTCATCTCCGGGCATTCCGGGAGTGTCGCACAGTTTTTTTAGTAGATTAATATTCATAGTGGATTGTGATTATAACTTATTGGCAATTTTATTTCCAAATTGATTTATAAAAGCAAACATTTTAATCTGTTGGTATATGTCTCACATGGAACAGGAGTTATTCAAGCAGCCAAAAGAGTCGATTCCCTTAGCGGAACGGATGCGGCCAAAGAAGATTGAAGATATTATTGGCCAGCAACATCTTGTGGGAAAAGAAGGGCTTGTAACCCAGATGCTTATGAGCGGAGCAATTCGCCCGATGATATTCTGGGGGCCTCCCGGCACAGGTAAAACAACTCTTTCAAGGCTTCTTGCGGATAAAGTCAATTCAAGATTTATTCAGATAAATGCAATATCTTCAGGAGTAAAAGAACTTCGTGAGATAATCTCACAGGCAAGGGATTCATTAATATCAGGCAAAAAGACAGTACTTTTTATCGACGAAATACACAGATTCAATAAAGCCCAACAGGCAGCACTTCTTAAATCAGTTGAAGAAGGCCTATTAACATTAATAGGTGCTACCACTGAGAATCCGTCCTTTGAAGTAATTAGTCCGCTTCTATCAAGATGCCAGGTTTATATTCTAAACTCTCATTCTTTTGATGATCTTGGTGCAATACTTGATGACGCACTTAAAAAAGATGAGTTAATAAAAGGAACTAAAATATCACCTGAAGCGCGAGATGAGATTGTCAGGCTTTCAGGCGGTGATGCAAGGGTGATGCTTAATGCTCTTGAGATTTCCACATCATTATTAAAGAGTAAAAAAGCAGATGAAATTAAAGTCGAATTTGTAAAAGAGGTTTTTCAGAGAAGTAACCTCATTTACGATCAGGCTGGTGATGAGCATTACAATACTATTTCAGCATTCATCAAAAGCGTGCGTGGTAGTGATCCTGATGCCGCTGTTTATTATCTTGCCCGAATGCTTGAGGCGGGGGAAGATCCGAAGTTTATTGCAAGAAGGTTAATTGTCTTGGCTTCAGAGGATATTGGCAATGCAGAACCTTATGCTCTTACTCTTGCTACCGATTCTTTTACCGCGGTGAATTATATTGGAATGCCTGAGGCAAGGATTATTCTCTCTCAGGTTGCAACATATCTTGCAAGCTGCCCAAAAAGTAATGCTGCTTATAAGGCAATTAATAAAGCAGGTGAAGATGTCCGCAAAATGCCTAATCTTTCAATTCCACTTCATATCCGTAATGCCCCGACAAAGTTGATGAAAGACCAGGGTTATGGAAAGGATTATAAATATGCCCATAATTTTGAAGATGGGTTTGTTGAAGATGATTTTCTTCCAAAAGAGATAAAAGAAAGGATTTATTATGAACCCACTGAGATCGGAAGAGAAGCTAATCTTAAGAAATATTTGGAAAGAAAGTGGAAGAAGAGGAACAAAACTTAAAGTTAGAATTTGAAATTTACTCATAGTGATTTTTGCTAATCTACTTTAGCTTTTGATTTAAAATTAATGATTATGATTAAAGTCTCAAAAATTTTATTTATTTTGTGAATTAGTAATATGATGGAACTTTCTCCTTCAGAACAAATTACATATTCTACAGTACGAATTGAGTGTGAATTCAAAAATAATGCTGGTGGAACAGGAACAGGATTTTTTTTTCAATTCTTGAAAGATGAATCAACAGGAAATCATATACCAGTTGTAATAACAAATAAACATGTAATTGAAGGTTCATGCAAAGGAAGAATTATATTTACATTAGCTGACTCAAATAATGATCCATTAGACACAGAGCATTTTCGATTTAATCTTGATAATTTTGAAACATTTTGGATAAAACATCCAGATCCAGTTGTAGATTTATGTGCTATGCCAATAGCACCATTTCTGAAAGAAGCTGAAAATCGTAATAAAAGCTTATTTTATATTTCACTCGAAAAATCACTTATTCCAACTGAGAAACAACTTGCCGAATTTTCTGCATTAGAAGAAATTCTTATGGTTGGTTATCCCAATGGTATATGGGATCATGTCAATAATAAACCAATTCTAAGGAAAGGTGTAACAGCAACGCATCCAAATTTTGATTATTGTGGAAAAAAGGAAATTATGATTGACGCGGCTTGTTTCCCCGGTTCTAGTGGCTCACCTGTTTTTATTTTTAATGAGGGTGGTTACCGTGACAAAAAAGGAAATACTTACTTGGGGCAAAATCGAATAATCTTACTTGGTGTTCTTTCTGCTGGTCCTCAACATACCACTCAAGGTGAAATAGAGATTGTGGATGTTCCTACTGGTAAACGTCCAGTTGCAATTTCTAGAATTCCAAACAATCTTGGCTTGATTATTAAATCGGAAAGAATCTTGGAACTTGAAAAACTATTTGGAAAGTTAACTAAGCGCGTTTAATAATTCCTAATGTTATTGTAACAATTAAAGCAAGAATTCTGAAACAAGTTCAGAATGACTAATTTCCTATCAACTAAATCAACTTTATAAGAATTGGGGTTTTCAACAAAGACAATACCAGTATTCCAATCAACGTATACCCGAACGGGTATAGTTCCTACTGATTCATTTTTGAATATACCCTTACGGTTATAAATTTTATTATTTTTGTTGTATTTATACCCTAAAGGGTATATAATAAGTTTAAAATTACATAAATATACCCGAACGGGTAAAATACATTATGAAAAAAGAAGAAAAATTTAAGTTATCAAACTCTTTAAGAACTTTTATAAAAAAGAAAAGAAAGGAATTGGGTTTAACGCAGGTGGATTTGGCAGACAAGGCAGGTGTTGGTTTACGTTTTATTCGTGAACTGGAACAAGGCAAACGTTCATTGCAAATGGATAAAGTAAATCAGGTTTTAATACTTTTTGGATATGAGCTTGGCCCTGCACCAATGAATAGAGAGAAATTGATAAATGAGAAAAGCTAAAGTTTATATACAGAGCATTTGGGCTGGTGACCTAATAGAAGATGAAGAAGGTTACCACTTTCAATATAGTGAAAATTATTTGAAAGATAGTGAAAGTGAAGCTGTAAGCTTGACTCTTCCATTACAAGAAGAACCGTTTCATGATCGGCTGCTTTTCCCATTCTTTGATGGACTTATCCCGGAAGGCTGGCTTTTAGATATAGCACAAAAAAACTGGAAACTCGATCCAAGAGACAGAATGGGCCTTTTATTAAAAACATGTCGCGACTGTGTTGGGTCTGTAAGCATAGAAGAGACGGAAGAAAATAATGATGAATAAGAATAAGTGTCTATTTTGTTACAGAGAACTTGAGAGTAATAACTCAGAGTTTCATGAATCTTGCAGCAAAAAAATTTTTGGAACTTCTACCGCACCAATATTGGATTACAACTTTGACCAAATGTCTGAACTCGCACAGAAAGTAGTTGAAAGCCAATCAACTGTTACAGGGGTTCAGGCAAAAATTTCTCTTGGTATTAATAAGGAAATTGAAACTAAAAAGATGACCATAATGGGTGTTTTTGGTGGCTATATTTTAAAACCCCCGAGCAGACATTATCCAAACCTTCCTGAAATTGAAGACCTGACTATGCACCTTGCCGAAATTGCCGGTATTAAAACAGTTCCTCACACTCTAATTAGATTAGCCTCCGGTGAATTAAGCTATCTGACTAAACGTATTGATAGAGATGGGAAGAAAAAATACCACATGGAAGATATGTGTCAGCTCACAGAAAGGCTTACCGAAGCGAAATACAGAGGCTCATATGAACAGATTGGAAGGGCTATAATCAAGTACTCTGTAAACCCGGGAATTGATATCATCGATTTTTATGAACAGGTAGTTTTCAGTTTTCTCTCTGGTAACAACGATATGCATATGAAAAACTTTTCATTATTTAAAGATCCAAGACTTGGTTACAAATTGTCACCGGCTTATGATCTGCTCGCAGCTGAATTGGTGGTTGAAGGAGATGATGAAGAGTTGGCACTCACCTTAAACGGAAAGAAAAGGAAAATAAATCGTAAAGATTTTGAAATTTCTATGAGCAACTTCAATATAGACCAGCAGGCGTTTGATAATATATTTACCCGCTTGTTAAATGCTTTACCTGAATGGCATAAGTTTATTGAAATAAGTTTTCTTCCTTCTGAGTTAAAAAATGATTACAAAGCTATGATTGACAGAAAAGCCAGGCAAATAGGGTTGGCCTAAGACCTAATCTTTATTTTACATCACTCTACAATAATTTGGCCTTATAATTAATTAAGGCTTTTAATTCCTTTTGCTGTGTTAACTAGCAACCGACTAAATCAATTATTTTCCAGGGGTTATATATTGATTAAAAAATATCTTGTTGTCTTTTTTGCAATTCTGAATTTATTGATTTTTACACCTCAGGCAAGTGCTCAGCTCAGCCTTGGAGACGTGCTCGTGCTAGATCAAAACGCAGGCCTGGACGGTAGAGGAGCATTGTTTAATGTTGATCCTGACTCGGGCAATAGAACAATTGTCAGTGATTTTGGGGATAACACTCAAGGCACTTTAGGTTCTATTCCTATTGATATTGCGATAGGTAGTAATGGTGAAATACTGGTAATAGATCGTTTGGCAGGCACCAGTTCAAGAGGACTTCTTTTCAGTATTGACCCAACTAATGGTAATAGAACTGTGGTAAGTAATTTTGGGGATGCAAATCAAGGTCCTTTGGGTTTTAATCTTTCTGGAATAGCTATTGATAGTTCTGGAAATATAATGGTGATTGACCAGGATAGTGGCACTGATACCAATTCCGGCAGTGGCGGAAGACTATTTCGAGTAGATGGAGTAACTGGTGACAGAACTGTCATAAGTGATCTTGGCGACACAAATCAGGGAACTACTGCGACTAATCCCTCCGGGCTGGCAACCGGGAGTTCAGGTGAAAGTTTTTTTATTGATCTTAATGCCGGGCAAAGTTTTGGTGGAAGACTAATAAGAGTTGATCAGCTTGGAAATAGGTCTGTTGTAAGCGACTTTGCAAATGCCGGACAGGGAGTGCAAGGAGAGGAACCACTTGCTTTAGCTATGGGTATTTCCGGTGAAATACTTGTAGTTGATCCGGCTGTAGGAACTGATGGAAGAGGTCAGCTTTTTAGTGTTAATACTACAAATGGAATGAGAAGCATTGTCACTAACTTTGGTGACTCAACCCAGGGGGCTCTTGGAACCCTCCCAAGAAATGTGGGAGTGGGTAACTCTGGTGAAACATTTGTTGTTGATCAGGATTCCGGAACTAATAAGAATGGAGCTTTATTTAGTATTGATGGTAGCAACAGAAGTGTAGTAAGTGATTTTAATGATTCCGGTGAAGGGGAAACAGGTGTTGATCCTGTAGCCTTGGCAGTTGTGCCTGCAT
>JAJCZR010000033.1 GCA_029262295.1 Deltaproteobacteria bacterium | reverse complement strand
TGCAATTGCATTTAGCGTCTCAGCCTGAATCGAAATAGATCTGCAATCAATTTCTTCCCAGACAAAATCATCAATATTTGGTGAGAGTCCTGTGCCGTCTTCAAAGAGTGCAAAATCAAAATCACCTAATTCATTGCTTTCACAATCCCAAAAAGAATTGTTGTTATTTATGTCAGTGCCATTAGTCACAGAAAGTATGTCAAAATCACAAGGCTCATCACTGCTCCCATTGCCACCACATCCGCCTATCAGAAAGAACGAAATTGCTACAGTTATTATGATCGAACTAAATTTTTTCATTTCTCTTATGAATACTCCTGAATTTAATTTTCCATATTTCTTTTTAGATATAAAGACTAAATAGTACAATAGCAATAATATTGTTGACTATAGTAAATGACTATAGTAAGATAAAAATATGGAAAAAATATCAGTTTCAAAATTTAAAGCAACATGTCTTGAGTTGTTTGAAAGAGTAAACAAAACAGGCGAGTCATATATTATCACAAAAAGAGGTGTTGAGATTGCAAGAGTTGTCCCCGCTCCAAAAGAGAAAGCCCATAAGAAAAGCTACTTTGGATGTATGTCTGGCACTGCAAAAGAAATCGGAGATATAATGGAGCCTCTACCTGAAAGTGATTGGGAAGTGCTTAATTGAGAGGCTATCTATTAGATACTCATATCTGGTTTTGGTATTTAACCGGTGCTGATCGCCTACCAAATTCCCTTAAAGAATTAATAGATAATTCAACTGATAAATGTTGGTTTTCTTCAATATCAGTTTGGGAACTCAGCATGTTGGCTGAAAAAGGCAGAATTGATATTAATGGAGAATTTCGTAACTGGATAACTAAAGCTCTAAGGGCTTTTCCTATAAAAGAAGCCCCACTCAATTTGGAAGTTTCTTTAGTAAGTGGTGAAATTGAACTTCCACACCGTGACCCAGCTGATCATTTTATAGCTGCAACTTCTTTGGTTTATGATCTAACATTATTAACTCTGGATGAGAAGCTAATGGGACATGAATGGCTTGATTCTCGTTCAGACTTTACCCTCATTTAAAACAATATATATTGACGATATCAGATAACGATATATTATATACAATATGAGAACAATTGTTGATATACCAAAAGATAAAATTGATGAACTGGATGAGATTAGTAAAAAAAATAAGCAATCTCGTGCAGCATTAATTCGTGAGGCAATATCTGAGTATCTTTCTAAAAGGTCAAAAGGAGATTCTGATAAAGCATTTGGTATTTGGAAAGACAGTAATATTGATGCGCTTAAATATCAAGAAAATATTCGTTCCGAGTGGGAAAAATGAAAGCAGTATTCGATACTAATATTCTGATCGACTACTTTAACGGACTTCATGACGCAAAACACGAATTAAGTTTATACGATGATAAACTAATTAGTATTATTACCTGGATTGAAATTATGGTAGGAACCAAAAGTGAAAATCAAAATATTGTCGTAAAAAATTATTTGAAAAGTTTTAATATCGTTACTCTTGAAGAAAATATAGCGTCAAAAGCGGTGGAAATAAGACAGTCAAACAAAATTAAATTACCAGATGCAATAATCTATGCCACTGCTAAAGAGCATGGTTGCATATTGGTTACACGGAACACTAAAGACTTTGATCCTTCTTTGCCTGATATTAGAGAACCTTACCAAATTTAACAAACTTTTGTTGGAAACAAAAACCTTTCAATCACAATTCACTGAATATATACTTTTTATATTAAAATTCTCAGGGGATTTTGAGATGAATAAAATCATTTTTCTTGCAATACCAGCATTGTTGTTTCTAGTTTCATGCGCTTCATATGAACCAGTGGTTGATACTTATTCTTTAAATGATGAAGAGTACAACAGATACCACAGGGATATTGCTGAGTGCAGGTACATAGCTGAAAACAATTCCTTGGATGAAGAAGGTGTTTTTGTAAGCACAGCAGGGGGAGCAGCGGTTGGTGCAGGCACAGGGGCTTTAATTGGTGTTATTCTTGGTGACACTGTAGAAGGTCTTGCAATTGGTGCAGTTGTTGGCGGTCTTGAAGGATTTCTTCACGGTGTTTGCAGCTCTGATGAAGAATACGCATATATCTACAGAAACTGCCTTGCCGGAAGAGGTTATCACGTTTTAAACTGATTACTTCATTTTGTGCAAAGAAACATCAGTTTCAAACTCAGATAGTATTTCTTCCAAAGCTTTATTCCATCCGACAATAAGATCTTTTGGTGCACGAGATTCTGTAATTATTTCTCTTTTGTAGTTTTTATGAAAAAGTGGAGAAGTTTTACGACGTGTATTCTCTGTAAGAAATAGCTGCATACTCAGAACTGCCTTAATCACATCACTTGAAAAATCTGCATAAAGCTCATCAATATTTCCTTCCAGTATCAGGTCTGAGCTAAAATTTGTGTTTGAATCAATCACAGCTTTAAACAGCCCCGATTTTGCAATCCACTCTGAAGTTTCATCCCTTATAAGATCGTTTGGATTAATAAAGAATTCATTGTAAAAATCTGATTTATACTCGTCATTTGGAAACCTGTAGATAAATTCCTTCCCTGATTTGATTGAGGGAGAAACAAATTTATCAACTTCCAATACTGATTTTATTTTAATATCTTTTGGTTCAGTTTTTCGAGTTATATCTATTATATAATAATTTTTGACAGGATAATCCCTGTTTGTATTCACACAGGCTGATGTAAGAATTAGTGCAATAATACAATAAGTAAGCGCAAATGTGTTTGTTTTTTTTATCATAGTTAACCTCTAATTAATTCTGGGTGGTGGATTACCAAACAAAAGCAATGAAGGATGTCTTTTAATATCATTTGTAAGACTATTAAGATCTTCTGAAACTTCATTTAGATTCTCAAGAGTTTCAGGAAGGTTGTCAGTTGTAACTCTAATATTTTCGAGCGTTTCAGAAATATTTCGAAGATTAGCCTTTGTTTCATCACTTACTACTAAAGCGTTCATACTTGCAGTTAGTTTTTCAATTTCTGTAAGACTTGACCTTATATCTTCAAAAAATCCATCAAGATCCTCACCAAGTGATGAACTTTTAAACTGGGTCATAATCTCATTTGTGTTAGCTAAAAGCTCATGAAGATCTTCTACAAGGTGTGCAAAATCCACTATCTCAAGTATCTCACCAACATTTTGAATAGCTTCAACAACAATATTTACAGCCCCGGGTGCAGAAGGGATATACTGATATTCGGGATCCCAATTTGTATCGAGAGGAGGATATTTTTTAGGCTCAAAATATATTGCATTAAGAAAATTAGTTCCCGTAACGCCTTGAGGGGTAAGTTCTACTCTAAGGCCGTTTTTTACCATCCTGTCGACAAGATCATATCTTTCCCGTGATGTTAGATTTCTTCCTCTGTTTTTTCTGACACCCATTTTATCAAGAAAGATCTCAAATCTTACTACAACGTATTCTCTGTCGGTTGGGTAATAATTAAACGCGAAAGCTATATCCTCGACAACTCCAACCTCAACTCCCTGGAATTTTACAATTGAGCCCACTTCCAGACCTGAAATCGGTTCATCATAATAGGTCTCAAAAGTAACCTTTCTTTTGAATATTGCCCCTGCACCAAATGTTACAATGCCACCTATTAGCAGTATTGTTCCAAATAATGCAAATAGTCCGACTTTAAAGTAATTAACCTTTTTATTCATATTATTTATTACCCACTGTGTGCAATTTCAGTTTTCCTGTTGAAAAATTGCCTTACCCAATTGCTTTTCGGGTTATCCCTCAGTTCCCTTGGATCACCAATATCTGCAATAGATTTTGTTTCCTTATCAAGCATTAATACCCTGTCGGCAATTGTAAATATACTTTCAAGCTCGTGAGTTACTATAACAAAAGTTATTCCGAGGTTTTTGTTAAGGTTTATTATAAGCCCGTCAAGATCTGCCGAAGTGATCGGATCAAGCCCTGCTGAAGGTTCGTCAAGAAAAAGAATTTTAGGATCCAAAACCATTGCCCTTGCAAGTGCAGCCCTTTTTTGCATACCCCCGCTAAGTTCTGATGGCGATTTGTTCTCAGTTCCACCAAGACCCACTATCTTTAGTTTTAATCTGGATATGAGGTTCATTGCTTCATCAGACAGATCTGTAAACTCCTCCATAGGTAGTTTGAGATTTTCAAGAATGCTCATAGAACCAAATAAAGCCCCTTTTTGATATGCAACTCCAATCTTTTGAAGCACTTTGTTTTTCTCATCGCCTTCAAGGCTGGCAATATCGTCACCTTCAATAAGGATTTCCCCAGCAGCAGGTTTGTAAAGACCTATCATGTGTTTTAGAAGTGTGCTTTTTCCACTTCCGGAACCGCCAAGTATAACGAATATTTCTCCTTTTTTGATATCAAAGGATATATCATCAATTATCACGGTGTTGCTATATGCTGCTGTGAAATTTTTTACTTCAATTACAGGTTTGGAGCTCATAAACTATATTCCCAGATAAAAATATATAACACCAAAAATACCATCTGCCACAATCAAAAGCACAAGGCCGCTCACTACCGCACTTGTAGTTGAATCTCCCACAGCCGATGCACCTGTTTTAGTTTCTAGCCCTTTTTTACAACCTATTCCTGCAATAATAAGTGCGAAGAAGAATGATTTTAATAATCCACCTAATAGATCACTGTAGGTTGCAACACTTGTTATTTCATTAAAATAGGCAATAAAAGTATAACCAAGAAGTTTAACAACTATGCCGCCTCCTATCACTGCAAAGAGATTGCCCACTAATGTCAGCAATGGAAACATAAACATTGCGGCTATTACTTTTGGTGTTACCAAAAAGCGCACTGGATCAAGCCCCATAGTCGTAAGTGCATCAACTTCTTCATTAACCTTCATCGTGCCAATCTCTGCAGCAAAGGCAGAACCGCTTCTTCCATTTATAATTATTGCTGTTATTAGCGGGCCAAGTTCCCTGAAAGTGGAAAGCACAACCAGATCTGAGACAAAAAACTCTGCCCCAAACTCTTTCATCGGTATTGCAGCCTGAAAAGCCATAATAAGGCCAACAAGAAAATTCGACATTGCTATTATAACAATGGCATTGACGCCCACCTTCTCTGCGGTTTTAAAGACAGTTTTCCACTTTATTTTTGTAGGGTTTAATAATGACAGAAATAGGGCAACTATCATTTCCCCTATGAATTCTATGTAACTATAAATATCTTCTTTAAAGTTAAGAAAATCTTTGCCAAGATGTTCTATGAAATTCATTTGTTCAATAGCTTCAGCTTCTTTTGGGACTATTTCTTCAGCGGTGTAAAGATCAAAAAGTTGCCTGAATTCATCAGAAAGGTTGATGATTTCAAATTCAGCGCCCTTTTTTTCCTGAATTTTGCATATTTTAACAAATAAAGATATTCCAGATGTGTCACAGTAAGTAAGTTTTGATGCATCGATTGTGATATTTTTGCTAGAGTTCGTTCTTACAATATCTAATGTATCGTCCCAAATTTTTGGTACACTATTAGCATCCAGCTGGCCTTCAATTTTGAGTAATAATGATAAACCACTTTTTTCAGTGCTGATATTTACAGAAGATTTTTGTTGGGAGCTGCTTTCCATTTAACGAATAAAATACCCTTCAATTACTACGGTTTATAAGCTTTAACAGTTTTAGTATAGAGATAAAAAACAATAAGGCTAAATTTTTGTTTAAATCCGAAACATTTTTTATACTATATAGTTAATATGAAATGAGAAAATGATGAGTTATCATTATTTTAACTTTAATTACATTATTCTCAGATTTGAGAAGTAAATATATTAGCAGGAGGACTAATAATGAAAAATTTAGCTTATATATTGACAGTGTTTGCATTTGTATCTTTAACAGCCTGTCAAACCTACAAACCAGTTGTAGACCAGCAGTCGGTTGCTGCTGAAAACCAGCAACAATATTATATAGATCAGGGCGAGTGTCAGGCACTGGCCAAGCAAAGTTCTGGTGGAACTGGTAATGTAGCAAGAGATACAGCTGTTGGCGGTGCAGTTGGTGCCGGCACAGGATCCCTAATTGGTGTAATAACAGGTGATACTGTTAAAGGGCTGGCTTTAGGATCAGTAATAGGTGGTGTTGCAGGACTTTCAAAAGGTGTTTCAGATAATGAAAGGAACTATGAGAATATTTATAGAAACTGCATGAGGGGAAGAGGTTATAACGTTCTAAATTAGGTGTTAGTGGTTAGGGGTTAATAGTTAGCAAAAAAATTAAGGGACAAACTAATTTAGTTTGTCCCTATTTTTTTAACCTGCCAAAGCTCCAAGTACTTGTAGCGCAAGAAAAACATTCACCCCTACACCCACAAGAAAAAATACAGTTCTTAATCCAGGTAATCCCAGAACATAAACAATATAATGAAGAATCCTTACAAAGAAATAAATCATTGCAGCAATAACCACTGCACCAATATTCACTTTATCCTGATATATATGGCATAGAACAACAAGCGGCGCAAACACAACAAGATTTTCAACTGCGTTGTAGTGAGCTGCCCTTGCCCTCTCGGCCCACTTCGATAATGGTTTGAAATCACCACTGTATGGTTTGAAAACCGGGTCAATAATACCATTAACAAAAAACAGGTTCAAGACGTATGGCACCCACATCAAACCTGTTGCAAGAAGTGTGAGGGTTAACCAGTATATTTCGTTTTGCATAATAAAGCCTCCATTCAATTTAGTTGGAGTTTTAGATGCTTATAATTGGTAGAAAGTTTCGAAAGTGACGATATAACAACTGAATTTTATTATTTAAAATTTGGTGAGAATTAAGACTTTTTTATCACATACATGATCTTTTCATCAATCCAGTCGATATTATCTGTGTCATTAAAAGACAAGCTCAAATTCTCTTTGAACTTTTCAAGGCACCTTTCAAATTCTTCATTGTCATAAAGTGTGAAGGCTGAGTAGTGTTTGCTTGAAGCCCTTCTTACAAGTTCATCCATTGTATTTTTCCTTTCAAACCTGAACTTTTTTTCTTCAATTAACTCAAGTTCTGGAATATCATCAAGTATAAATTCAAAATCTTTTGTCTCATAAAGACGTGATTCTTTTTTGTTGTATAAAGGGAAGTATCTACCCCAGATATTGTCGACACTTTGCGGTTTTGTTCTTGTATAAACAAAAAGAAGTGAATCCTTTTTTAGCACTCTGATACATTCCAAAAGGAATTTATTAATGTTGAAATGATGTATTGCATTAAAGCAAAATATTGCATTAAGGCTTTTTCCTTTCAATGGAAGCTCTTCGGCCGTGGCTATTTTAGTGATAAAGTTGGTTATTTTGTGTTGTTTTAGATATTCCTCCAGACTTTCAAGCATAAACTCATTTGTGTCATAACATTTGAGAAAAAGTTTTTCTTCCCCAATATGATCAAAAAAAAGTTTTGAATATCTTCCAGATCCTGCCCCCACATCTGCTGCTTTTATTTCAGAAAGATGGTCTAAAAGGCTTTTTATGTATAAAACCGGCTCAGAATCAGTTGTTCTGAGGTCTCTGTAAATACCTGCTATATTCTTGTAATAATCCTGAGCAGCTTTTAAAAATTTTTCGCGAATCATCTTTTGTGTACCCTTAAAAAATTGAGTTTTATAATTTTACTTCGTTTATTAAAGAATATAGTCAATTTAATTTTTGTGCCTAGTTTTTTTTATAAAATTAAGGATTTTGAGACAAATAATGCGGAAAATGACAATATTTGTCATAAAAATAATCCAAAAAGCATAAAAATACGTAGAAAATAGTTGAGTAGTTTCAGTGTTTTAAACTGATTTTAACTTTTACTGTTCAATTGGTACGCTGCTTGCAATATATAATCAGCAATTAAGTTTTAAAGACTAAAAAATATTTAATGAGGTAAAGAAAATGGGCGCTAAAATTTTATTAATAGATGACGAAGAAATTCTAAGGAACTTATATAAAGAGTTTCTTGAACTGAAAGATTGTACTGTTGAGGCAGCAAAAAGCTGCGAAGATGCATTAACACATCTTCAAGATTACAGGCCTGATCTTATAATTTGCGATATTATGATGCCTGGAACAAACGGTATTGAAACATTAAAGCTTCTAAAGAATCACGAAAGATATAGAAAATATCCTGTTGTTATGCTTACTGCTGTAAATGAAGTGGAAAGTATTAAGCAGTGTTTGAGCCTTGGTGCACTTGGATATGTTGTGAAGGTAAGTAAGCCAGAACAGGTTTATTATCAACTTCAACTCTTTCTAAAAGCAATAATGGCAGAAAAATCTTCAAAAAGTAGTAACGTCCCTCTAAGAGTAGTATAAAAAATATGCTTAGCTTTTATGAAGTTTTAAAAAGCTAAGCGCAATTGGGAGAAAAATTGGTGTTATTTTCTCCATAAGTTCATCTGGATCAACCCAAATTCTTTCTCTGTCGTCCTCATAGTTTTCCTGCTCACCGATTATGCTGGCTTTATAGAAAGTAAATTCGCTTCTGAAACCTTTATTCTCAACAATAATAGAGTCAATTTTTTCTTCTAACTTTACTTCATAGCCACTTTCTTCGAGACATTCCCTAGCTGCGGCTGCTCTTAAAGGTTCATTTTTTTCAACTGTGCCAACAGGAAACACCCACGAGTCTTTATACTTTCGTGTGCTGATAAGAAGCACTTCTGTTTTATTCGCTGAGTTAATTCTGTATGCAACAACTCCAGCTTTCTTTTTCATTTTACGCATAATGGTTATTTAAAATTAAGGATTTTCCGGATCAGTCTTTTCTGGTTAGCATGCTTTGTTTAAGGTTTACAAGCTCTTTTTTAATCTGTTCAAGTTTGTTTTTGGATTCATAATGTTTTTGCTTTTGTGTTTTATAAAAGTTTTTAAGAGGGCTAAGAGAGTCAACTACCTGAAGTTCCACATTGTCCATGTCACGTTCAAGTTGGGATTTTATATTAGCAGTTAGCTGAGTTGAAAGATTATCTACGGTGGTAGAAAACTCTTTCATTGCATTGCCTCTTTTCTTAGGCAAAATTGCGAAAGCAGTGGCCATAACTGCAAGCGTTGTGAGCACACCTGTTATATCTATAATAAAAGATGAAAAAGCTGAAACCACTGTCGCTCCAAGTGCGAGTGACCCAGCTTGCACCCCTAGAACTGAAGCCACAGCTGATCTTGCAGAATCCACAAGGTTACCACCGAGCAGGCCAGGATCCACCTGTTTTCTTCTTACTTCAAGCTCTGAGCGCACAGTCTCTATAAGTTTTACCCTGTTTTGAATAAAAGGGGTTTTAAGATCATAACTCTCCTTATCTATAGAATCTTTATAAAAGGAGATTGAATCCTCGATCATTTTTTTAGAAGAGTTTTCAATCCAAAGTACCATGTCATCAAGATCTTTTTCGATCTCTTTTAGAGTTTGATGTGAAACTTCCTGTTCAAACTCTTTAGCTACTTTTTCCTTCCTGATAAGTTTGAAAATATTTTCAAATCTAATTAACCCATCAATAAATTCTATTCCCCTATTTTTAAATTCAAGCAGCCTTCCTTTTATACGTTCAGTAAATTGAGAAGAATTTTGAATAATATCTTCTTTCATTCCCTTTACCCTTATGTCAAAGTCGCTTAATTTTTCAAGGTCGGATGAAATTTTTGATAGATCATGATTAATTGCTTCTTCGGTTTCTTCTGCAAGGTTTAAAGAAAGATCAATTGAACTTGTAAGCTTGATCCTCAATCTTTCTTCCTGGCTTAAAATTTTAAATATAAGGTTATTTAAACTGTCAAAACCACTTTCAGAATTGCCTTCAAGTGCAAGACGTGCTGAAATGGGAATTATTACGGGTTCTGTGCCAAAAAGCCTTTGAAGCTCATTCTTGGTATATTCAATTAATTTATCAAGCTCCTCCGGGTTTTCTGCAATGTCTATTTTATTTAAAAGAAATATTATGTTTTTTTTCCAGTCATCTTTTAAATACTTTACAAATTCATATTCACTACTTGTGACAGCTCTTTCGGCAGCGATTGTAAAAAATATAATGTCGGACTTTGGAATAAAGTTTTCAGTAATCTTTTTGTGCTGCTCAATTGTTACATTTGTGCCGGGGGTGTCTACCAAAACTGTATTTTCGAGTTTGCTATTAGGAACTTCGATTGTAACAATTCCTTCTTCAAGTTGTTCATTCTTTTCGCCAAATTTTATTATTGTGATTTTGTCTGTTGTGGGGGTTATTCCTTCTTTTAGAACTTTTTCTCCGATTAAGGCGTTTATCACAGAAGATTTTCCTGTGCTAAACTCTCCCATAAACACGATCAGGAAAAGATTGTCAAGATTCTCAATTGCAGAATTAATCTTTAATTTAAGTGAGTCTTCTGAGTGTTTTTCGATAATGGATCGAAGCTCTTCAAGGTGTACTTTGGCCTGATTTATAATTTCAGAGTATTTTTCAGTTACAATTTGCATACATAGTCCCGATAAATATTCACTAAATTATAACGTATGTTGTATATAAATATAACATTCAGGTTGTTAAAGACTTTTGAAACTGTTTATTATGACAAAATTATTAATTATAACACTACCTATATTTTTGATTTTAATATATCCAACCCTGTGCTACTCGGCAGGTAACAATGGAGAGAGTATGTCTAATAGATTAAAAGATGAAAAAAGCCCTTACCTTTTGCAACATGCCGATAACCCGGTCGACTGGTTTCCCTGGGGTGAAGAAGCATTTGAGAAGGCAAAAGAGGAAGGCAAACCTATTTTTCTTTCAATTGGTTATTCCACTTGCCACTGGTGCCATGTGATGGAATATGAGTCATTTGAAGATAAAGAGGTTGCAAAACTAATGAATGAAGCTTTTATCTCTGTGAAAGTTGATAGAGAGGAAAGGCCGGATATTGATAATGTGTATATGACTGTTTGCCATCTTCTTAATGAAGGAAGTTGTGGCTGGCCTCTAAATATAATTATGACCCCGGATAAAAAACCATTTTTCTCAGCAACGTACATTCCCAAAGAAAGCAGGTTTGGCAGGTTGGGCATGATGGAGCTTGTGCCTAAAATTGATGATGTATGGAAAAATGACCGGAAAAAAGTTTTGAATTCTGCTCAAAATATTACCCTGGCGCTTCAAAAAGCCAGTGACTCTTCAGAAATAATAGAAACAACAAACCTTAATGAAAAGACCCTTACCCTTGCATACAATCAACTCCTTTCCCGTTTCGATAAAGATAATGGCGGATTTGGAAGTGCCCCTAAATTTCCATCCCCGCATCAGCTTCTCTTCCTTCTCAGATACCATGTGAGGTCTGGAAACCAGGTTGCCCTTGATATGGTTGAGAAAACCCTGATGGCAATGGGAAAAGGCGGGATTTACGATCATGTAGGTTTCGGTTTTCACAGATATTCAACTGACGCCGGCTGGCTTGTGCCGCATTTTGAGAAAATGCTTTACGATCAGGCACTGATTGCAATGGCCTATACAGAGGCTTTTCAGCTTACAAGAAAAAATTATTACAAAGAAAAGTCCGAGAAAATATTTGAGTATCTACTTAGGGATATGACATCTTCTGAAGGAGGTTTTTTCTCTGCTGAAGATGCAGACAGTGAGGGTGAAGAAGGAAAGTTTTATGTCTGGACAATCTCTGAGGTTAAAAAGGTTTTAGATACCGAAGAGGCCGATCTTGTAATAAAGGTTTATAACCTTACAGATGAAGGTAATTTTCATGATGAGGCATCGGGCAAGAAAACCGGCGAGAATATTTTTAATCTAAAAGAGAGTATTTCTGAGCTTGCTGTCAAATTTGAAATGAAACCATCAGTTTTGGCCCAAAAACTTGAATCTGCAAGAGAAAAGCTTTTTGAGCATAGAGAAAAGAGGGGTCATCCTTATAAAGACGATAAAATACTTACAGACTGGAATGGCCTTATGATTGCAGCCCTTTCAAAAGCTGCGGTTGCTTTTGATAATCCTCGATATGGAAAAGCTGCTTCGAGGGCAATCGAGTTTGTTAATAAAAAACTTGTGAGCAATAAAAGGCTTCTTCACCGTTATAGGGAAGGTGATGCGGGACTTACTTCTTCCGTGGATGATTATGCTTTTTTCATCTGGGGGCTTTTGGAATACTATGAGTTTTCTTATGATGTGAACTATTTAAAACAGGCAATACAGTTAAATGAAATTTTAATAAAGTATTTTTGGGATGAAAATAACGGCGGATTTTACTTTACACCAAATGATGGTGAAAAGCTGATTACAAGACAAAAAGAGATTTATGACGGAGCCATACCTTCGGGCAATTCAGTTGCTATGCTTAATATGTTACGTCTTGGAAGGATAACTGCCAACACAGATTTTGAAGAGAAGGCAAATAAGATTGCAGAGGCCTTTTCTGGATCAATAAGCGGGGGACCCATCTCTTTTTCAATGCACATGAATGCACTTGATTTCGCGCTTGGGCCTTCTTATGAAATTGTTGTGGTTGGTGATAAAAATTCTGATGAAACGCAAAAGCTGTTACAAAACCTGAATAGTAGATTTATTCCAAATAAAGTTGTTTTGCTTAAAAATAATGAGAGTGAGCTTGAAGGTGTTGCTCCATACACAAAAGGGCAAAAGAAAATTAATGAGAAAGCCACAGTCTACGTATGCCAGAACTATGTCTGCAAACTCCCGACAAATGATCCTGATAGAATGCTAAGTCTCTTAAAGAACACAAGTAACAAAAGCAATTAGAACTGATTTATAAAAATTATTTTGCATTTATAAAATGTAGGCATATAATTTTTACTAATTTCAATGAGGGGAGGATAATCATGCCCAGAAAAAAAACCAAGAAGGTAAAAGACCTGGTCGAAATGCTTCAGGATCCTGACAGTTCGAGATACATAGGAAGTGATATGGACGAACTAGATATTTATGAGCAGGAACTTATGGAATTCGATGATGAAGATGAACTAGATTCTGACTACGACGAAGAAGAATAACTACCCTTTCTCAATTCACTTTCCTTTTTAATATAAATAGACAATACAGATATAGCCGCTGGTGTAATACCGGAAACCCTTCCGGCCTGACCAATTGATTCAGGCCTTACCTTAGAGAGTTTTTGAACTATCTCATTTGAAAGCCCCGGAATATCTTTATATTGAAAATCTTTTGGAATTTTAACTTTTTCAAGCTTTTTAAATTTAGAGACTTCTTCAAATTGCCGTTTTATATATCCCTCGTATTTAATTTCCATTTCTATCTGTGAAACAATTTCCTGGCTCTCTTCTCCTTTAAAATCTGGTTGCAAGAAGCCGAGCTGCTCGTATTTAATTTCAGGGCGCCTTAGAATTTCTTTTAGGGTCTGCGGTTTTTTAATTGAGTTGGAACCCAGGTTCTTTAATGTTTCATTTACAAGGTCTGTCGGAAATATCTTTACTTCTTCCAGCTTTCCAAACTCTTTTTCTAACCTTTTTTTCTTATCAATATATTTTTCATAATCCTCATCGTTAACCAAACCAATTTTATGTCCAATCTCACGCAGCCTCTGATCTGCATTATCTTCTCTTAGAATCAATCTGTATTCTGCCCTTGAAGTAAACATGCGATATGGCTCATCAACGCCTTTTGTAACCAGATCATCCACAAGTATTCCAATATAAGCCTGAGATCTATCAAGAATCAAAGGCTTTACCCCTTTAACTTTCAGGGCTGCATTTACCCCTGCCACAAGCCCCTGGCTTCCGGCTTCTTCATATCCTGTTGTGCCGTTTATCTGGCCAGCAAAGTAAAGGTTCTCAACAAATTTAGATTCCAAACTGTTTTTTAACTGGGTCGGATCAAGAAAATCATATTCCACTGCATACCCCGGACGCATAATCTCAACGTTCTCAAGGCCTTCAATTGATCTTGCAAACTCATACTGCACTTCGAGTGGCAGGCTTGTGGAAATACCATTCGGGTAGATTTCGTATGTGTGATTACCTTCAGGTTCAAGAAAAATCTGATGCCGCGTTTTATCAGGAAATTTAACAATCTTATCTTCTATTGATGGGCAATATCTTGGGCCAATCCCCTTAATTAATCCAGAATATAAAGGAGATTTGTCCATATTGTTTCTGATTACATCATGTGATTTCTCATTTGTATAGGTGATATAGCAGGGCATCTGTTCCCGTTCTATTTTGTCGTTTGAAAAAGAAAAGGGTTTTGGATTTTCATCTCCGGGTTGGATCTCAAGAATATCCCAATTTATTGTCCTTCCATCAAACCGGGGAGGTGTGCCTGTTTTTAGACGGTTGGTTTTAAATCCAAGCTCTTCAAAGGAGTTTGAGATTCCAGTTGCGGCCGCTTCTCCGGCCCTTCCTGCTGAGATTTGAGTAAGTCCGATATGCATTAGTCCGTTTGGAAAAGTGCCTGGAGTAACAACTACTGAATCTGCAAAAAAACTTTCACCTAAATTTGTTTTCACTCCTATAACTTTCCCGCCTTCAGCAAGAAAGCCTTCAACCATTCTCATCTTAATATCAATGTTAGGTTCATCTTCAAGGGCTTTTTTCATGTGTGCCCTGTAAGCCTGACGATCGGCCTGAATTCTAGTTGCTTGCACAGCTGCACCCTTTCTTGTGTTGAGCTTTCTAAACTGGATGGCTGTGGCATCAGCAGCTTTTCCCATCTCTCCGCCAAGGGCATCAATTTCTTTTACAAGATGGCCTTTCCCAACCCCACCTATTGAAGGATTGCACGACATAAGCCCGATTGTGTCTATATTTGCAGTAAGCACAAGAGTTTTGCAACCTATTCTCGCGGCAGCAAGTGCGGCCTCGCAGCCGGCATGACCTGCGCCTATTACAATTACTTCATGAGCTTTTGGATATACAATTGACATATAATTATTCCAATAATTTTAGAAGACAACTATTATGGAGATTAATTGCTATTTTTCAATCTCATCGGTTTCATTAATTTTGTTTTGATTCATTGTCAGCAATTTTAGATATTCCCTTCTTTCGTTTGATACAGGGATATATGTTTCAATTTCATCTTCTATTAATTTTTCTTCTTTCGTAAGGTTTTCATTCATTTCTATATCCTTATTAAAACTTAAATATACATAGTACCAGTATTATTTTATAATATTTTACTTATAATCTATGTTTTATGAACAAGCTTGATGAGCTTTTTGAAAAGATTGAAGAAAAAGTATTAGCCAGGCAGGAAGAGCTTCAGGAATACGATGCACTTTTTAAGTTTGATATTTCTGGTGAGAATGGTGGCAACTGGCTTGTGGATCTACGTCCTGAAACTTACGGTGTTAGAAAAGAAGGTGGAGATGCAGACTGTACAATTATGGCTTCCGACGCCGATTTTATTAAGCTTGCCAACAAGGAAATGAGACCTGAATCTGCTTTATTCAGGGGAAAACTTAAATTTTCAGGCAATATTAAACTTGCAATGCAACTTTCCAAAATTATGAAATAGATGATAGACCTTCCCCAAAAACTATATATAGAAGAAAGAGTCTTAAGCCATCCTTTTACTGAGAGAATCTTATCAAAGTTGCCGGATGTTCCACAGGAAATAATTGAGGATTATAAAAAGATTGGTTTAGAGAAGGACTTTAGGGACCGTGCAATTGAAGATAAAAGCTGTTTAGCCCTTGCAGAAAAAAAAGGTGAAGTCCTTAAAAATGTGGGCAGGATGGAAGAGAACCAATATTATCTTTTCCATGAAATCGACTGTAAATATGATTGTGAATACTGCTATCTTCAATACTACTTCAATACAAAAGTGCCGGTGATTTTTGTGAATCGGGATGAAGTGTTAAATCAGATTGAAGAGATACTTCAAAATACAGAGAGTCCTTATTTCCATGTTGGAGAAGTATGTGATTCACTTGCCTTTGATGAGCTAACCGGGTTTTCAAAAGATATTGGTGAGCTTTTTAATAAGTATCCAAATGGTACTGTGGAGTTTCGGACAAAAAGTACAAATGTGGAAAGTTTAGTCTCACTTGATGAAGTTTCTTCAAATGTGATTCCTTCCTGGACATTTAGCCCTGAGTTTATTTGTGAAACTCTTGAGCATAAAACCCCTAAACTTGATGAGAGAATTAATGCTGCAAAGAGATGCCAGGATGCAGGATTTACTGTTGGAGTGAGGCTCGATCCATTATTTAGATATGAGAATTGGGAGGAAGATTATCATCAAATGGTTTCAACCTTGCTGGAAAGACTTGATCCCAAAAAGATTGATTATATAACTCTTGGTAGCATAAAGCTTCATAAAAACCTCCTCAATGCTGTCAGGACAAGGTTTCCTGAGAGTCCCGTGATTTTAGGTGAGATAGTCCCTTCAGTTGATGGCAAGTATCGCTACATTAAGTTTGATCGAGTGGATATGTATAAAAAAATGGTTTCCTGGATCAGGGAGATTGATAGTGATATCCGAATCGAGCTTTCCCTTGAGTCTGAGGATATAAAAGAGCTCGTTTTTAGTTAACAACTTTTCCTGTTATTGCTTACCCCTTAAAATCTTAGAAGAAACAAATTTTTATCTATAAATTTCTAATACAATAAAATCTAATTTTGTGATAAGATTTTTAATATAGGAAATATATTATCATGTAATCCAATTGGAGGATAAAAATGATTAATAAACTCACTTTTGTAGTTGTCGCATTTCTTCTTTTTACATTTTTGTTAACCAACAACTCGCACGCAGCAATATTCGATATTCCGGATGGTGATGTTACTTCATTAATAAATGCTATAGACGGCGCAAATGCTTCTATGGAAGACGACATCATTAACCTTGCTCCCGGAGGAACATACGACCTTGTAGTATCCAATAATGATAATATTGGCCCTAATGGCCTTCCATCAATAACAAATACAGCAACAAGTGGCTCGCTAACTATCAACGGCAACGGGGCAATAATACAAAGAATTGCCAATGATTCTGTGAGATTTAGAATATTTCTTATTTCAACTGGAGGATCGTTAATTCTTAATGATCTTACTGTAACAGGTGGATTCACAGACGACGCTGATGGTATGGGATTCAATGTCAGTGGCGGAAATGGGGGCGGCATTAATAACAGGGGAACCCTCGTTTTGATGAACAGCAATGTCTTGAATAACAGGACGGGTGATGGTTTTGGTTCATTTACTAGTGGGTCTAGCACATTCTCTGGTGATGGCGGTTTTGGAGCCGGAATTTTTAATAATGGTACACTGGAACTATTTAACAGCACGGTTTCGGGGAATACCACCGGCAACGGAGCGGATGGAATAAGTGGAATGAGTGGTGGTGGACGAGGCGGTTTTGGTGGTGGAATTGCTAATGATCAGGCTGGCACTCTTTCTATGACTGGCAGCACCATTTCCAACAATACTACTGGCAATGGTGGTGCTGCTATTACTAATGCAAATTCCGATGGTAGTGGTGGTGCCGGAGGCGGTATTTTTATCGGCACAACTGGGATGCTTGAAATAATCGGGAGCACTATTTCTGGTAACCGCACAGGTAATAGTGGAATGAGTTCCGGAATTGGGTCAAATGGTGGGAATGGAGCGGGGATTTTTAATCGTACACAACTTACCATAATTAACAGCACTATTTCAGGGAATATTACAGGTAATGGTGACACAACAATGGATGCGGGAGGAGGTGGTGGTAATGGTGGGGGTATTGCAAATATATCTGGAACTTTTGAAGCAATTATAATTAATACAACTATCACTGACAATGCCACAGGAATGGGGCTTAATTTTCAAAATAATCCTAATGGTGGATTTGGCGGTGGTATTTTTAACCAGCAAAACAATACAACGCTAACTAATACTATTATAGCGGGAAATTCTGTTGCACAAGGAGGAAGAGGGCCAAATTGTGATAATAGCCCTGTGATGGATGGCGGCAATAATCTTTCGGATGACAACAATCCTGGAGAAGACGGTTTAGGAGAATGTTTTGATCCAATGTCCGGCACAAACACATTCACAAATTTTGATGTAGTTTCTTTTCTCGGACCTCTTCAAAATAATGGTGGCCCAACAGAGACTCACGCCCTTTTAGATGCACAAAATAACCAGGCTGTGGATGGAGGAGATAATTCGACTTGTGCAAGTGATCCGGTTGGTAATTTAGATCAGAGAAGTTTTCCAAGACCTTCCGGCAGTGATTGTGATATAGGTGCATTTGAACTTCAACAGGAACCTTTTATTAAAATAACAAAACTTACTGATACAACTACTACTGGCACTACCTTTTTCTTTGAACTTGATACAGATCCAACCACAATATTTTCACTGGCAGATGGACAGATGTTTTCCTCTGTATTAAGTGAAGACGATTTTCAACTTTTAGAAATAAACCCAGATGGATTTATAGTTTCGGATGTTGAATGTACAGATGAGTCAGTGCAACCGGATATAACAATAGATAATAGTTCAGCTCCGACAACAGTAATGGTGGATTTCACACTAATTGGCTCACAAAGGCTTGAATGTACGATAACAAACACGGTTGGGACACCCAGTGGCGGAGGAGGAGGCACAGGCGGTGGTGGAGCCCCTGATGAGGATATAGAAATAGATCCGGGACAAGGTGGCCCATTTGCAGAAATAAGTGTTAGCTCCGGCATACCAGGAGGAGGAACTATACTCATAGATCTTCCTGATGAAGTATTAGCTCTTGCAGCTAGTTTAGTACCAAACATAGCACCATGCCAGATAGTAGGAAGCCCAACAGCTAATATAGAAGATGTAGATGTAGTGTGTGATATCGAAGACTTTCCATTTGAAATAGATGTAATACTGAACTTATGTAGACAGGGAAATGTAAGTGGAGTGGCAGAGGCAGTAGTGGAAGTAATATCAGAAGATAGGCCTGAAGAGAATACAGAGGGGATAATCGAGATTGTACTTGATCAACTTGCAGCATGTCAGGTGACAGGGGATGGAGATGGTGACGGAGACGGTGATGGCGGCGAAGTAGATAACAGTGATGGCGGAAGCAGTGGATGTTCAATAGCACCTGCTAATACAAGCAAGACAAATACACTCAGCAATTTCTTTGTAACTTTAATACCTGCAATAGTGGGATTTGGAGCAATGTTTTGGAGAAGAAGAGTTTAGGTGTTAGTGGTTAGTAGTTAGGTGTTAGGAAAAGATGCAAGATCACCTTATATTTCTCTCTTCCGTCAAGGGAGAAGAAAATGCTTAATTGTCATTCCAAATTTAATTTGGAATCCAGTACGGTGGGAAAGAAGAACAAGCAGTTAATACTAACTATTGTTGCAATCTAGTAGATTTAGAGATGAGTTAAATATGCAAGTCAAAATCCTGGATCCCGGATCGGAGTCCGGGATGACTGAAAAACAATTTCATACTTCTTCATCATTCAATTTAAACTTGAAATTTTCTAATCTATTATTATATTCGAAGAAAACGGCTACAAAATAGCTATACTATTTTAAGATCAATAATTATTTGAGGTGTAAAAATGAACAATTTAAAAAGTGTTTTATTACTGGCGTCACTGACAGGATTTTTGGTAATAATCGGTGGAGTTTTAGGTGGAAAAGGTGGTGCTACAATTGCATTTGTTATTGCATTTGTAATGAATTTTGCCAGCTACTGGTGGAGTGACAAGATTGTATTAAAGATGTATAAGGCCCAGCCTGTTACCATGAATGATGCTCCAGAACTTTACTCAGATGTTCAGGAATTGGCTCAAAATGCAGGCCTTCCAATGCCAAAGGTATATATCGTTCCTGAGAAGGCACCAAATGCCTTTGCAACTGGAAGAGATCCTGAGCATGGTGTAGTGGCAGTTACTCAGGGAATTATGCAGGCCCTGGACAGAAATGAGCTTAAAGGTGTTTTAGCTCATGAGCTTGCACACATTAAAAACAGAGATATTCTCATTGGTTCTATTGCTGCTACTGTGGCTGGTGCTATAACTTACCTGGCATATATGGCGCAATTTGCAGCGATATTCGGAGGAGGTGACAGAAGAGGTTCAAATCCAATTGCACTTATTGGAATGGCAATTCTGGCCCCTATTGCCGCAGGATTGATAAAAATGGCTATATCGAGAACAAGGGAATTTGGTGCAGACAAAGGTGGTGCAGAGATTTGTGGTAACCCACTTCATCTTGCAAATGCCTTGAGAAAACTTGAGAGCTATTCAAAAAGAATTCCACTTCAAGTAAGTGAACAAACTGCTGAAAGCACTGCTCATATGATGATTGTTAGCCCGATGCTTGGAAAAGGTTTTGGGAAACTCTTCAGCACTCACCCTCCCACTGATGAAAGAGTTGCCAAACTCGAAGCAATGGTTGGTGGTCCTAGTTATTAATTAAAAAACACAATTTAAGAGATTTAAAAAAGGTGAGCCGGTGAATGGCTCACCTTTTTTTTGGAGAGAAGAGGAAGGGAAAATGGAAGTCACATAATCCATTTATACTAAACCCTTCTCTGGTTAATTTTGGGTTAATAATTAGTTAAAAATTAGTGAAGGATGTTTAGGGGGTAGTTATTAGAAAAAGTTCAAGATGTATCCTGTCTTCCTGGCTTGACCAGGAATCTAGGATGGTGGGAAAGAAAAATTATTTTGCAATTATTGGTATTGTAGCAATATAGTGAATCCGGAGATGTATTTATATTTCCAGTCAAAATCCTGGATCCCAAATCACATTCGGCAGGCTCAGTGCAGGCTAGTTTGGGATGACAACAACTGTTTTTCATCATGCATCCTGAATCCCTTCGACTTCGCTCAGGGCAGGCTCTGCATCCTGCTTAAGCAAGGGCATTAAAAACAATCATACAGATCAAACAAACAACAACAGATATTACCAAAGATGAAAAAAGTAAAACCTTGTTACCTTTGGAAACTTCGAGCAGACCTCTAAAAGCAATAATTGTTATGACAGTATTGTTTGCAAGAAAGCATATTGAGATCAAAAATAATAGTATTGAATGAAACACAGCCATACTTTCAGGGTAAAAGTCATAAATTGAGCCAATAGGAAAGAATGAAGAACATAATAAAAAAAGGGAAATTATTACCATTTGCTGTTTTATTGCTTTAAAAGTTTGCTTGCTGGGAGCTGTAATAAAGTTTTTTATTGTAAAAGCATAAAACAAAAAACTGATAATAAGATGAGTTATTATCACAAATGGGAAGAACTGATAACTGTTAAATGAGTGGTTGAATTTGAAAATTAATCCAAATAAAAGAAAATAGATGGATACGAACAGTATCGTCAGATTAAAGTATATAAATGGTTTATTTAACATCTTTCGGTTGGCGCGGATATTTTTAATTGATAGTAAATTATAATATCAAATGGGTAAAACGGTTAAAAAATTAATTGGTATTACTACTGATCTCAAAGAAGACCATAATTCTATTGAAGTGAGTTATTCAAAAGCCGTTGAATATTATGGCGGAGTACCAGTGCTAATTCCCACACTTTCAGAAAATACAGACTTTATAAAAAATATTGTTTCAAGGATTGATGGACTACTAATTCCTGGTTCCAGGGATATGGATCCTAAGTTTTACAATCAAAAACCACACCCAAAGCTTAATCCAATGAGCCTTGATAGAACAGTCACCGAGTTTAAAGTACTTGAAGAGTCACTTAAACAAAATATTCCTGTATTGGGAATTTGCGGCGGGATGCAGTTTATTAATGTTTTTTACGGAGGCTCACTTTATCAGGATATAGAAGCTTTGTTGCCCCGTGCTCTTAAACATGAAAAGGGGGCAGTGCATAAAGTTGCGATAGAAGATGAAACAATTCTAAATACTATTATTGATAAGAACTTGGAAGTGAAAAGTTACCATCACCAGGCAGTTGATAAAGTTGCAAGTAGTTTAAAAGTGAATGCATTTTCTCCCGATGGAATAGTGGAAGGCTTTGAAAACCAGGATGAAAAGGTCCTTGGAATTCAGTGGCACCCAGAGCTTGAGTATAATAAAACTTCAAAAGCTATATTTGAAAAATTCTTATTCTGGGATTAATTCTTTGGAAACAAGGAAAATTTAATTATCTTTACCCTTGTCTTCAATAAATCCAGAAATCTTAAAAACAATCAGAATTGAAATATATAAATATTGTTGGCGCACGTCAGCACAACCTTAAAAACATAAGTCTTAAAATTCCCAGGGGAAGCTTTACTGTTGTAACAGGGGTGAGTGGCTCCGGGAAATCTTCACTTGCTTTTGATACACTTTTTGCAGAAGGGCAAAGAAGGTTTATGGAATCCCTTTCGTCTTATGCACGGCAGTTTATAGAAAAACTGGATAAACCTGATATTGACTATATTGAAGGGCTTTCTCCTTCAGTGTCAGTAGACCAAAAAACATTTCACAGAAACCCACGATCAACTGTAGGCACTATCACAGAGATTTACGACTATCTTCGTGTGCTTTTTGCAAGATTAGGGACACCTCTTTGTTATGAATGTGGTCAAGAAATAACACCACAAACAGTCGAAGACATGGTTGAAAGAGTTTCCTCAGCTGCAGATAAAAAAGGTGTTTCAATTTATTCACCAATTATTCAAGGAAGAAAGGGTGAATATAAAAAGGAGCTTGAAGACCTTAGAGTCGAAGGATTTTTAAAGGTGCGGATTGATGGCGAATTCTATGATCTTGAAGATGAAATAAAGATTTCGAGACATAAAAAACACTCTATAGAGCTGCTTATAGATCATATTATATTAAAAGACAGCTCTTCAAAAAAGAGGCTGGAAGATTCCATTTTGATTGCAATAAAAAGGTCGGGTGGTTTTGCAAAGTGTGAAATTAAAAATGGAGAAGTACTTTCATTCAGCGAGGATTATTCCTGTGCAAACTGCGGGGCAAGCTATCCTGAAATTGCACCGAGACTTTTTTCTTTTAATAGTCCCTATGGTGCATGCGAAAATTGCAACGGGCTTGGATCAAAGACATATTTTGATCCTGACCTGGTTATTGAAGATCCTTCAAAAACAATTGAGAAAGGTGCAATCACACCATTTAAAAATTCAAAATATGTAAAAGAAATGTTGTATAGTCTGGCTGAACACTATGGTTTTAGTCTTACTACTTCATTTGCAAAACTTTCCAGGAAAAACCGCGACAGGATTTTATACGGAAGCGGCGATGAAAAAATAAAGTTTATTCGCAAAAAGAGAAGACGAATCGAAGAGTATTCTGAAACTTTCCCCGGAATAATCGGGATTTTGACAGAGTGGTATGAGGAGACTGAATCAGATGATTATAGGGAAAAACTTTACAAATACCTACAGACTGAAAAATGCGAGGAGTGTGGTGGTGCAAGATTAAATAAGGTTAGCCTTTCGATTACCTTTAAAGGAAAAACAATTTACGACCTGATTGTTATGCCTATCTCCGATCTTCATCAATATTTTTCATCACTAACCCTTAAAGAAAATGAAAAAGTAATTGGCCAGGGAATAGTGGATGAAGTTTTAACCAGATCAGGTTTTTTAAAAGATGTTGGCCTTAGCTATCTGGCTTTAGAAAGAACTGCTCCAACTCTTTCTGGAGGTGAAGCTCAAAGGATTAGGCTAGCCACACAAGTTGGTTCCAAACTCACCGGGATAACCTATGTGCTTGATGAACCATCAATTGGGCTTCACCAAAGGGATAATAAAAAACTTATAGAAACTCTTAAAACAATTCGTGATAGTGGAAACACAGTGATTGTTGTTGAGCATGATGAAGAAACTATAAGAAGCGCTGATTATATTGTGGATATTGGGCCCGGGGCAGGAGAGAAGGGCGGTATTATAGTTTGCGAAGGGAATATCTGCAAGATTGTAGAATCAAAAGAATCAATAACTGGAAAGTATCTTTCTGGAGACCTTAAGATTGATATTCCTAAAAAGCGCAGAAAACCAAAAAAGTTTATAAGTATTAAAGGTGCAAAGGAAAATAACCTAAAAAACCTGGATGTGGATTTTCCTCTGGGTGTTTTTACCTGCATTACAGGTGTATCTGGTTCAGGGAAAAGCACGCTTGTAATAGATACTTTTTATAATGAGCTATCAAAAATTTTATATAAGAGTAAAAGCAAGGTTGGAAAACATAAAAAAATAGTTGGTAGTGCCAAGATAAACAAGATTGTGGATGTTGATCAGACACCAATTGGAAGGACTCCGAGATCAAATCCGGCAACATATACAGGTGTTTTTACACATATAAGGGAACTTTTTGCCATGCTCCCCGAATCAAAGGTGAGAGGATATTCCTCAAGCAGATTTAGTTTTAACCTAAAAGAAGGTAGTTGTGCAGAGTGTAAAGGTGACGGCAATATCAAAATTGAGATGCATTTTCTACCGGATGTTTATGTAAAGTGCGAAATTTGTGACGGTAAAAGGTATAACGATGAAACGCTTCAGGTTAAATACAGGGGCAAGACAATTTCAGATGTTTTGAATATGACTGTGCGTGAAGCCAATGAGTTTTTTGAAAATGTTCCATACATAAGTCAGAAATTAAAAGTGCTCAACGACGTAGGCCTTGAATATATAAGGCTTGGCCAGCAGGCAACAACTCTTTCCGGGGGTGAAGCTCAGAGAATTAAACTTTCAAAAGAGCTCTCAAAGAGGGCCACTGGCGATACGCTCTACATTCTTGATGAACCTTCTGTCGGACTTCACTTTGATGATGTTAAAAAGCTCCTGATTGTTATTAATAAACTTGTTGATCTTGGAAATACTGTAATTGTGATTGAGCATAACCTCGATATTATAAAGTGTGCAGATCATCTTATTGATCTTGGGCCTGAGGGTGGAAAAGATGGGGGCTATCTTGTCGCGTTCGGTACACCTGAGAAGGTATCAAAAGTAAAAAAATCTTACACTGGTTATTATTTAAAAGAGATTCTGCACAAATAATGTAAGAACCGGGTTTGGAACTTTGGAAACTTTACAATCTTTTATACTGGGAATAGTTCAGGGGATTACTGAATTCCTGCCTATTAGCAGCACGGCACACTTGGTATTAGTTCCCTGGTTTTTTAACTGGCAGGATCAGGGGCTTCCTTTCAATGTGGCGCTTCACTTTGGAAGTCTGTTTGCAACTATCTTTTATTTTAGAAGTGAACTAAAGAATATTACAATTGGGTTTTTCTCTGCTATAAGTAACAGATCCTTCAAAGACTCTGAAGATGGGAAATTGGGCCTTTTCCTTATTATAGGAACAATCCCGGTTGTTATCTTCGCCATTCTTTTTGAAAGTTATGCTGCAGGAATACTGAGAGACCCTACATGTATTGCAATATTTCTTTTTGTATTTGGGGTGCTTCTATACATTTCAGAAAAATCGACAAAAAGGGAAAAAAGCATTTCTGATCTCAATATTACAGACTGTCTTTTTTTCGGTTTTGCGCAGGCATTTGCAATTATTCCCGGTGTCTCAAGGGCGGGTGTAACTATTACAGGTGGGTTGTTTCGAAACTATAAAAGAGATGAAGCTGCTAAATTTTCGTTTCTTCTTGGTATACCACTCATTATTGGCGCTACCATTTTTGAATTAAGGTATATTGAACCTGGATCAATTCTGTCTGTTTCGTTTATTGTTGGCGTGTTAACTTCTTTTGTTTCTGCTTTTCTAGTAATAAAATTTCTCCTCAGATATTTAAAAACTAATACTTTTAAACCTTTTGTTCTTTACAGGATCTTACTTTCAATATTTATTTTTGCATTTTATTTTTATTTTAGACGCTGATGATCGCAATTATCTCTGCCACAAAGCAAGAAGTTGAAATATTCCTCAGGGAAATTGTATCTTCAGAAATAAAATCCATTGATGGAATGGAAATTGTTGAAGGTATTTTTCTTAATGAAAGAGTTTCGCTCATTATATCAGGAGTGGGAATTAAAAAAGCAAAGAATGCCGCCACGCTTGCTGCCACAAAATACAAACCAAAATTTATATTGACCACCGGTTTTTCAGGGGCCCTCGATAAAAGTTTATCTGTGGGAGATATTGTTATTGGTGAACAGGTTGTGAGTTTAAAAGAAGACAAAACCATCAAACTTTTTAGCGACTTACCTCATATTTCTTTTGATTATAAAAAAGGAAAAATACTTTCCGGCAACAGGTTTATAAGTAACAGAAAAGAAAAAGAAGAACTTCATAGACAAACCGGTGCCATGTCAGTCGATATGGAAACATGGGGAGTTGCAAGTGCTATTTCAAGCTATGGAATAAAAACTATTTCAGTAAGGACTATTTCTGATAGCCTTAGCTACTCCCTTCCAAGAATGGGGAAGCTCTTTAATGAAAATTCCGATATAAGTTTAAAAAAATCCCTAAACTATTTCTTTCGTAATCCTGAGCATTTCCCAGCGTTCCTTAGGTTTAAATATATTAATCTCAGAAAAGCCAAAATCAGATTAAATCATTTTTTAACCGTCTTTATTTCAGTGCTGGCCGGGATAGATAACTGAATTAATACTTCAAAAACATATTTATTTTTGATACTATATGAATGAAGGTTTGATACTGTTAAGAAAACTAATATGAATTAAAGCGAGGTTGATGTGAGTAATAACAAAGAAACTATCAAAGATGTGCTGAAAGAAAAAAGAAAGTTTTCTCCCCCAAAAAGTCTAAAAAAATCTGCAAATATAAAAGATGAAAAAATCTATAAAAAAGCCGGGAAAAATCCTGATAAGTTTTGGGAAGGTTTTGCAAAAGAGCTTCACTGGTTTAAAAAGTGGAAAAAGACTTCTGAATGGAAACCCCCATTTGCAAAATGGTTTATTGGCGGGAAAACAAATATTTCCTACAACTGTATTGACCGGCATCTTGAAACTCACAGAAAAAATAAAGCTGCAATTATCTGGGAAGCTGAAGACGGTGAAGTAAAAACATTTACCTATAATGATCTTCACAGAGAGGTATGCAAGTTTTCCAATGTTTTAAAAGACTTGGGTGTTGTAAAAGGCGACAGGGTTGCACTCTATATGCCGATGATCCCTGAGCTTGCAATAGCAATGCTTGCATGCGCAAGGATAGGCGCCCCACATACAATTGTGTTTGGAGGTTTTAGTTCCGATAGCCTGAGCGACCGCATCAATGATTGTCAGGCAAAAGTTTTAATCTCGGCAGACGGTGGTTTTAGAAGGGGAAAAGTTATACCTCTTAAGAAAAATGCCGATGAGGCTTTGAAAAGTACCCCTTCAATAAAAGGTCATATAGTTGTAAAAAGAACTAGTAATAAAGTCACCATGAAAAAAGGGAGAGATAAGTGGTGGCATGATTTAATGAAAGATGCTGACATTAATTTTCCAGCTGAAAAGATGGATAGTGAAGATATGCTGTTCATCCTTTATACAAGTGGTACGACCGGAAAGCCTAAAGGAATAGTTCACACGACCGGTGGATATCTGGTTGGCACTTATGCCACAACTAAGTGGGTCTTTGATTTAAAAGAGAACGATACATATTGGTGCACAGCAGATATTGGCTGGATCACAGGCCACAGCTATATTGTCTACGGTCCGCTTGCTAATGGAGCGACGACACTAATGTATGAAGGATCACCTGATTTTCCTGATATTGGCAGATTTTGGTCAATTGTTGAGAAACATAAAGTGAATGTTTTCTATACTGCTCCCACAGCCATAAGAACTTTTATGAAATGGGGTGAGGAGTATCCTGAAAAATATGATCTTTCTTCATTAAGATTATTGGGTTCAGTCGGTGAGCCGATAAACCCTGAAGCATGGATGTGGTATTACAATAATATTGGCAGAAAGAATTGTCCTATTGTTGATACCTACTGGCAAACTGAAACAGGTGCAATCATGATTACACCACTTCCAGGTATAACCAAGACAAAACCTGGTTCAGCTACTAAAGCTTTTCCCGGAATTGAAGCTGACATTTTTGATGAAAAAGGTGAAACCGTTAAACAAGGCACAGGATTTTTGGTAATAAAAAAACCATGGCCATCAATGCTTAGAACTATTTATGGTGATGAAAAAAGATTCAAGGAACAGTATTGGAGCAAGTATAAAGATATATATTTTACAGGAGACAGCGCAAGAAGGGATAAAGACGGATATATCTGGGTTATAGGAAGAGTGGATGATGTTATGAATGTTTCCGGGCATAGGCTAAGCACAATGGAGATAGAAAGTGCACTTGTAGATCATCCAAAAGTGGCAGAAGCTGCTGTAATAGGGAGAAAAGACGAGCTTAAAGGGCAGGCAATTGTGGCATTTACTACCCTTAAAAAAGGTGTAAATGAGAGTGCAAAACTGTCTGATGAGTTAAGAAAGCATGTGGCAAAAAAGATAGGGCCTATTGCAAGGCCTGAAGAGATCATATTTTCTGCTGAGCTGCCCAAGACAAGAAGCGGAAAGATAATGAGAAGGCTTCTTCGTGATATTTCAGAAGGAAAAGTGCTAGGTGATACAACCACTCTTGCCGATCCGGCAGTAGTTAATCAACTCAAAGATCAGTATGAAGGGAA
>JAJCZR010000032.1 GCA_029262295.1 Deltaproteobacteria bacterium | reverse complement strand
TAAATACTGATACAGGAGTTCCTTTATTCCCATTTATCTTTGTAACTATAGCATGCGGAGCTATAAGTGGATTTCATGGGTTGGTTTCAAGTGGCACGACTTCAAAGCAGCTCGATAAAATGAGTGATGCTCGTTTTATTGGTTACGGAGCAATGTTAGTGGAGGGCACTCTTGCTATGCTCGCAACATTAGCTGTGGCAGCAGGAATAAAGCATAGTGAATGGCTTGAGCATTACGATACATGGCAACATGCAGCAAGTGGTGGAATCGCAAATTTTGTAAGAGGTTCTTCAAGTTTTCTGGAAGCGCTTACAATCCCTGAAGTACTTGGCACAACATTAATCAGCGTTATGGTAATAAGTTTTGCCGCCACATCTCTTGATACTGCTACCCGTATTCAAAGGCTTATTGTTGGTGAAATTGGTGAGGCTTATAAAATTAATATTTTAAAAAACAGATATGTGGGAGCTTTGCTTGCAGTTGTACCTGCACTTCTTCTTGCAATACTAGTAGAAGCTCCTGGTAGAGGGCCTGGATCAGGAGGTTTTTTACTCTGGCCACTGTTTGGAGCAACTAATCAGCTCGTTGGAGGTCTTACGCTTTTAATTGCTACGATTTATCTTTACAGAACCGGTAAGCCATATATATACACTTTGGTTCCTACCGTTTTTCTAATATTAATGACTACTGCTTCAATGGTAATAAATTTTAAAACATTCATTGGCAATCCACTTCTTTTGGTTCTCTCGGCAATCACGCTGGCTTTATCAATATGGTTAATTCTGGAAGGGCTTTTAGTTTATAAAAATAAAGATAGTTAAGCTTTTTGCATTTTTAATACAGATCTTAGGCAAAAATAAAATGCCACAATAAAAAGACTTTCAGCTATAAGCTTTCCGGCACCTTCTGTTACAGCAAGAAAGTTTTCAAGATCAGTAAGTAGCTCTTCATTGCTAATAAACTTAGGGATTATGTCTGAGCGGTTTGTTAAAATATCAATTACAATTCTTAATATCAGAAAAAAAAAGCCAATTATTATATAGGGAATAGCATCTTTAAATTTAAGGATTTCGTTTTTATAGTGGCGAAGAACAAAAATTCCCACTACAGCATATATAACAACTATAAGGTCATCCAATCTATCTGTAAGACCTGTTTCCTCTATACTAAAAATTATATGGACCGCTTTATCTATGTTTTCGTGAATTAATGCAACCTCGTCAAGAAATAAAAATAAAAACCCGATTGCTATTAAAAACCATATTTTACTTTGAGAATTAAATCCTTTTGTTGCTGTCTCGTTATTTCTTATTTTGTATACTTCCCATGTTATATAGGAAATAGTTAATAGTTTGAGTGCTGATATCCAGGTTATTAGCTGAAATTCCTTGAAATAAGCTTTTGGATCTTCAGGGAAAGTCACAGAGAACGTAATCAGCAAAATATCAAATAATATTAAAAATATTAAAAGAGCTCTGTGAGAAATATTTTCGATTTTCATAGTATTAATAAACTATTGTCAGATTTCTCTTCTGTCCCTAAGTGCTTTTCCGAGTGTTAGCTCGTCTATATATTCGATGTCACCACCCATCGGGATTCCATGGGCAATTCTTGATACTTTTATGCTTAGGGGTTTTATTATCTTTGCAAGGTACATGGAAGTTGCTTCGCCTTCCACATTTGTGTTTGTTGCCACAATAATCTCATTTACTTCTGAACCATTTAGTCTATTTATGAGTTCCTTTATTTTTAGGTCTTCAGGTCCAATACCTTCAAGAGGTGAGATTGCTCCTTGAAGTATATGATACTTCCCTTTGAATTCACCGCTTTTCTCAACCGCAATAAGGTCAAGTGGATCTTCCACCACACAAATAACATCTGAGCTTCTGCTTTGGCTTCTACAAATTTCGCAGGGATTTACTGATGTGAAGTTAAAGCATGTATCGCATGTAATAACTTCTGTTTTGGTTTTCACTATTGCTCCTGCAAGGCTTTTTGCATAGCCTTCCGAGGCTTTAAATATATGAAAAGCAAGCCTTGTAGCGTTTTTTTCGCCGATACCGGGAAGCTTTGCAAGTTCATCTATCAGTCTTGAGATAGGTTCGGGTAATCCACTTCTCCCCATACTAGATTAACCCGGGTGGTATGCCCAATCCTCCGGCCATCTTTGATACTTCTTCTTTCATCATCTCCTGGCCCTGGCTTAAAGCTTCATTAACTGCTGCAGTTATAAGGTCTTGAAGCATTTCAATGTCATCATCTTTGAGGAGCTCAGGTTCTATTTTTATTGATTCTACCTCACCTTTAGCTTTTGCTGATACAGTTACCATACCTCCACCAGCGGAAGCTTCTACGGTTTTTTCACCCACTTCTGCCTGTAGCTTTTCCATCTGTTCTTTCATTTTCCCTGCCTGTTTCATCAGGTTCTTTATGTTGCCACCCATTTTCATTTAACCCTCCTTTTGTTTTGGTTTGGTTTTAATGAGTCTGCCATCAAATATCTTGATAGCTTCGGTAACTATTGGATCATTCTTGTTTTCTTTCTTTACATTTGTTCCATTCACTTCTATGGGATTATTATTCCCTGCCTCAAACTCAATACTTACTTTTTCTTTTAGAAGGATGTTTTTTGCAAGCTCCCTGAAGTTTTCAAAGTTGTTGGCTTTTTTAAAATATTCGTAGTTCATATCTTTTTTTGGAAACTTAATCTTGATGTTAGAATCATTAATTTCAATTGATTCAGAGTCTTCTAACCTCATCCCTATAAATTTGTTTTTCTCACGAACCAGATCTGTAAATTCTTTTTTTGATTTAGGGGAATATTTCGTTAAGGGTTCAGTTTTTTTTTTAGGATTAATACTTTCTATTTTGGTGTTGGTCTGTTTACTATCAATACTATCAATTTTTTGAAGAATGTCTTCAATGCTTACTATTTTTTCCAATGTGCAAAGTTTAATGAGAGTAAGTTCCAAAGCAATATCTGGATAATAAGAATGTTGAATTTTTTCTACGCCTTCCATAAGTATATTCAGGATGAATTCAAGAGTCTCGATAGATTCGTCTTTGATTACTGCACTAAAGTCATTTTTTTCATCATCGGAAAGCTCTGAAATAAAATCTTTGCCGCAGATCTTTAAATATATAAGATCCCTGAACGAGTGTGTTAAATCCTGTATTAATCTTTTTGGGCTAATTCCTTTTGTATCTGTGCTGTGAATTAGTTCAACGCACTTCTTAGGATCTTTCTTTATTATTGCTGAAATCATCTGTTTTAATGTCTCATTATCTAAAATGCCAAGAATCTTTACAACACTTTCATAATCGATTTTGGAGCTGAAAGTGGCTATTAACTGATCTAAAAGACTAAGGGCATCCCTTAAGCTTCCATCAGACTCTTTTGATATGAGCCTTAAGGTTTTATCATCAATATTAATTTTTTCTGTAGTAGTAATTTCTTTTAATGTCCCGCAGGTTTTTTCAGACGTAACTTTTTTGAAATCGTATCTTTGACAGCGTGACAGGATTGTTGCAGGAATTTTATGGATTTCAGTTGTAGCTAGTATAAAAAGTACGTGATCAGGTGGTTCTTCAAGTGTTTTAAGAAGGGCATTAAAAGCTGATTGAGAGAGCATGTGTACTTCGTCAATAATATAGACTTTCTTACGTGCAGAAGTGGGCATATATTTAACATTTTCAATTATCTCACGAATGTCATTTACGCCTGTATGAGATGCTGCATCTATTTCCTGCACATCTAACGATCTAGTTTCTGAGATTTCCTTGCAGGATATGCACTGATCTTCTTTACATGGATAAACTCCACTATCTTTTTTCTCACAGTTTATAGCTTTTGCAACAATTCTAGCTGTGGAAGTTTTTCCAACTCCCCTGGGGCCTGCAAATATTAATGCATGCGCCATTTTTCCTGATTCTATGGAGTTTTTAAGTGTCAGGGCAGCAAATTCCTGACCAATTAGATCATCGAAAGTCTGGGGGCGCCATTTTCTGGCAAGTACTTGATAAGCCATATTTTTATACCAGCAGCCAGGTAACCGTAACGCGCATAGCTTCTTGTTACCGTTGCTCCCTTCCGGGCCTGGCGGGATTCACAAGGCCTTGCCGTACGGGCCCAGCTGCTAGAATTTAATTTCAATTAAAAATTAATTGTATTGAACTGAGATAAATATTTTACACTATAAAAATGCTATAGTGGAATTTTAGTGATATTTATCAAACTATTATTTCGGAGAGGGTGGGATTCGAACCCACGGTACGCTATAAAACGCACACACGCTTTCCAAGCGTGCACCTTAAGCCACTCGGACACCTCTCCAGAAACAAAACATTCTAACATCAGGATATTAATGTTCAAAAGGTATGAAGATTATTGATCTAAGTTGGTGTTTTCTGGCTTGGTTGTATTACATTTGCATAAGTTTGTTCTGATGTGGGATATTATATTTTTTATGTCTTCATCAGTCAGAATACCATTCCATGGAGGCATAAGTGCTGAAAGGCCAGCTGCTGCCCCACCTTCATTTATAACTTTATAGAGATGGTCATCTGATAGATTGGAAACATATTCACTGTCACCAAGGTTTCTGGGCTTAGTCCTCAAACCCACTGCTGCAACGCCGTCTCCCATACCGCTTATTCCGTGGCAAGAAGCACATGTATTGTCAAAAGTTTCTTTTCCTAAAGTTGGATCAGGTATAAATTCATTTGCAACTTCTATTGGTTTATCAGTTTGCCCATCCTTAGTAATGATTTCTTTTTTAATTTCAGTTTCTTTAATTTTTTGTTCATTTAAAATTTCAGATGGTTCAGAACTGTCGCTATTTAATGAATCAGTAATTTCATCTTGTGTATTCTCATTTGTTTTAATAATGTCACAAGAAGAAAGGTTTATTGTGAAAATAAGAAGCGATAATATTAATACGTAAAACTTTGTTTTCATATAATTAATTCCAAAAAATTAGCCGACAATATTCTAACAGTATAATCTACTTTGTGAAGATAATTTTGATTATAAGAGGTTTTAAAGAAAATGATAAAACACTGGAAATTGGAAAAAACCACCAGGTTAAGCAAAAATAGGGTTTTTGCAGTTAGAAAAGATGAAAGTTTATCTCCTGGGGATGGTAAAAAACATAACTTTTTTGTTATTGATGCGCCAGACTGGATAAATGTAATAGCTATAACGGAGGATAACGAATTTTTGCTGATTAAACAGTATCGCCATGGTATTCAGGATATAACAATCGAGATTCCAGGGGGCATGGTGGATCCAGGCGAAAGGCCAATAGAATCTGCAAGGAGGGAACTTCTTGAAGAAACAGGTTTTGAATCAGACAAATGGAAACAAATTGGAATGGTTCATCCAAATCCTGCAATAATGTCCAATGTTTGTTATACATTTCTTGCTTTGGATTGCGGTAAAGTATCAGAACCAAATTTTGATGGTACCGAAGATATTGAGACTTTCACAAGTTCAATTGTAGATGTTAAGAACTATATTTTAGATGGATCTATTACCCATTCTTTGGTAATAGCAGCTTTTAATTATTATTTCCTGCAATTATAACCTGTAAGCATTGATTCTTTGTTTATAAGTAATAATACTATTAGTCCACTCGGGCGGGTGGCGGAATGGTAGACGCGTTGGTCTCAAAAACCAATGGGCTTCGGCCCGTGAGGGTTCGACTCCCTCTCCGCCCATGAAATTTTGTTAATAAGAAAAGGAAGGCAATTGCCTTCCTTTTCTTATTTTGTCATACTGAACACATTCGACCTCGCTTAGTGCAGGCTAGTTTCAGCATCTTTTTTTATAAATATATCCTGAAATAATCCTTCGAGTACCTAATGACAGTATTCAGGATGACTTTGGTGTTTTAATATCTTGCCATTTCAGGGTCGAATTTCTCAGCCCACTCGTCAATGCCGCCTTTGAGGTTCACAACATTTTTAAAACCTTTTTCCTTTAGAATTGTTGCGGCTTTCATGCTTCTGCCACCATGATGACACTGAACTACAATTTCTTCATCTGGATTAAGTTCATCAGATCTGTCACCAATCTCACCAAGTGGAATAAGTTTTGATCCTTCAATCTTACAAATCTCATATTCATGAGGTTCTCTAACATCAATAAGGGTAACTTCACCGTTATTTGTTCTCATTGTCTTGAATTCTTCAACAGTTATTTCTTTTACATCGACAGTTTCTTTTTCTTTTACATCTTCCTGCCCGAGTTCTCCTCTTCCTATTCCGCAGAACTCTTCGTAATCTATAAGTTCTGTAATAGTTGCTTTATCACTGCATATAGGGCATTCAGGGTTCTTTCTTAGTTTCATTATTCTTGGTTCCATTTCCAAAATATCCATAAATAGGAGCCTGCCAATGAGTGGTTTGCCCTTACCAATAATCAGTTTTACTACCTCAGATGCCTGTAGAGTCCCTACAACACCTGGAAGAATTCCAAGCACTCCGCCTTCAGCACAGCTTGGCACAAGCCCAGGCGGGGGTGGTTCGGGATATAAACATCTGTAGCAAGGCCCATTTTTGGCATCAAACACGCTTACCTGACCTTCAAACCTAAAGATACTTCCATAAACATTTGGTTTTCCTAAAAGTACACATGCGTCATTGGTAAGATATCTTGTGGCAAAGTTGTCTGTGCCGTCTACAACAATGTCGTAGTCTTTAATGATTTCCATCGCATTATCGGATGTAAATCTTTCATTGTAAGTCTGTACTTCAATATCAGAGTTAAGTTCAAGTAGTTTTTCCTTGGCAGATTCAACTTTTAATTTGCCAATGTTTTTCTCAGTGTGAATAATCTGGCGCTGAAGATTGCTAAAATCGACAACATCAAAGTCTAGGATTCCAATCTTCCCAACACCTGCAGCTGCAAGATAAAGGGCAAGGGGAGAGCCGAGCCCGCCTGCACCAATGCAGAGCACTTTTGCATTTTTTAGTTTCTTTTGACCTTCAAGGCCAACTTCCGGCATAATCAAATGCCTGCTATATCTGCTTATTTCCTGGTTAGTTAAGTTCATATTAACACCTTATATATTTTATATTTTGGAATAATAAAGTTATACAAAAAAGCATCATTTTCAAATAGATGCAAAAAAGCCTGTGTCGGACTCATTTTCAAAATGCTTTAATATGAAATGTTCCTACAAAGCCTTAAAAGAAAGAATTTGCTTAAGATATTCTAGTTACTTTTGTGGCAAGAGGGCCTTTTGGGCCATCTTTAACTTCGAATTCTACTTCTTCACCTTCATTCAAACTTTTAAAACCATCACCGTCAATTACGCTGTAATGAACAAATACATCGTCTTCAAGCTCACTGGAAGTAATAAACCCAAATCCTTTAGAGCTGTTAAACCATTTAACGGTTCCTTGCATACAGATACCCGCCTTATAATAATTTATGCCCCTAATATTTCAATGATTGCATAGCTCGAGTTTATTGTCAATGAATATTTTATTATTTGCTCTTTCTTTAATAAAACCCAAGTTTAACAATTAGCATATTTAATATAAAACAAGAAATGAAGTTTATGTTAATATCTTCATTTTCTTTGTCTTGATACAAAGAAAACGAAGCAAAAGAAAGATCAAGGCTGTGCAAAAATTTAGCTAAAAATAAATCACGATTGCTAAACGGATTTGATTCAGCCCACAGCCCAAAATCCTTATTTTAACGCAATCGCAATTCATTTTATTAACAGCCATTTTTGCAAGGCCATAAAAAAATAATAAAAAATTCCATTTATTTAGCATGTAAATTCTGTCAACTTTAATAAAATCCTGATTTAGTTAGCATTATGCGGAAATGAATTTTGAAGAATACAGAAAACTCTTCCCAATTACCGATAATTTTATATACCTTGATCACTCAGGAGTGGGGCCTATTTCAATTCGAGTAAAGGAAGCGGTTACAGATTTTATTGAGTCTTCAGCATCAAGAAGTGGCTTTGCTTATGAAAAATGGATGGAGAAAGTTGAGGGTTCAAGAAAAACCTGTGCTGATCTAGTTGGTGCGAATATTGAGGAAATTGCTTTTGTTAAAAGCACATCACATGGCATTTCACTTGTGGCTTCCGGGATTGACTGGCAAGAAGGGGATAATCTTCTTTTATATAAAAACGAATTTCCTTCTAATATTTATCCCTGGCTTAATCTTGAAAAAAAAGGTGTAGAGATAAGGTTTATTAAAGGGGATAAAGGCGAAATTGATCTTGATGAGATCGAAAAGTTGGTTGATAGCAATACAAAGCTTTTGTCTTTAAGTTCCGTGCAATATTCAAATGGTTTCAGGTCGGACCTGGAAAAAATTGGGGAGTTTTGCAGCAAAAATAACATTCTTTTTTTTATTGATGCTATACAGAGCTTAGGTGTGGTCCCCATGGATGTTAAGAATTACAAGATCGATTTTCTTTCTGCAGATGGTCATAAATGGATGCTTGCCCCTGAAGGTACGGGCATATTTTACTGTTCCAATGAAAAATCAAAACTTTTAAATCCACCACTTTTAGGATGGAAAAGTATTGTAGATGAATCAAACTATTCTGAAATTAATTTTGAGTTAAAAGATAATGCGTTAAAGTTTGAAGAAGGGTCTCTAAATGTATTGGGAATTGTTGCTTTAGGCGAAGCAGTATCATTACTAAGTGAAGTTGGAATATCTAAGATTATGGCAAGAGTACAAAATCTTGGTAACCATATAATTGAGAATGCAAATAAAAGAGGTTTTGAAATTAAAAGCCCTTTGGATTTAAGCAAGAGGGGCGGGAATGTATCATTCTCGGGAGATTTTGATCATCAAAAACTAAGGGATAAACTTCAGGAAAATAATATCATGGTTAACTATAGAGCTGGTGGTATGAGGGTTTCACCTCATTTTTATAATAATGAAGATGAAATCGACAGGTTATTTCTCGAAATCGATAAATTAATATAAGGGAAGGACAATGTTTGGATTAAAAAAGAATACACTTTATTCAATTGCAGTTTTAATATTTTTAGTAAGTTTCGTTTTATTTTTCTATTCTGTTAAATCGAATTTTAAGGGACTTGGTACAACAATTCAAAAATATGAATTTCCAGGCGAAGTGGATATTAAACTTACTGAAGTTGGGAATTACTCTATATATCATGAATATATCTCAAGAATTGGCGGACAAAAAATTGATAATACAAAATTAAATATTAACTCAATAGATGTAGGGTTAATCAAGTTGCCTGGCAAAGAAAAAGTTGAACTCGATGAACCAGACTCCTATAAAAAATATAATTACAGAGGTAGAGAAGGTGTAAAGATGCTCCAGTTCCAAACTGAAAGTGTTGGTGAATTCAAACTACAATCTTCTCTTGTCGATCTAAAAACACCTGAAAAATATGTACTTACACTCGAAAAGGGTTTTGAACTAAAAAGACTAAAAGGAATTATTGGCTCACAAGCCGTTTTGTTGTTTCCAACTCTTTTTGCAATTTTTATTTTTATTCGTACTTATCTTAGAAAAGATTAAAAATGTTATATTTTGCCTACGGTTCAAATATGAACCAGGATCGCATGAAAAAAAGGGGAGCTGATTTTAGTTGCGCTAGAAAAGCGTTATTGAAAGATTATCAATTAAAGTTCAATAAAGTATCTACTAAAAATAATGACGAAGGTTTTGCGAATATAATTACTACAGATGGGTCTATGGTAGAAGGTGTTTTGTATCAATTAGATGATGAAAGTCTTTTAAAACTGGATAAGTTTGAAAACTATCCAATAAGTTACAAAAGGGAGATTGTGAAAGTTGAAATCGAAGATGCTATTTTACTAGAAGCCACTACTTATATTGCAAATTCAGGTCATGTGTCGGAGAATTTACTTCCAAATAGTTCTTATCTCAGCCATTTGTTAGCGGCTAAAAACTATCTTTCACGTGAGTATTATGAGTTCTTATTAAATCATCCTACATTATAAAATACTTTTTTCTTATAAAATCATGTTCATAATATATAGTAGGTTTTCAATTTAATTCTAAATTCATAAATAAAGGTGAATAATTATGAAAAAGATATACAGGTCAAGAAAAAATAAAATGATCGCTGGTATTTGCGGTGCAGCCTCAGAGATGTTAAATGTTGATCCAACTTTAGTGAGGCTTGGTTTTGTGCTTATTATGCTTATAACAGGTTTGATCCCTATTTTGTTAACCTATCTTATAGGTTGGATAATAATTCCATATAAAGATGAAGCTGAATAACTATGTTTAAAAATGTGAAGAACAAGGTGTGGGCATTTGATGTTGAGTGGGTCCCCGATCCTAATGCTGGGAAAGCAATTTATGGTTTACCTGATGAACTTTCCGACAGGGAAGTAATGGAGATAATGTGGAGAGAGGGCGGGGGAGATCAGGATAACCCTATGCCTTATTTGAAAACTACTATTTGCAAAGTGGTCTCGCTTTCCATGGTGTCACGCCATGCTTCTGAAGATGGAGTAAAAGTTGAGCTTCATTCACTTCCCTCTATTCCCACAGCAAATGCTGATACCTCAGAGATAAAAATACTTGAAACTTTTCTCGACACGCTTGGAAAACATAAACCTCAGCTTGTGGGTTATAACTCAGTCTCCGCAGACCTCAGGATACTCGTACAAAGGGGAGTGGCAAAAGGAATTGATGCTGGGTCTTTTGCATCTAGGCCCAATAAACCCTGGGAAGGTGCTGATTACTTCTCTGATTATAGTGATTGGAATATTGATCTTATGCGAATTCTTGGTGGCTATGGAAGGTCCACCCCGTCACTAAATGAGATGTCAGTTGTAAGCGGGATTCCCGGCAAGATGGGAGTTGATGGACAGGAAGTTGCACCAATGTGGCTTAATGGAAAACTGGATGAAATAATTGCCTATAATGAATGTGATGCCCTTACAACTTATCTTTTGTGGCTCAGAGTGGCACACTTCGGTGGTTTTTTTAATAAAGAAGAATACACAGAAGAACAGAAAAGAATTTTAAATCTTCTTGAAGAAGGTTCAGGTGATCCTGAAAAAGCTCATTATAAAAAATATATTGAAGAGTGGAAAAGGCTTAAAAGTTATCTATAAAAATGAAGAAAAAGTTAACGATTGCATCTTTTTATAAGTTTGTAAAAATTGAAGACTATAAAAGTTTTGGTGAGAAACTTTATCTTGAATCCAAAAAGAACAACCTGAGCGGTACTTTCATTCTGGCCAAAGAAGGTATAAATGGCACTATTGCTGGCAGTAATAACTCAATTTTGAATATTATTGAATTTTTAAAATCAGATGAAAGGTTTCTCGATTTAGAATACAAATTGAGCTACGACTGTAAAGACCCTTTTAACAGACTTAAAGTTAAGTTTAAGCAAGAAATAGTTCCTTTAGGTATTAAAGAAGTAGATCCAAGTAATGTTGTTGGAAAATATATTGACCCTGATAAGTGGAATGATCTTTTAAGTGACCCTGAGGTGCTTTTGATAGATACCCGTAATGATTATGAGTATGAAGTTGGCACTTTTGAGGGAGCAATAAATCCAAATACAAAGCATTTTAGAGAGTTTCCAGAATACGTGAAAGAAAACCTTAATCCTGAAAAGCATAAGAAAGTTGCTATGTTTTGTACCGGGGGAATAAGATGTGAGAAAGCAACTTCTTATCTTTTGGAGAATGGTTTTGAACAGGTTTATCACTTAAAAGGCGGGGTTCTTAAATATTTGGAAGAGGTGCCCAAAGAAAAAAGTCTTTGGAAAGGGGAGTGTTTTGTTTTTGATGACAGAACTTCCGTGGATCATAGCCTTAGTAACGGTTCTTATGAGTTATGTAGAAATTGTAGATATCCACTATCGCCTAATGATAGGGAGTCTGACAAATACAGGGAAGGTATTAGCTGTGGGCATTGCTGTGATGGTCTAACAAAAAAACGAATTTCTTCTCTTGAAGAAAGACAAAAACAAATAAAGCTTGCCAAAAAAAGAAACGAAAAACATCTTGGCTCTGTCATTCTAAGACAGAAAAAACAAAAATAGTCAAAAATAAAAAATTATTTTTATCTCTTTATCTGAGCTTTTGGATAAAATACTTAAGTATTTTTACGTAGGTATCTACGTAAAATCAAAATTTGAACAATTAGAGTAGTTTACTTTAGGCATCTTAAGTTTTACCTTGGGTCTTTTCTTTAAAATAGTAGTAAAATAAATTTAGTTTGCTTTTGCTCTAGCATCTTTTACGTATGTAATAAATCCTAGATTTTGCTTTTTAACGGATTGACTTTACTTTGCAAAAATTATTTAATTTTATCTAATGTCTAACCTGTTCATAGTTTAACTTCCTCCCAAGAATTTAAACAGCAGGTAATGATTTCCGCTGATATTTTAAATAATATCAGCGGTTTTTTTTCTCTTTTGTATTATGTATTTAAAAAATCTATTTATCAACAATCTTTGTATATTTCCAAAACTCTTTTAAGCAGAATAGGGTGCTTTTATTAAAATCACCTAGTTTAAGTTATAATAAACCGATAAATAATTTTTTCTGAACTAATGTCATCATCCAAAACCAAAATTTTTGTTCTCGACACCAATGTAATACTCCATGATAGTTCCTGCATATATCAATTTGAGGAAAACGATGTTGTATTACCAATTACCGTAATCGAAGAGCTTGATTATTTTAAAAAAGGAAATGAATCTGTGAATTTCCATGCAAGGGAGTTCCTGAGAAATCTTGATTTAATTAGCGGAGATAATATTTTTTCAGATGGCGTTAATATCAATGAAAATAAAGGAAAGATGTTAATAAAACTCGACAGGGAATTTCATGATGACCTCAGGTTTAGTTTTAGTGCCGATCTTCCAGATCATAATATCCTCAATTCTGCCTATCAGGTATTTAAAGAAAACCCGAGTAGAACAGTAATCCTTGTCTCAAAAGATGTTAATCTTAGGATGAAGGCAAAAGCAGTCGGCCTTTTGGCTCAGGATTATAAAACCGATCAGGTTAAAGATATATCTTCAATTTATCTCGGACGAAGAACTGTTGATGATTTTGATCCAAATTTAATAGACAAATTATACAAACCTCCTTATGAAATTGATTATTCAAACTTAGATTTAAATGGCGAAATTAATTCAAACGAATTTCTGATTTTGAGAAATGGGAAAAAATCTGTTCTCGGATTTTATGACCCTTTATCAAACACAATAAAAAGACTTGAAAAAACTGAGGCCTTTGGAATATCTTCCAGGAATGCAGAGCAGGCGTTTGCACTTAGTGCTTTGCTTAATGATGACATTAAGCTTGTAACTATCTCTGGTAAGGCAGGCACTGGAAAAACACTTTTGTCACTTGCTGCTGCTGTCGAAAAAAGAAAAAGTTACCTGCAAATATATATTGCACGCCCGATTGTGCCTCTTAGCAATAAAGATATTGGTTATCTTCCCGGGAATGTTAATGAAAAACTCATTCCATATATGCAGCCACTTTATGATAATCTCGGAGTAGTGCAAAACCAGTTTAAAAAGACAGAGAAGAACTACAAGGTTATAGAAAACATGTTGAACGATGAGAAGCTCAAGATCGAACCTCTTTCATATATAAGGGGAAGAAGTCTTGTGAGAATTTTCTTTATAGTGGATGAAGCTCAAAACCTTACCCCGCATGAGGTGAAAACAATTATTACAAGGGCAGGTGAGGGTACTAAGGTAATTTTCACTGGGGATATTTTTCAGATAGATCATCCTTATCTTGATAGCCTTTCAAACGGGCTTAGTTATCTGATTGAAAAAATGAAAGGGCAAAATATTTATGCACATATCAATCTTGAAAAAGGCGAAAGATCAGAGTTAGCTGAGATAGCAAGCAATCTTTTGTAGTGATATAATATTTTAAATTAATTTTTAGGAGTAAATTATGAGAAGTTCAAACCCGGCACTTAGTGATAAAATTTTTGATTCCTACACAATGCCACAAACCAATCAGGATGTAATGACGATAAACGGCGTTGTGAATAAATGTGTAATAATGCTTATCCTTCTTATCATTCCAGCCGCTAATGTCTGGAAATCTTTCTTTGGTGCTGAAACTCCTGAAATAGGTATGAGTATTGCTTCAAAGTATATGCTTGTTGGTATAATCGGAAGCCTTATCCTTGCTATTGTCACAATATTCAAAAAAAGATGGTCTCCAGTCACTGCTCCTGCTTATGCAGCTGTTGAAGGTCTCGCTCTGGGTGGTATCTCTGCAATTATGGAAGCGCAGTTTCCGGGAATTGTGATTCAGGCGACAGCACTTACTTTTGGGACACTATTTGCCCTTTTAATGGTTTACAGATCAGGGCTGATTAAAGTTACTCAAAACTTCAGGCTTGGTGTTGTGGCAGCCACTGGTGGAATTTTCCTTATATATATAGTCTCTTTTGTATTAAGTTTTTTTGGTTCTGGTATCCCTTATATACACGAGAGTGGTTTGATCGGAATAGGTTTTAGCCTTTTTGTTGTAGTTATTGCCTCGTTAAACCTTGTGTTGGATTTTGATTTTATAGAAAAGGGAGCTGAGCGGGGTGCAGAAAAGTTTATGGAATGGTATGCAGCTTTTGGGCTTATTATAACTCTTGTATGGCTATATATTGAGATACTAAGGTTACTTTCAAAACTCAGAAGCAGATAGTAGTAGATTAATGTTTCATAAAGACGATCTTACTTTTAAAATTGCATCTGATAAAAAAGAATTTAATCAGATTCATAAACTCAACTATGAAACTTTTGTAGAGGAGATTCCGCAACACAAAAAAAACAGCTCGGAATTTCTTATAGACAAGTTTCACAACCAAAATACCTATATTATTTGTCTAAAGAAAAGTGAACTTATAGGTATGATTGCTGTGAGGGCCAATCGTCCTTTCTCACTTGATTGTAAGCTCAAAGACCTTGATAAACACATTCCAAAATATAAGTCAGCCTGTGAAATAAGGCTTCTATCAATAAAAAAAGATTTTAGAAACAGAAAAGTATTGAGCGGGCTTTTTACTGGGCTTGCAGGGTATTGTGAAGAAAGCGGCTATGATCTAGCCCTTATTTCTGCAACCACGAGAGAGCTATCGCTTTACAAGAAGTTAGGTTTTAAAGAGTTTGGATCATTAGTTGGAAAAAATAAAGCCCTTTATCAACCAATGTATTTAACTTTTGATTCATACAATCAATTTAAGAAAATTACTAATGTTCTTAAGATTAACGCAAATGAAAAAATTAATTTCCTTCCAGGTCCGGCCACTGTCTCATCTGAAGTAGAAAAAGCATTTAAAATGCAACCTGTATCCCACAGATCAAAGCAGTTTCTTAAAGATTTCAATACAACAAGGAAGCTTCTTTGCAAACTTTCAGGTTCAAAAAATGTAGAGATATTTATGGGTTCAGGCACACTTGCGAATGATGTGGTTGCTGCTCAAATCTCACTTGTGAAAGGAAAAGGACTTATTCTTTCAAACGGACATTTCGGAGAAAGGTTAATAGATCATGCGAATAGGTTTTCTCTTGATTTTAATGAAATTAATTTTGATTGGGGTAAATCTTTTGACTATTCTGAAATTGAAAGGGCTGTTAAAAAGAATCATATAAGTTGGATATGGTTTGTTCATTGTGAGACATCTACAGGTGTTTTGAACGATCTCGAAAAAATTAAAGTAATTTCTAAAGAACATTCCTTAAAGTTATGTGTTGATTGTGTAAGCTCGATTGGAACTTATCCTTTTAATCTTGAGTCTTTATACCTCGCATCAGGGGTGAGTGGAAAAGCACTTTGTTCTTATCCGGGAGTTTCTTTTGTCTTTTACAATCACGAGTTAGACAAGATTTCAAAACTCCCGAGGTATCTTGACCTATCGTTCTATAAACATTCAAATGGTGTGCCCTTTACCATATCTTCTAACCTTGTTTATGCGTTAAAGAAGACTCTTGAAACAATTAATGTTGATTCAGTTTACAAACTTAATAAAAAGTTGATGTCTGTTTTGAGAGAAAAGCTTTCTAAACTCAATATTGAGGTTCTATCACCTCTGGACCACTCATGTGAATCTTATTTGAGTTTAAAGCCTTTAACGCAATTGAAATCGCAGACTGTTGGTGAGGAACTGGAGGAAAAAGGATTTTTTCTTAATTATCGAAGTGAATATCTTCTTGATAAAAACCTGATTCAAATTGCCCTACTGGGGCAAAAAAAAGAGCAGGATATTCATAATCTTTTTTTAGCTTTCAAAAAAATTCTTTAACTCTGCTTCAACAGCAATCAAATGTTGTATAATTTATTAAATAAGTTCAATAAAAGATGGAGGATGCCTAATAATGTTATGCCCAAGATGCAGAAAGAGCAATCCGAATACAGCTGAGAAGTGTGTTTGTGGATATGAATTTAATAAACCAGCAAGTTCAGTAAGTACCGACAAGAAAGAAAGAGCTAATGTTAACCCTTTTTCTCCATCAGCCTCATCAAGCCTATCCCCTGAACCTGTTATTTCAACAACACCTCCTTCACAAGGATTTTCATCTGGAAGTTTTGGAACAGGGCAATATGAGTCGAAAAAATTTCATTTCTTTGGCACAGGAAGCGATCTTTTCAGTATCTACATTGTAAATTTTCTTCTCATTATTGTTACCCTTGGTATTTATTACTTTTGGGGGAAAGCCAAGATCAAAAGGTATATGTATTCTCAAAGTGATTTCGATGGCGACAGGTTTACTTTTCACGGAACAGGTAACGAACTATTTAAAGGTGGTATGATTGCTATTGGTTTTCTTATTATTTACTCACTTGTAAGTGAATATGTGAATAAATTTATTACAACACCTGTTGGGCTTATTGCAAGTGTTCTAGTAAGTATTTTGTTTCTTTTTGCCATTACTGCAGCACTGGTTTTATCTCGAAGATATTATCTATCCAGATCCACATGGAGAGGAATAAGGTTTACCTTCAGAGGAAAAATTAAAGACTTTTTAGGCATTGTGGTAAAAGGTTATTTTTTTTCAACAATTACCCTTGGACTTTACATCCCCTACTTTATTAACAATTATCAAGAGTTTATGATTACAAAAAGTTATTATGGAAACCAGAATTTTAATTACGAGGGAAAGGGAAAAGATATTTTTAGAGTATTTCTCTTCTATTTTCTATTTATGATAGTTGTGGTTGGAGGCATTGTTGCTTTTGTCATTTTATTCAAGGGGAAAACTGTGGCTGGAACCCTTAATCTTCCAGAACTCATGTCAAAAATACTTACAGTGTTAGTAGTAATTTTATTTTTAGCTTCTTATTTTATTTCACTACTTTATTTTCAGTATTGGCTGGCAAAATATAAATGGAGACACACTTCTTTTATGGGTTCAAATTTCCAGTTGATATTTGGTTTCTTTGATTATTTGAAACTTAAAATTGGTAATGCATTAATATTAATTCTGACTTTAGGTTTGTTTGGTATGCCTTGGGTTATGGTGAGAAACGCAAAGTTTTTTACAAAATATCTTACACTTGAAGGTGATCTTGATTTTGAAGTGATAAAACAAAAGATGCTTAATACCTCAGCAACAGGCGAATCAGTTATGGATATTTTCGATATGGATGCAGGGCTCGACATAGGAATTTAGTGTAGAATGAAAAACGAGTGGAAAGGGCATTATTTCGATGGGGAATCGCCAGTTAAACATGAAGCCTCTGTTACTTTAAATACAGAATCAATTTGCATAAGACTTAAAGACAGAGAAATAGAGTGGAAATTTGATAGATGTCATATTGTTGATGATATAAGTATTGATGATTACTCAAGGGTTGAAAACCTTGATGATTTAAACCAAAAACTGGTTATTTACGATTCTGATTTCCTCAAAATACTTCGATCTAAATTCTCTTTAAAAAAAAAATTATCCAGAAGCTCTCTTAATACTTCAAGACTAAGAAGATATGGATTGTGGAGTTTGTTGCTAATTGTGATTGCAGCACCCCTGGCTTACTTTTTTGCACTTCCAAAACTGTCAGATGTGGCTTCAGAAAAAATGCCACTTTGGGCTGAGAAAAGACTTGCAGAAAACTATATTAACCTGCTCGCCCCTGAAAAAAGCAGATGTAATGATAAAAAGAGGCTGGAAAAGTTGAATTTGATGATGAGCAAATTACTTGAATCTTTTCCAGATACAAAATACACATTTAATCTTACTGTAGTAAAAAGTGACATTGTTAATGCTTTTGCACTTCCAGGTGGTGACATTGTTTTTTTCAGTGGATTAATTGAAAAAGCAGATAATCCAGAACAGGTGGCAGGAGTGATGGCGCATGAACTTCAACATGTCATTAAGCGTCATGGCACAAAAGGTTTAGTAAAACAGCTTTCCTTTGATATTTTGCTATCTGCCCTTACTGGAAGTAGTGACGGAGGAAATGCTGCAATACAGGCAGTTAAGCTCGCAGGGCTCTTTAAATACAGCAGGGATTTTGAAGAAGAAGCAGATAGGGAAGGAATAAAAATGATGATTGATTCCAAAATTAATCCAAATGGGTTAGTCGAGTTTTTTGAGATTATGAATGAAGAATCAGGCGATATTCCAAAATACCTAAAATATTTTGCTTCTCACCCTCAAACAGAATTGAGAATTGAGAATCTTAAAGAGCTGGCGAAAGGATTTTCAGAAAAACCCGTAAAGTTATTTTCAGAAAAAGAATGGGAAGATATTAAAAAGATTTGTGATGATGAATCTGTTGAAGAATTTAATCTTTTTGGTTTTTAGTTGCTCGCTTTTAATTCATCTTTTAAAAGCTTATAGTCAATACTGTCGACAAGTGCTTTCCAACTAGCTTCCACAATATTTTCTGAGACGCCAACTGTGCTCCAGTCATTTTCTCCATCACTTGATTCAACAAGCACCCTAACAGCGGATTCAGTCCCTTTGTGATTTGAAACCACTCTCACCCGATAATCTTCAAGTTCAAGTTTTTCAAGAGAAGGGAAAAACTTCTCAAGTGCCTTTCTTAATGCTTCATCAATGGCATTTACTGGTCCATGGCCTGTGGCAACAGTGTATTCGGTTACCCCATCTACCTGCACTTCAACTGTGGCTTCAGAAATAGCTTTTTCATCTTCTTGTCTTTTCTCAACAATAGTACGAGTATTTTTAATATGAAACTTTTTGTCATAAAGTCCAAGCGCTTTTCTTACAAGAAGTTCAAAAGAAGCATCCGCACCTTCAAATTCATAACCCTGATTTTCAAGATTTTTCAGTTCATTTAAAATCTGTATGATTCTTCCATCTTTTGGATCAAGTTCTATCCCAAGTTCCTTCGCTTTATAAACAATATTGCTTCTTCCAGATAGATCGGAGATCAAAACCCTTCTTCTATTTCCGACAGTTTCAGGGGGAATATGCTCATAGGTCTCAGAGTTTTTCATAACAGCACTCACATGAATACCGCCTTTATGTGCAAAAGCACTATCACCTACATAAGCCTGCTTCTTTAAAGGCGAAAGATTTGTTAGCTCATGTATAAAACGTGAAGTTGAGTAAAGGTTCTTAAGTTCATCTTCGCTCAGGCAATCAAGCCCAAGTTTTAATTTTATATTTGGAATTATAGAACAAAGGTTTGCATTTCCGCATCTCTCTCCATAACCGTTCATTGTTCCCTGCACCTGAGAGGCACCACCCCTAACAGCATATAAAGTATTTGAAACCCCCACTTCACAATCATTGTGAGTGTGAATTCCAATACTTGGGTTGCCAAGTTTATTGTTCAACTCACTTATTATATTTTCGATTTCCCAAGGCATGGAACCACCATTAGTGTCACAAAGAACAACTGTGTCCACTCCTGCATCATAAGCCCTTTGCAGAACGGAAAGAGAGTATTCGCTATTTTGCTTGTATCCGTCGAAAAAATGTTCTGCGTCAAAAAATACTTTATCAACTCTTTCTTTCAAATATTCAATAGAGTCGTATACAAGTTCTAAATTTTGTTCCAGGCTAATTTTAAGTGCTTCAGTAACCTGAAAATCCCAGCTTTTCCCCACAATTGTTACTACCGGTGTTTCAGCTTTTAGAAGTGCCTGTGTGTTTTCATCTTCATTGCAGCTCTTTTTTGCACGTCGAGTGCTGCCAAATGCTGCAATTCTTGCTTTAGAGAGTTTCAGCTTTTTAGCTTCTTCAAAAAAACCTTCATCCCTTTCATTAGAGCCAGGCCATCCACCTTCAATGTAGTGAACACCAAGATCATCAAGCTTCTCAGCGATTCTCAACTTATCTCTTATTGAAAATGATATATCTTCGCCTTGAGTACCATCCCTTAGCGTAACATCATAAATTTCTACAACTCTACTGCTCATTCTTTCCACCTAACTCAAATGCATCATGAAGTGTTCTAACTGCAAGTTCAGTATATTTTTCTTCTAAAATGCAGGATATTTTTATCTCTGAAGTACTTATCATCATAATATTTATTCCTTCATTTGCAAGGCAATTAAACATCTTTGATGCCACTCCAGAGTGGTTTTTCATTCCAACTCCCACGATCGAGACTTTGGATATTTTATCATCTGAAATTACTTTTTTTGCACCAAGTTTGTCGGCAATCTCTTTAGTCAATTTGAGAGATTTCTTGAAATCACTATTTGGCACTGTGAAAGTCATGTCGGTTAATCCTTCAATGCTCACATTCTGAACTATCATGTCGACAATAATTCCATTATCAGCAAGTGGGGAGAACAATTTTGCTGCAATTCCAGGTTGGTCTGGCACCTGAGTTACAGTGATCTTTGCCTGATTTTTATCATAAGTAACCCCTGATATCTGCACATTTTCCATTGCTTCCATTGCTTCCTCCTCGCTAACGACCCATGTTCCTTCATTTTCAGGTTTAGATGTGGGCCTTACATGTATTGGCACATTATATTTTTTTGCAAATTCAACTGCCCTTGCCTGAAGCACTTTAGATCCGAGGCTTGCCATCTCAAGCATTTCTTCATAAGAAATTTTATGAATTTTTCTTGCATTCTTGCTCATTTTTGGATCAGTTGTGAAAATACCATCCACATCATCTTTATAAAGTTCACAAGAATCAGCATCTAAAACTGAGGCAAGTGCCACGGCAGTAAGATCAGATCCTCCTCTGCCTAAAGTTGTAACATTCCCGTTTTCATCAATTCCCTGAAATCCTGAGATTACTACAACTTTATCTTCTTTAATGGCATCGCGAATACATTTTGCATCAATAGTCTGAATTTTTGCACGTGAATAAAAACTATCTGTAATTATCCTTACCTGGTGTCCCTGGAAAGAAACTGCATCTTGTCCCATTGATTTTATCATCATTGCCAAAAGCCCGGACGATACCTGTTCCCCTGTGGAAGTTATAACATCAAACTCTCTTTCATCGGGCGGGTCCATTACTTTTTTGCAAAGTTTTATCAGCCTGTCTGTTTCACCGGCCATTGCTGATACAACAATTACTACGCTATTTCTATTCTTTTTTGTGTTTATAGCGTTTTTTGCTACAAGCGCTATTTTTTCAATATTTGAAACGCTTGTTCCGCCATATTTTTGTACAATGAGAGCCATTCTTTTTTGCCTTTAACAGTAATTATCCTTGCGTTTTCATCTACTTCTTCAAAATTTGAAATCTCTATTATAACCGTGCCATCTGGTAATACATCCAGAATTTTATCTGCCCATTCAATCACAGAAATCCCATCACCATAAATAAATTCTTCATATCCAATTTCTTCAAATTCACTCTGTTCTGAAAGCCTGTAGACATCAAAATGATATAGTGGAATTCTTCCTTCATAAGCTTTCATAATTACAAAAGTGGGGCTATTTGGTTCTTCAAGTTCAAGACCTTCTGCCACTCCTTTTGTAAAAACTGTTTTTCCTGCCCCAAGATTTCCAATAAGTGCAATCACAGAACCAGCTTCAGTGTATTTTGTAATAAGCCTTCCAGCCAGTTTTGTTTCAGCCTGGTTTTTTACTATAAATGAAAAGTTGTGATCCATAATTCTTACCGGGCTATCTCAAAGTAAATTTCTTTTTGGTCGGGAATTTCTTTAAATGCTTTGGGAATATTCTTTAATATATCCGTTGCAGTAATTCCATTTTCCCCTGACTTTTCTGATGCAATATCACCTGCAAAGCCGTGAATAAAAGTACCAAGTATTGCAGCATCCAATGTGGGGTACTTTTGGGCAAGGAAGCTTCCAATTATTCCGGTTAATACATCCCCTGAGCCACCAGTTGCCATGCCGGGATTTCCTGTGGGATTAATGAAGATGTCACCGTCAGGTGTGGCGATTATAGATCTTGCCCCTTTTAGAACAAGATAACATTTGTGCATTATTGCAAACTCTTTTGCAATTTTCACTCTGTTGTCCTGGACATCTTTATTAGAAATATTCATTAATTTTGCCATTTCACCGGGATGGGGTGTGAGAATAGCATCAGCTTTTATCTTCTTTAATATAGATAAGTCTTCTGAGATTATGTTTAATGCATCTGCATCAATCACTATTGGCTTACTCGATTTTAATAGAATTTGTTTTACAAGTCTTTTTGTTTCTTTGTTTGTTGAGACGCCCGGGCCGATTGCAAGTGCTGACTTTTTATCATTTAAAACTTTGATTATTTCACTTAAAGAATTTTCACCAAAGGATCCTTCCATTGTTTCTTCAAAAGAAACTGACATTGCTTCAATACAGTTTTTTTCAATTGCTTTGTTTATTCCTTTTGGAATAGCAACTGTTACCAGGCCCACGCCACTTTTAACAGCTGCATTAGTTGTAAGAATCGCTGCTCCGCTTTTCCCCTTTGATCCAGCAATTACTAAAAGATGTCCGTAAGTTCCTTTGTGCGTATTTTTTCTTCTTGGTTTTAACAGGTTCTTACATTTATCAAAGGTCAAAAGTTCGCATTTAATTTTACTTTCTAACTCTTTAGGAGTTGTTATATCAGCTACATAAAGTTTGCCAACATAGTCAACACCAGGATGGATGCACATCCCAATTTTCGGTCTGATGAAAGTAATTGTTGCCTCAGCTTTAACGGCTATGCCAAGTGGTTTTCCAGTGTTGGAATCAAGACCTGATGGTATGTCAATTGATACAACTGGCTTTCTCCTGGAGTTAATGTTTTTGATTAATTTTTTATAAAAACCTCCAACTTCCCTATCCAGGCCTGTTCCAAAGATTGCATCAATCTGTATATCGGCCTTAGTTATCTTTAAAGTCTTCTCTTTTAATTCAATTACTTCTCCACCTATTTTTAAAAGAGAGTTAAGGTTTGTTTTTGCATCACCATTATATTTTGATTTAGGAGATGTAATGTATGTTTTAACATTTCTGTCAGCAGAGATCAGATGTCTGGCAATTACAAATCCATCGCCTCCGTTATTTCCTCCCCCGCAGATAATTGCAATACTATTACAGTCAATATATTTATTAAGAATGAGATTGGCGGAAGCTTTACCTGCATTTTCCATGAGAACAAGGCTAGGAATACCATATTCGTTTATCGTTTTTCTATCGATCTCTCTAATTATCTCTCTTGTTGCAATTTTCATATTCTGGTAATTTTATCTTTGAAATTATATTCCAAAACAATTGTAAAAATTCTTACTCCTTATCTTACAAGTTAATGACAAGTATAAAATATTTCTGGGATAATTATAAATTTATTGTTTCTTTGACAGTTGTAAGTTTTTTGGTGTTTTTTTTGTTTGAAAGATTAAATCCCGATTTCTTTTTATATGACGACAACAGTACTCAGTTTTTGCCATTTTATAAATATAATTGGGTTTCTTTAGTAGAAAATCATACAATTCCTCTTATTAATTTTCATCAATATTTAGGGCAAACATATTTAGCACAGGGACAGTCTGGTGTTCTATATCCACCTGTGTATATAGCCGCTTTTCTGTCAAAACTCCTTGGTGGAGACTTCTTTATAACACTAGATATTCTCGCATTAATTCATATTATCGCAGCATCAATTTCAATGTATTGCCTCTTGAGATTTAATGAATTAGATCACAAAATCTCTTTTGTCTTTTCACTAATCTGGGTATCTATTCCCTATTTCATTGTTTTGAGTAAAGGCTGGATCATCATGTCTTACTTTTTGCTATATATTCCACTTTGTTTCCTATTTTTACTCAGGTTACTCAAATATTGCAGAATGCGGGATGTACTTTTACTCTCATTGGTTAATGCATTCTTTTTCTTCCAGGGATATATACAAAATGTTTTTATTTACTTTGTATTTGAGTTTTTGTTCATAATTTTGTATTTCAGGTTTGGGTTACTTGAATTATATAAAACCAAAACAAGTTTTTTCAGACAACTAACTTTATACTTCTATTCAAAACTTATTTTTCTTCTCCTGATTTTACCATTACTGCTCCCTGTCCTTATTAATCAAAAAGTTTCAGCACATAGATCAGAGCAGCTTTCATTTCTCACCTTTATGAGATTTTATGTGCCATTGAGGGATTTTTTAAGTTCTCAATTATTTTTATTCAAAAAAAATGTGATCTTTGGGGTTGATTCAGAGATATATTTCTCAGGTTTGTTTTTTATAACTATTTTCCTTGTATTTATATTTATTAAAAAGAAGATTGATCTGCGCATCGAACATCGAAAAAATACAATAATCTTTTTTTTGTTAGCTTTATCGGCATTAGTTTTTTCGACACTTTTTAATTCTGTGTTTTATATTTTTCCTTTGTTTAATAGTTTCAGATGGCCTTTCAAATATCTTGCAATGTTTTTTTTCTTTCAGTGCCTGTTTACTGCGATTTTACTTAATGCTGTTTATTTGAAATATAAAAAGTTTAGATATCTAATCTTGCTTCTTTGTATATTGGTTTTTGTAGTAAACATAATTATGATCTCATATAAACCACAAAATGTGACTGCCCGTAAACCATTTTACAGGAATGCAGGAGAAATATCCCCATATCTAGGAAAAGAAAATGGCAGAATTTTTACATTAGGAAAAATAAATAATAAAAAAAGAAGTCTATATAGAGGTGAGTTGTTTGCCACTTTTTATGATGAATTTCATTTTGCAGGATATGATCCACTAGTATCAAAAGAAAATCATACAAAAGCCCTTGGTCTGGGCCAGACTTCAAATTATAAAGGGATTTTAAGTCCGGGGTTATTAAAGTATTTAAGCGGCTGGAGCGTTAAATATTTTATTGTCGGCAAAGAAGATAAAAACAATGAATCCAAAATAATAAAAAGGCTAAAACTGGTTTATTTTGAAAATGATATTTTAATATATGAAAACCCTTACAGCTATCCTCTTGTTTACTATCTCAATCGGGATCTTAGAATTACAAAAGCTTATTTCAATAATCCACCTAAATTTAATTTTGGAGTAAATAAAATCACTGTGGATGTAGGAGGATCGCCGGGAGAATATATGGTTTTAAACATAATTCCTTTGAAAAATTATCAGACATTTGTGGATGGCAAGAAAATAAATATAAAGGTTAATAAAATTAAAGACAGGCTTACTTTAAAAATTCCTAAGGATTCAGATCAAATTGTAATTTCCTACTTTGAGCCCTATTTTTATTATGGTTTTATTATTTCACTTTTTACTCTTTTTGTGATAATTACCCTTTTTATATTTAAAAGGGTATAAATCTGTAAAATTATTTTGCCATTCCGCCAGTTGTAATTGGCCTTGAATCTCCAAAAGTTTTAATAAGGGTGTCTGTAAATTCATCTGCATGTTCTTTGCAAAAAAAGTACGAAAGAAAAGTGCCGCCGTATCTTGTAACTGCTAAATAATCATAATGCCTGCTGCAAAGATCCGTTTGACATAAAGCGCATTGTTTAATTGCCTGTCGTTCTCCCTCAAGCTCACATTTCTCACCTGTTTCATCCACATGATCACATTGAAATAGTTCGATAGTAACTTCCCTTTTTGACATTTTAGCCTCCAAATTAGTTCTTTCTTTTAATACAATTTCAAAGATAATACAATAAACCAAACCTAATTAAAAGCTCCATTGCTATAGATATGAAATATTAAATAAATTCTGAATATTTTGTGTTCTTGAAAAAATTTTCTACTTCATCGTAATTTAGAATTTGATCGGATAGTTTGTTAGAAGAGATTTTTTTTATCTCAGAATTAACTTCCATAGATTCAATTCCTATATAATTTGCAATACTGTTGCAAGTAATTTGGTGATTTGATTCTTCAAGCAGGTCGCTTTCATAATAAATTGTTTTATATTCAAGATCTTTTAAGATCTTCTTCTCTTCCAATTCAAGGGTTTCAAGCCACTTAATTGTTTGAAGAAGTTTTTCACAATTGATATGAACTTTTTCTTTTACAAGGGGTTTGTCAGGAAAATTGTGCCATTGGCTTGTCATTGCTGCTATTAGATGTGATGTTGCCTGTCTGAAAATATTTAATCTCTTTAGATATATAATTTTCCACCCATTGTTATAAAGATCTTGAACCATATTAATATTTTTTTTCAAAAAAACTGATTTTATATGTTGGGTTTTTAACTCAAAACAGAATGATTTATTCTTACCAGTCTTCAGGCCTTTGATATATAATTTTGGAAACAAAACTTTTTGGAAATTTACAATTCTGAATTTTAAAAAGATTTCTCCATTGCTACTTATTAGTGGATGTGACTTTAATAAACTGCTTAACAGTGTGCTTCCAGTTCTATTGCTGCTAAAAATTACAAAATTATTACTATTTTTTATTGACGGATTAAACGGCGATCTAAGATAAGAATAAAATTCATCAAATCTGATGCTAATAAGTTTTTCTAAATTTAATAAAAATAATCTCAAAGTAATTCTCAAATATTTAGTATGGTTTATAGCCAGGAATATTAACTTTTAATTTATAAACTGAAGTTTGTGCGGTAATAAAAAACGTCTTGTTGTCTTCCTTGCCCCAAGCACAATTTGAAGGAATTTCAGGAAGTACAATTTTGCCCAGCAGGTTTCCAGAGGGGGAAATTACTGATATTCCACCAGGGCCCGTACAATAAATATTGCCTTCAATATCCACTTTCATTCCATCAGGATTGCCCGGGAGTTTTTCTGTAAACTCATAAAAGATTGTTCCATTGGTTAACTCTCCGTTTTCTTCAACATTGAATCTTCTAATACATTTTTGCCATGAATCATTTATATATAAATGTTTTTCATCAGGAGAAAAAGCAAGTCCGTTTGGTCTTTCAAAATCATCCACTAAGAGTTTTAACTCTCTAGTTTCGAGATTTAGTAAATATACTCCGCTAAATTTGAGTTCTTGGACTTCTTTTTTTATTCCAAATGGGGGATCTGTAAAATAAATTAACCCGTTTATGTTCACTACAACATCATTTGGGCTATTTAATTTTTTGCCATCAAAACTATCCGCCAAGACTGTAGTTGATCCATCTTTTTCAGTTCTTGTTACCCGACGACTTCCGTGTTCACATGCAATCAATCTTCCCTTTTCATCTAAAGTTAATCCATTTGAGTTATTACTCGATTCTCTGAAAACTGTAAGTTCTTTATTTTTGCTCAGTTTATAAATTTTATTTCCAGGAATATCACTGAAAAGAAGAAATTCTCCATCATTAAACCAGATAGGGCCTTCAGTAAATTTAAAGCCGGTGGCAATTCTTTTTATTTTAGTATTTTTCGGTATTAATTTGTAAAAATCATCTGATTTGGGCTCAATGTGGCCTTTGTAAAACTTTTTTCGAATTTTTTTTCTAAGTTTTTTAATTTTCTTCAGCAGATCCATCATAATGTGTCTAAAATTTCAATATATTTTATCATTGATCATATGTAGTGTTATAATTCTGTTCCTTTAGTTCATGAGGTGGTCACTTTTATAGTGCCGGTTTTCAATTGCTCAAAGAGTTCATCATATTCATCTCTATCTATTGGTAAAGTAACAGTTTTTTTCTTCATTGCGGAAAGAATAATTGCATTTATTAATTCAACGATAGTGTGGGCACTTTTCCCATATCAACCAATGCAATTAGATCGGTGTTTTTATTATTCTTTGCTATGAGAGAGTGCCATTTCCCAATTCCGTTTATTCCGATTACTGCATATCTTATCTTTTTCATTCTATTCAAAATATTATTAGTGTTTATATTAAAGACTAGATTTTGTGAATATCTTTGTTACGCAAAAGTGTGTGTCCTGAATCAATTTTAAGTATTGTGCCGGTTGTGTACCTTGAGAAATATTCTGAAGCTAAATAAACAGCTGCCCTTCCAATATACTGTGGTTCAATTGAGCTGCCATGAAGTTTATAATGTTTGTTTGGGACAGGGTTTTTGTTTTCATCAGTCTGAACCCCGCCTGGAGCAATTCCGTTTACCCTTATATTATCTTTTGCAAATTCTACTGCCAGCTCTTTTACAATCATTCCCAGAGCCGCTTTTGATGAGCTATAAGCCGGCCAATTTCCTACTATTTTCTGATGAACTGAAGAAAGAAATATAATGCTGCCTCTTATCTTTTCTTTAATCATATTATCTGAGATTTTTTTAGTTAAGTGCATTGGGCCAAATACATTTGTCTCGTATGTTTTTCTCCAATCTTCTATATTAAAATGCTTTGTTCCTGTTCTAGCTTTATTTGAGTTTATACCAACATTATTAACCAGGATATCAATATTAATCTTTTGATTTGACAAGTAATTGATCACATTATTGGTATCTTCGGTATTTGATATATCAGAATTAAATCCTTTGAATTCTATTTCATAATTGATCAAATCGTTTTCGAGTTCATTGCAGCTTTGCTTATCAATGTCGGTAAAATAGATATTTGCTCCCTGCTTTGCCATCTCAATTGCTATGCATTTCCCAATATTTTTCCTCGCACCTGTGATAAGAACATTTTTATCGGCAAGAAGTTTATTGTCATAAACTTTTGAAGGTATATATTCTGTAATAGTTTTTGGATATGTCTTATATCTTTTTTGGAGAAATTTGTTTGGCTTTTTGCTGAATACAATTTTTAGTAAAAGTCTTAATCTATTTCTTATTAACATTTTAGTTTTTTACTCGCTTCATAAACCTGCGAATTTTTCTTCTTGTTTTTTTAGTTTATTAATCATAATTCCCAATTCCCAGCAAATTTTTTTTCGATTCTATAAATCTTATCTTTAGCTTTTTTCTGCAATGTCCGGGTGCAATAGCGTAAGTCTTTATAATGTAGCCTCGTTAAGAATAGATTGTATTATCGCAGCCAGGCTGAAAGATCTTTTCCAATGAGCTTTTGTGTTTTTAATATATCTTCTCGGTAAATTTCTATCAATTCTTGTTTTGAGTTTTCAGAAAGAGTGGTTTTATATTTATTATTTTCCCAAAGATAATTTATTAGACTAATATACTTTCTTCTTACTTTTGGTGGCATAAATCGTTTTATTTTATGATAAAAATACCATCTTTTTTTCAGGACTCTATGTAAAACCCTATTCTTAGGAATAAACGAGTCATTAATAACTGAATCGTATCTGGGTATAAAGGATTTATCGACTTCAAGGAATGTGAAAATATCTTTAAGAACTAATAAATTATCTTTTTTAAAGTCATCATAAAGGTAAATTCTTATTTTTTCCCGTCCAAATAGATCAAAATAGTGTTTTAGCTTTTCATAATAAAACCCGGTTCCAATGAAATCCCAAAATGGAGAGTAGTTTTTAGAAATTCTTTCTTCGCACTTAGATAATGCAGTTTCAAAATCAAGGGTTTCACGTCCTTCTCTACGTAGATGTAAATAATTTGAAAAAGCCCTGTCTGCAGGGTTACGAAGGCAGGCAATTAACTTTACACCTGGAATATATCTTTTTATCCTGTCTCCATATTCCTTGCTCATTAGATAGAATGGAGATGCTTCCCCGATTGCTTTTTCTGTTGTTACATTTTCAAATAGTCTTTTATAATCTTCTAACTCTGTTACTAATCTTTTTATTGATTTTTTATAACCTGGACCTTTAAAGTTTATTTTTTTACCTTCGTATGCAAAGAACCCCGGTTCTTTAACAGGGCTCATATAAATCTCAGGGTGTTGTTTCATGTAGTACCATAAGGCGGTTGTGCCAGCTTTTGCAACACCAATAATGAGAAAGTTGGGGAGTGTCATGATATTTATTTTTATGTAAAGTTAAACTATAGTCAATCTTTAGGTGGTTATAAGGAATTGAGACAGAAAATAGACATTTCTATAGTTGTTCCTATTTATAATGAAAGGGAAAATATTTCCGAGCTGCATTCCAGAATATTAAAAGCTGCGGAATCAATCACTTATTCATTTGAAATTATATTTATTGATGATGGCTCAACTGACGGCACTTTTGAAGAAATAAAAAAACTAAATAATGTTTGTGCGTACAGTTTTGTGAAAAACCTCGGGAAATCTCATGCAATTTCTTTTGGTATTAAAAAAGCCCTGGGAGAGATTATTGTCACACTTGACGGCGATCTTGAAAATCATCCGGAAGATATACCAAAACTTGTTAATAAATTAGATGAAGGCTTTGATGTTGCAACAGGATGGAGAAAAGACAGATGGAGGTCTAGTTTTCTTTCGAGGAGGGTTCCTTCACTTGTTGCAAATTGGATTATTTCCAAGCTAAGCAAGGTACAAATTCATGATCATGGATGTGGTCTCACTGCTTATAGATCAAACTTATTTAATGATTTTGATTTTCCCGGTGAGTTTCATAGGATGATCGTTCCCTATCTTTCTATTGAAGGTGCAAATATTACAGAAATACCAGTAAATTTTACACCCAGAAGACATGGTAAATCAAAGTATGGCCTTACAAGGACATTTAAAGTCGTTTTGGATCTGCTTTCTTACTACTTTTTTAAATCTTATTCAAGTAATCCTATGCATTTTTTCGGGTTTACGGGTTTATTTCTTGTTTTTTTGGGAGCAATCTCATTTTTGTGGTCGCTTTATCTAAAAATTGGTCAAGGTATTAATTTTAACAAGACCCCTCTTCCTGAATTGATTGCGATATTTGTTGTAGTTGGTTTTCAGTTTATTTTAATGGGGCTTTTGGCTGAAATATTTACAAGGTCATTTAGAAGTAATTCAAAAAACAAAGATTATAAGATTAAAGAGGAGTTTATTGATTAGCACACTTTGTAAGAATGTACACTTATTTATTAGCTTTTAAAAATGATCTGTATGGAATAAAAAAGCTTAAAGAAACATTAATCATAAAAGCAAATTTATTTAAATAAGTTTTAGGATCAATTTTGTGTCTGTTTAATAAATGTTAGTTGTCTAGTTCTTTGACTAATTTGTTTTTTAAATCATCTGGAATTTGAAGCATATTGATCGAGTCAATTGATTGCTGTGTGTTTAAATTCCTTACCCTTTTATAAAGTTTTGCATTGTAATTATCTGGAAATTTAAAGTGTTCAATTAATTTTAGAGACTCTGAGAAAGGATTCTGTTTATTTTCAATTAAAAAGTTGACGGCATACGAATAAAAATAATTATCTAACTTGGGAACTGATAAGAGATATTGGGCAGTTAACCAATCTGAATTCGGACCTGATCTTTCGCTGGTTTTAATTTTGGATATTTTTATTTTATATTCTGGAAAGTCCTCCAGCAGTTTATATCTGAGTCCGGAGTAACTGAGTCTCCCACCAGAACTATTGATAAGTGTGAGATTGCATTCTTTAGTTTTACAGTCAGGTAGCTCATGTAAATATCTAATGATCTTGTCTGCAGAATCAGACCAATGCTCTTTTACAGCTGGGTATGGGCAGAAGCCAAGGGCGATTGGCCAATTGCAAGAAGATGTGATTGGCGATCTGAGTAGATTTAATGTAGATTGGTTCATCTTCGGAAAATCAAATGATACAATAGTGTAATTAAGTAAGGAAGCAAAAATGCAAGTTAAAAAAACAGCTATTGAGGCAATTTTAATTAAATAGTATTTGGTTTTACTTCTTAATCCTGTTTCCAGAAAATCCACCACAAACACTGCTGTTACAACTGCACAAGCAGGTAATATTGCAACAAAATATTTCCAACCGACAGCCCCAGCTTTTAAATAGCTTTGTGAGAAATACATCAACAAAAGAATTATTGTTAATAAAAAACTGTTTTCCCTACGTTTTACCAAATTATATAAAAGACTTATACCCAAAAGGGCTACCATTATAGTTGATAAAACGCCTGGGGAAGTTTTTAGATACCACCAAAATGAAATAGGTATTTCTCTAAAACCGAAACTTATTTTATACCAATATGTTTCACTTCTATATATAAGAGCCTGAACTTTATCGTATTTTATATAGTACCAGATTGCTGTTGGCAAAAATGCTATTATTCCTGCTGGTAATAGTCCTTTATAAAACAAAGGGGTTTTTGTTTTTAGAACAATAAAACGAATCAAATTATTTTTATATTCAACTACATTTGGTTTTATTCTAAATAGAAATACGTAAATAGTAATAATTGCTAAAGGAAGAATCAGGGCATAAAGGACATTAGGATGCGCTAAAAGTGATAAACTTAATGAAATAAGGAACAGCCAGCATGATTTTATTGAAGGTCTATTAATAAATCGGAATAAGAGCCAAAGGCTTAATGCAGAAAATGCTAATGCTGCATTATGTGGAAGAAAATGCTTAGTAAGAATTGTCACAGGTGGGTAAGTGGTAACGATTAGTGCCGCTAGTAAACCAGTAGATGTGTTTTTAACTTCCTTTCCTATTCCATAAGTAGAAACGAGCAAAATAAAAAGAATTAATACATTCGAAAAAAGCATAGAATCCATACTTCTACCAAAGAAATATAGATTTGGAACAGCAAGCATTTGATAGAGAGGGGCTCTGGGTCCTATCCCAAGCTTGTAAGTTTGAAATATAAACTTCCTGAGATTTGGCTCGTTAGTTACTTTGTCATAATAGTTAAGGGTCCTGTAAGGGTATTGATCAAAAAAAGGCTGCGATCTATTGTCTTTAAGAATCCATAAAATATTGGCGGTGCTGATGAATATTATGAGAATCATCAACAATAAATATTCATATCTGATTTTCTTATCTTTAAAGAAGTTCTTCATTTAAAAAATTCTAGATATTGAGTTTTTTTTGCTACTAACTTAGTCTTCATATAAATATTTTAGATATTCAGTTCTTTCAAGTTTATTCACTACATCAGAGTAATTTTCAACTACATCCTCAAGGTTGTCGAAAGATAGTCTCTTTGTTCGAGCTTCAACGGGATGTTTATTTAATCCAAGGTATTTGAAAATCTGATCACTGGTTTTTTGATGATCATCGGATCTTAGAAGGTCTTTTTCATAGTTTACTTTTATGTGCGGAATATCCTTTATAATTTCAAATTCTTCTGCTGTTAATTTTTCAATATCTTCAATCAAATTAAGCAAATTCTCATCGTTGATAGCGACTTTCGATCTTACAATTGGTTTATTTTGCCAATCATTCCATTGTTGCCTTTCGTGGGCTACCAAATTTGATATTGCCTGCCTGACAAGATTAGTTCTTTTCAAGTAGATTATTTTCCATCCGTTATCATGAAGTTTTGTTATAAAATCTTTTGGTGTCCCTTTAGACTTTGGCACACAATTTTTTATTTGATACAGTTTCAAATCAAAACCGTAAGTTTTTTCCTCGAATCTCGAAGCGCAACCTTTTATGTATGTATGAGGAAATAAAATGGTTTTGTTATAATCCATCTTGTAAAATCTGAGAAACAGTTCAATATCGCAAAAAACTTCGGAATGTGAATTCAAAAGCTGTGCTAAAAGCGTGCTTCCAGACCTCCACATTGCGAATATAATAAATTTTCCCTGCGGAAATTGTGGTTTGACCACAGTTCTGATGTAGGAATCAAATTCGTTTTTTCTTGTTAAAATCTGCTGTTTGAGTCCTTTTTTGAGTTTATTCATTATTAAGCATTTAAGCAGATTCTTTTCTGCGTATTCTATCGATCGATAATTTGAACACTTTAAGTGCATTTAACTGAGTAAAATCTTTACCTTTGGTCATATTACCCTCATGTCTTCTGACAAAAAGTGTTGTGTCTTCGAGCCTTTTAATATTTATACCCTGTTCATAAACCCTTCTATACCAGTCTTCGTCTTCTGCATATCTTAAGTTCTCGTTGAAAAGACCAACTTTATTAAACACATCTTTTTTGTAAATTCCGGCACCTATATAATATTTAAATGAGTCTTTCGGGCTTCCGACATAATCATAGTCACCGACTTGTTTGTTAAATCTGATAACCTGTGCATATCCGTGAACGAGTTCAAGTGATGGATCAGATGTAATTTCATTAACTAAAAGTTTCAGGTTGTTTTCCGGCCAATAGTCATCCACATCAAGAAAAGTTATATATTCACCTGAGACATCTCTTATTCCCCTGTTTCTTGTTATTGACGGGCCGCAATTCCCCTCATTTTTAAATAACCTGATATCGTAAGGGAGTTCTTCGATGATTTTCACTGTATTATCCGTTGATCCATCATCAACCACTATTATTTCAAGTGAAGGGTAATCTTGAGAAACAATATTTTCTATGGCTTCCTTTATAAATCTTTCGCCATTATAAACCGGAATAACTACCGTAACAAGTGGTTCTTTTTTAATATTTTTTTTGTTTTTTCTTTTAACGTTCTTTAAGTCTTTGAATTCATAAGGGTTTTTTAGAAAATTCTTTATTGTTTCAGGAATTTTTTTTAAATCGCTTCCAAGTTCCAAAGTAAAGCCTGGAAGTTTTGATGTGAGGTTATTAATGTAAGTGTGGGTATGTTTTCCAACATTTGGAAGTTGAGACATTGTTGTAAATAAGATTGAACGTTCAACTAATATCTTTTCTACACTTGATAGGCGTGATTCTTTTTGTTTTTTAATCTGTGGGGTGAGAATTGCTTTTATTGGAAGTTTATTCACAAGCTGGTCGTTAAGCTCAGGATACAAAAACATAACCGCTTTTTCTTTTTCAAGTTTGTGGGAATTGTCTACTAAATCTTTAAACTTTGGGAAATTACCTAAGTTGTCGGCATTGAGTTTGGCAGTATTGTATAGGTTGTAAACTGTTGGGGTAGGGCTGAGTTTTGTAATCAGATAGTCATCTGCCAAATATAACATTTTTGAACCTAAACAATTTAGTGCCGTAGATGATTTACCAACTCCACCTTTCCCTGTAATTAATACTGCCCCGTCTTCAGTACCAACCGCAGCAGCATGAAGGAGTTGGCAACTGTTTTTTTCCATAAACCAGTGAAAAATTGTTCTAAAAGGAGATGCTTTAACCCAAAAAGGAAGCTTTTCATTATTCTGTATCCAAAAAACAGCTGTGTTTTTTTTGTGATCCATTACATTTACAGAACATTCAATCCAGTGAAATGCAGTTTTTATTCTCTTACTGTTAAAGCCCCAAATATCTCCTCTGTCTGTAAAATCATTCCAATCACATGGTCTCGGTGGTGCTTCGACAGAAGCGGAGTTACTGTCCCAAACACAAATATTTAGATCAGCATTAACAAAACTGTCTACCTCTAGATGTTTGAGGGCAGGGGTTAAATCATTAACTAAATTTTCACCAGCGAAGTCAATTTTGATTTTTTTTTCAGCTATTTTGTAAAAAAAGCTTATTTCTTTTGTGTTATCTAATGCTTTTTTAAAACTTTCATGGCATTTTTCGAAGAAATAAATCTGCTCTTCTTCCGATCTTACTCTATCAGTTGTGATAAAAGTTTTATTTTTTTTTGCTTTATCCATCTTTATTGACTTATTATTTGCTTTGCTTTTCCAAAAATAATCCCGAAAAACTATTAACAACTTTTTTGAAAAACAATCTTATGAAAAGATATAAGAGACTAAAAATACTTGGGCAGCCATACCTATATCTTAAATAATCTGGAAACATAAGTACCTTTCTGATTGAAGGTTTTTCCCCTATAATTTCTCTGAAACTAATTATATGAAAAACAAGGTTTCCAATAAAATTTTTTTCATGGATTACTTGTGGATCTTGTAAAATATATTCATATTCTAATCTATCAAACTTCGATATTTTAATTTTACCAAGTTTGTTCATTACTGAGTCTGGTATTTTAGTTTCAAATACTTCTTTTAAATAAAGCAGGCTTTTTTGCAGCTTTAATGCAAGATTGTATTTTTTTGTTAAGTAAATAAACCTTTCCCAGTCTATTTCATTTCCAGAATTGTTAATAATATAATAACAATCTGGGATCCATCTTACGGGTGTTTCAAGATTCCATCTAATGCCATGAATTATGGTGTGGAGCAAAAGGTCTGCTGCACAAAATGCCCTTGTTTCAAAATCATTGATGGTTATTGGCACTGAGTTTTCCCAGAAATCATAATGATCTTCTTCCCATATTGATTCTATTAGTGGATGCCAGTGAATATCAAATTCATTGCCTTCTTTATCTGCAAATCCAACTCCATTGTGGTATTTTAGGTGGTCTTTAATTGGGATTAACTGGGGAGTCCATCCCTTTTTTTCAAAAAACTTCAAAGATTTTTCAATATCTTTTTTTTTCAAAAGTACATCAACATCATTCATGGGGCGCAATCCAATATTTTTGTAATGAAGTATTGCTAAAGGCGCCCCTTTAAATACTAGGGTTTCTATTTGGGCCTCCCATAATTCTTTTAATATTCTTGTATTTTCATGAAGAAGTTGTTTGTTTTGATACCAAAACATCTTATAAACCCCTTTTAATCTTTTCATAAAGGGGTGAGCAACTTTATGTCTTGTAAGGTTGTGGTAAAGAAGGGGCAAGAGCCTGAATACGTCGTGGTGATATCCTTCTAGATCAGTAGTAGATTCCCATCTGTTCCAGGCACTTATAGCCTCACTTCTCTTAAGCAGAGATGCTTTTAAAACCAGTTCCTGCTCAAGAGTTGTAAAACTATATTTTGTCTTGGAATTTGTCTTATTATTCATCTTTGAGGAATGAATTTTACAAAATATTGTATTGTATGTCTAAAAAGATATTGGTTAAGTTTGGTATTTTATATGGATTTTTTTCTTCGTCGATCAAGTGATTCTTTTAAATGCCTAACATAATCAGTGCGTTTATCTTTTTGTAATATCCCGGTATTGGTTGTATGTATTCTGCGTTTTAGTAATGTTGTATCGAGCATTTTTATTTTCAGCTTTGATTCTTTTGCTCTTAAATACCAGTCTAAATCTGCTCCAAGATTCCTGATAGAAGTGTAATGACCCACTTTTAATAATTTTTCTTTGCTAATTAATATAGTGCTTGCCAATCTGCCGGGCATTGGTTTTTCCGGGCACTTATACTTTCTTTCTAGTTCCTCGAATATCTCAGGACTTAAAAACTGCTCAACATGTCCGAATACAACATCAACCTGTTCAGAAGATTTAAGGACTTCCATCTGTATTTCTAATCTGTTTTTCACCCATAAATCATCTGCATCAAGAAAAGCCAGATAATCTCCTTTGGAAAGTTCGATCCCCTTGTTTCTTGCAGCGCCTATACCAGAATTTTCCTGATAATGATATTTTATGTTGTTGGAATAGCTTTTTGCTACTGCTTGAGAATTATCAGTTGAACCATCGTTAACAACAATAATTTCAATAGGTTTATAAGTCTGCTCTAAAACACTCTCAATTGCTTCACCGAGATATTTTGCACAATTGAAAACGGGAATAATTACGCTCACTAAAGCTTTTTTTTTATTCACTTCTTTTTTGTTTCCTTTTAATTGATTTTCTGACTGCTGATAATAAATTTTTGTTAAACTCTCTGCTTACTGATGAAATATTTGAATTATGAATTCTTTTTCTCACAAGTGTTTCATCAACAATACCTAAATTGACATTATTGTCTCTAAGCCTTGAAAAAAATTCTGTATCCCCAGCAATATTTTTTAATTCTTCATCGAACATCCCATACTTATTAAATATTTCTTTTTTAACAACAGTAGTAGACATTAAGTATCCAATAACTTCATTATCAAGAAGTTCATTTCTAAAACTTTTCGGTTTTAAAGTTCCTTGCTCTAAAAAATGCAGAATTTTTGTAACTGAATATTGAATAAAAGGATTCTGAATCATCATACTAACTTGTCTTTCAAGTTTATGAGGTAGCCAGATGTCATCTGAGTCGAGAAAAGAGATTAAACTACCTTGAGAGAGTTTTATTCCAGTGTTCCAAGTATTGCTTATCCCAGAATTCTTCTTATAAATATATTTTATATGGTTGAGGTATTTTTTTGCAATTTTTTCGCTTTCATCAGTTGACCCATCATTAATAACAATTATTTCTAAAGGCTTATATGTCTGCCCGATAGCACTTTGGATAGCTTCTGCAAGATATTCTTCATCGTTATATACCGGAATAATGACTGTTACTAGTGGGCAGCTCATTTTTGTTAAATTTTTGTTGTTTTTGAAAGTTCAAAAAAATCTAATATTGGTTTTACCTTTCCGCAACTTTTATCTTTTCTTCTTCTAAAAGAATTACTAATTGCCCTTGTTGTATAGTCACTTATTTTTTTCTTTTTATTGTTAGTCATGTTTTCAGAATGAATACGGTAAAACATTGTAATTTTATCCAAAAGAATTATTGATACTTCCTGTTCATAAGCTCTTAAAAACCAATCAAGATCCTCACAAAAAATGAATTTTTCATCAAAAGCTCCCACTTTATTAAAAACGGTTTTTTTAAAAAGCCCGGCACCAAGGTTTACATATTTAAAACTATCCTTAGTATCCAAAAGAGGCACGGATCTTTTTTTTCTTACTTCGTCTATTTCAACATATTTTATTCTTCCCATTGAAATTTCTAATTCCAAATCATTTTTAAAGTTTGAGAGTTGTAGTGTGAGTTTATTTTGCGGCCAAAGGTCGTCTGCATCTAAAAAAGCTATGAATTCCCCGGTTGCTATTTGAATTCCGGTATTTCGGGCAGCAGCTGGCCCACTATTATTCTGATAAGTGTATTTAACTTTTTCTTTATAACTTTTTGCAATTTTAGCAGAATTATCTGTTGATCCATCATCAACAACAATAATTTCTATTGGCCTGTAATTTTGAGATAAGGCGCTATTAAGTGCTTCAGAAAAATATTTTTCGCAGTTATAAACAGGGATTACAACACTTATCAATGGATTTTTTGTCTTCATGATAATGAGTTAAAACTATTTTTTATTATTAGAGTTTTTCTTTTGTGATTTTTTTCGTTTAATTGAATTATACATTGCTCTTATACTTTGATTTAAAATCTTAGTAGTGTTTTGAGTAATGCTTTCAGAGTGAACTCTCTTGTGGGTTAAAGTTTTATCTATAACTGCCATTGGAATATTTTTATCAATGGCACGAGCAAACCAATCAATCTCCATTCCAGCTGAAAATTCAGTATCAAAATCCCCAATTTTTTCAAACAATGATTTTCTTGCCATTAATGTCTCCAGAATATTTTGTACCGTATCTTTTTCTAAAAATTCTTCCCGAAAATTTGCTGGTTTTTTGCTATTGGGATCCAGAATAAACTTTGCTCTGGTTACAGAGTATTGAATCTCAGGGTTTTCTATCATAAATTTGCATTGCGTGCTTAGTTTGTTGTGTGTCCACAAGTCATCTGAAGATATAAAACAAATAAATTCGCCTTTTGATTTTTCTATTCCGAAGTTTAATGCATCGGAAATTCCTTCCCCTTTTTGTTTGTGAAAATTAATTCCTGAAAAGTTTTTGCATATATTTTCAGTGCCGTCAGTAGAATTTCCGTCAATTACCATCACTTCTCTTTGAAGGTAATCCTGGTTTAAGACACTTCTCAAAGTCTCATTAAGATATTTCTCAGAATTAAATACGGGGATTATAATGCTTATCAAAGGGTTTTTACTCATTAGCTTCTAACCAAGACCAAAGGTTAAGTTTTTCAACACCATCTTTCAAGCTGCGTCTTCTTTCAATCGAAGCTTTTAAAACTTTAGAAAGAAATTTCTCCCCACGTTTAATATCCCTTGAAATATTTTCATTATGAATCCTTACTATAAGAGTTATTTCTTTTGTTTTTTTCACATTTATTCCAGCTTCTGCAGCCCTTAAAATCCAATCCAAATCTTCCCAGTGAGTCAACTCTTCATTAAAAAAGCCAACTTTTTTAAAAATAGATTTTTTGAATAAAGCACTGCCAAGTGAGTTACGCCTATAAGTTTCACTATGTTCAATAAATTCTTTATCTCTTGAGTTTTTCAGTATTAAGTGTTTTACACCACCAAATAACATTTCCAGTTCTGATTTTAATAGTAAATTTAGCTGTAAATTTATTTTATTTTCCGGCCAAAGATCGTCAGAATCTAAAAACCCAATAATATCACTTTTTGCAGCTTTTAATCCCGTGTTTTTTGCAGCAGCCGGGCCTTTATTCTCCTGATAGATATATTTGATTTTTGGATCATCAAGTTGCTGAATCAGTTCTTCTGTATTATCAGTTGATCCATCATCGACAACTATAATTTCAAGATTTGGATAGTTCTGATTATTTATGCTTTTAATTGCATCAGTAAGAAAATTTGCGCGGTTGTAGGTTGGGATTATAACGCTCAGGAGTTTGCTGTGGTTTTTTGTCATTGCTTATATTGAGATACTCACTTACTTTTCTCATAATCTGACCAGTTTGGAAGTTTCCTTCCTTTTAAGCCTAATTCTTTTCTTCGATCAATAGATTTTTTTATTGCTTTTGGAAAATATTTTTTCTCTAAAACTTTGTTGTGGGTCATATTATCAGAATGAATCCTGTAAATCAGGGCTGTTTTTTTTAATATTGATATTTCACAGTTTAATTCTCTTGCTCTAAAAAACCAATCTTTGTCTTCTGCAAATAAAAGTGTTTCATCAAAAAGACCGACTTTATCAAAAACTCTCTTTCTATATAAACCACTACCAATGCATGTGTTTGGAAGTGAATCTTCATTGCTTCTAAATTTTATTTTTTCTTTAGGAGCATTGTCTGTCATAACAAACTTGCAATAACCCATTACGAAATCAAGTCTTCTGTCATTTAATAACTTCTGAAGCTGAAAGTTAATTTTATCTTTCGCCCACAGATCATCAGAATCTAAAAAACCAATAATTTTACCTTTTGCTTCTTTTATTCCTGCGTTTCTTGCAGCCGCGGGCCCTTTATTTTCCTGATAAATATATTTTATGTTTCTGGCAAAATTTTGAACTACTTCTTTAGTATTATCAGTTGAACCATCATCAACAATTATAATTTCAAGATTGGGGTAATTTTGTTTTTGGATGCTATCTATAGCGTCTGGAAGAAAATGGGAACGGTTATATGTGGGGGTTATTACAGATATAAGTGGCGACGGCATAAACTTACAATTAGATTAAGTATCTACTTCGCTGTCTTTAGGAGTAGGCCAGCCCGACTCATCATCCACTTCATGTATAGGATCGAGCAGAAGAAGATCCTGCATGTCAGTGTATTTTTCTAAAGAAGGTTTTTTGTATTCGGGATTCTCATTTTTTTCAAAAGAAACGAGTTGTACCCCTTTAGGTTCAAAGCTTTCATCTTTCTTAGAAGCCATAACTAATCCTTCATTTAGCAGATCAACTATAAGTTTATTAATAGAGCTTTCAGATTCATTTTTATCGATTTCATAATTATTTGCTATCAACTCCGATATATGATCAGTGTTAGCGCCACTATCAATTAAATTCCAGATATCTGCACCAACTCCATCAAGACTATAATAATTACCATTATCAAGATTGATTATTACAGCTTCTCCATCGATAGTTTCATGTGAAATTTGAGGTGTTTTGATTTTATAATTTTTCATTTTGTTCACCATAAGTCTTTCAATTCTTTTGGGAGTTTAATGCTAACATGAACTTTATTCTATATCAATAAATACAGGAAATGATAATTCTCATACTAAAATATATAAAAATTTTTGGTTAAATACTGCAAATTCGGCTATAGTTTTCAGATGATTACAATAAATCAAGCTTTAAATGGAACTGTAAAATATCTTTATACAAAGGCCACCGGAAGGCCCAAGCTAGTTAATCTTGAAGTTACAAAGCTTTGTAATGCCAAATGCGACTTTTGCGATTACTGGCAAACTAAGCATGAAGAACGGTTGACTGACTACACTCCTGTCATTAAAAAAATAAATCCTCTTGTTACAGTAATAACAGGTGGAGAACCTATGCTTAGAAAAGATCTTCCAGATATTGTGCGGCAGATCAAAAGCTGTTCAATGTTTATTTTCACTTCTATGGTTACAAAAGGTGACCTGCTAACGGTGGAAAAAGCTGAAGAACTTTTTAATGCTGGAATGGATCAGATTGCAATCTCGCTTGATTTTCCAGGCAAAAAACACGATACATATAGAGGTATCCCGGGTTTATGGGATTACTTGTCAGAGCTACTACCTGAACTTTCCAAGAAATTTCCTAAAAAGAGTTTTGTTCTTAATACAATTATTATGGAAGACAACCTGGATGAGGTTGTTAATATTGCTAAAAAAGCTAGAGAATGGGGTATGAATATTTCTTTCAGCTCATATTCAGTAATGAAAACAAATAATGAAGAGCATTTTATAAAGCCAGATGCACTTGAAAGAGTAAAAACCCTTGTTAATGAGCTCATAAAATTTAGGAGAGAATGGAAAGGAACAATTCTTTCTACAGAGTATTATTTAAATGAAATTCCAAAATATTTTGAAAAGGGTGGGGTGCCCGACTGTCTTGCAGGGATAAGCCATATACAGGTTACTCCAAGTGGCCATCTTAAAAGGTGTTCAGAAATGCCTGTGAGTGCACACTATACTGAGTACACTCCAAAGTTATACAATGAAACAAAGTGCACTTCATGCTGGTATAGTTGCCGTGGTGAGACCCAAAGCCCGGTTTCAATGAAAAGAGCAATGGAGTATATGGGTTTTTATATTTGATATTTAGGAACTTATTTTACTTTCCAGATTGTACCATCCGGCTTATCTTCAAGGACAATACCCTTTGAATCAAGCTCATCTCTGATCTCATCAGCTCTTGCCCAATTCTTTTCTGATCTGGCAGCTTCTCGTTCTTTAATGAGTTTCTCAATTTCTTCAGGGGTTATATTTTCAAGATTTTCTGTGGATTTAAGACTACTTAAATAGTCCTCAGGATTTTTCTCAAGTATTCCAAGAACTTTTCCAAATCTTTTTATTTCACCAAGTGCATTTTCAAGTGAAGTGGTATATTCATTATTGTCTATTGATTTATTGATTGCCCGTATAAGGTCAAATAAATTTCCAACTGAGTCAGCGGTATTAAAATTATCGCACATAGAATTAAACCAGTTGTCTTTAAATTTGTTAGTAGTGTCCTCAAGTTCAGAGTCAATAGCATCTGAGTTTTTTTCAAGATCACTTGCTCTTTTTAAAGTTGTATAAATTCTTTCAAGTGATGACTCAGTGTCATCCATGACTTTCTCAGAAAAGTCAGCTGGATTTTGATAGTGGTGTGATAAAAAGAAAAGTCTTATTGCTTCAGGTGACCATCTTTTTACAGCATTTTGTACTGTAAAAAAATTGCCAAGGGATTTAGACATCTTTTCACTATTTATCTGGATAAGTCCGTTATGAAGCCAGTATTTTGTGAATTGCTCACCACTTGCAGCTTCAGACTGTGCAATCTCATTTTCATGATGAGGGAATATAAGGTCTTTTCCACCGCCATGTATTTCAAAGTTGTTTCCAAGATATTCTGTGCTCATTACAGAGCATTCTATATGCCATCCTGGTCTTCCTTTTCCCCATGGGCTTTCCCAAAAGGGTTCTCCTTCTTTTGCACCTTTCCAGAGTGCAAAGTCAAGAGGGTCTTCTTTTTTCTCATTAATATCAATTCTTACCCCATCAAGCATACTATCGACTGATCTGCCAGAAAGTTTTCCATACTCCTTAAATTTTCTTACAGAAAAGAAAACATCATCATCAACCTGGTAGGCATGGCCTTTTTCAAGGATTTTTTCGATCATCTTGATTATCTGATCTATATGTTCTGTAACTTTTGGTTCCACATCAGGAGTTTCCACTCCTATGGAAGCCATATCATCTTTATATTCCTGAATATATTTTTCTGAAATTTCTTTAGGTGAGACTTCAAGTTCCTTTGCACGTTGAATAATCTTGTCGTCTACATCTGTGTAGTTTCTTACAAAAGTAACTTCAAAACCTGCATACCTTAAAAATCTTTGCACAATATCAAAAGATACTGCTGATCTTGCATGGCCAAGATGGGCAGAATCATAAACCGTTGGCCCGCAGGCATACATTCTTATCTTGTTGCCTTCATGCGGAACAATTTCTTCTTTCTGTTTTGTTAAAGAATTGTATGTTGTAATTTTGGGTAGTTCTTTTGTCATATTTTATTTTCGTCACTCTGAGCACATTCGACTACACTCAGTACAGGCAAAGCGAAGAGTCTAAATAATAAATTAGTTTCTTCTGCCTTTTGCATCTAAAGAATGCTCACTTTTGTCATACCTGCATGTTACTGTCAGGTATCTAAAACAATAGATTCCCTGCACAAGCATCACGGAATGACATTTCAATCTTATGTCATTTTACTCCATCAGAATAACATAATGATTTAGATTAAGTCCTCACCGCCATCAACTCCGATAACATTCCCGGTGATCCATTTTGCTTCATCAAGGGAAAGAAGTGCAATTGATTTTGCAACATCATCGGTTGAGGTAAGTCGTCCATAAGGATTTACTTTTAGTGCATGGTCCACAAGTTCATCGTTGCCGGGGATTTTTCTTAAAGCAGGTGTATCAGTAACACCGGCCCTTATTGAATTTGCTGTGATATTATAAGGAGCAAGTTCAACTGCAAGCTGCCTAATATGAGCTTCTATCGCAGCTTTTGCTGCAGAAACTGCACCATAAGTCGGCCAAACTCTGTGGCTTCCAGCGCTTGTCATTGCAAATACTCTTCCGCCTTCTTTCATGATCTTGTTAAAAACAAGGTCCTGCGTCCAGTAAACAATACTGTTTGCCATAACATCCAAGGTCATATCAAAATTTTTGCTTGTAAGCATTTGTTTTTCTTCATCATGAACATAATTTCTTAGAGTACCAAATGCGACGGAATGAATAAGTACTTTTACTTCTGATTTGTCAGCATCGACAATTCCTTTGATATCTGCAATAGTTTCTTTCCTTTTATCAGCATCTGATACATTGATATTATAGAATTTAACTTTCCTGCCTTCTGCTTCGACTTTTTTAATTATTTCTTCCACTTTTGGCATTGTCCCTTTTCGATCAAGATGCACACCAAAAATATTCATTCCTTGTTTTGCAAGCTCAAGAACGCAAGCTTCACCAAACCCGCTTGACGATCCTAACACTAATGCCCATTTACCTTTTAACGAATTTTCATACATAGGGTTACCTCAATTAACTTAAAAAGATTATTTTGTTATTGAAAAGTCAGGAAAGAGATTCTACGTGTTTTGATTTTTGTTTTCAAGGTTTTAGAAGTTTGAGTTTTAGTCCATTAAACTTTTTAAAACCTTTATCAGCTGTGATAAACTCCGCACCAGCTTCAATTGCAAGGGCAGCCAGGTAAGCGTCCGTAATATCATTTCCAATTGCTTTTGTGTTTTTGCAAAGTTCCTTGAAAATTTTCCAGTGATTTGCCCCGGGCATTATGCTATTACTCATATGGTGGTCTTTAATTATTTTCGTAAAATCAAATGCTTTATTTAATGGAGAGGGGGAATCAAATATTTTGGGATTAGTTGCTATTCTAACAAAAGAGCTGAGGATAATTTCTGTGTAAAAAAAATATGTATCTGAATTTAAAAGTTTGGAAAGCCAATTATTGTAAAATTTGTAATATGTGCTTTCTTCCATGAAAGCATAAATATATATATTTACATCACATAGGGTCATCTGCTTCCATAATATCTAAAAGTCTAGAATTGTCATTTAGATCAACATTGGGTTTTGTTTCACCACCTTTAAATGTTGGTAAAACAATCTTCCTTGGAGATTGTTTAGAATTTTCTTTAGCTAAATATACAGTTAGCGCATCATGCACCAATTCTGTAAAAGATTTCTTCGTTTTTAGGGCATGAATTTTAGCTTCTTCGAAAAGCTCATCTTTTAATCTTATAGTGGTTCTCATAGGATTTAGTATGACATTTAGACATATATATGTCAACTAGCTCCAGTTTTCTTGAATTTAATAAAATAACAGCTTGACTCTTTAGAAAAAAGCCCTAATTTAACAGAAGTAAACAGAATAATTTTTAGTAGAGAAAAAAGATTTATATTTTTTTTAAATTTCTCTTGCCAAACATTTTCGTTTGGTTAGTATGTTGCTTCAAAACTTTTTCAACTCTAAATTTTGAGTTGATGATTACCTAAAAATTTTGAGCATATTTTATATTTTTGATTGACAGAATAGTATCTGTCATTGTAAACTATTATGCTCTTTTTTAGACAACGTTCTTTGAAAATTAAATAGTAGATAGCTAAAGGGTGAATTTAGAAAATAGCATCCGTAAAGTAATTTGTAACAAATTTTCATGAAGAGTTTGATCCTGGCTCAGAGCGAACGCTGGCGGCACGCCTAACACATGCAAGTCGAGCGAGAAAGTGACTTCGGTCATTATTAGAGCGGCGGACGGGTGAGTACAACATGGATAATCTACCATAAGGTTTGGGATAACTCCGGGAAACCGAAGCTAATACCAAATAAGACCACAGTATCTTCGGATACAGAGGTAAAAGATTTATCGCCTTTTGATGAGTCCATGTCCCATCAGGTTGTTGGTAGGGTAAAAGCCTACCAAGCCTAAGACGGGTAGCCGGCCTTAGCGGGTGATCGGCCACACGGGGACTGAGACACGGCCCCGACTCCTACGGGAGGCAGCAGTGGGGAATATTGGGCAATGGGCGAAAGCCTGACCCAGCGATGCCGCGTGAGGGATGAAGGCCTTCGGGTCGTAAACCTCTGTCAGGAGGGACGATGGGACTTCGGTCTTGACGGTACCTCCAGAGGAAGCCCCGGCTAACTCCGTGCCAGCAGCCGCGGTAATACGGAGGGGGCAAGCGTTGCTCGGAATTACTGGGCGTAAAGGGTCCGCAGGTGGTCAAGCAAGTTAGATGTGAAAGCTCAAGGCTTAACCTTGAAATTGCATTTAAAACTGCATGACTAGAGTACAAGAGAGGTTGGCGGAATTCCCGGTGTAGCGGTGAAATGCGTAGATATCGGGAGGAACACCAGTGGCGAAGGCGGCCAACTGGCTTGGTACTGACACTCAGGGACGAAAGCGTGGGGAGCGAACCGGATTAGATACCCGGGTAGTCCACGCCCTAAACGATGGATGCTAGTTGAGGGGATTTATTTCTCCTTGACGTAGCTAACGCATTAAGCATCCCGCCTGGGGAGTACGGTCGCAAGGCTGAAACTCAAAGGAATTGGCGGGGGCCCGCACAAGCGGTGGAGCACGTGGTTTAATTCGATGCTAAGCGAAGAACCTTACCAGGACTTGACATGTTAACTTAAGCCAGTGTGAAAACATTTGGTGGTTTTGGGCTTGCCTAAAACAGTTATCACAGGTGCTGCATGGCTGTCGTCAGCTCGTGCCGTGAGGTGTCCGGTTAAGTCCGGTAACGAGCGCAACCCCTATCTTTAGTTGCCAGCATTTCGGATGGGCACTCTAAAGAGACTGCCAGCGACAAGCCGGAGGAAGGTGGGGACGACGTCAAGTCAGCATGGCCCTTATGTCCTGGGCTACACACATGCTACAATGGCTAGTACAATGGGTCGCGAACCCGTGAGGGGGAGCTAATCCTATCAAAGCTAGTCTCAGTTCGGATTGTAGGCTGCAACTCGCCTACATGAAGCTGGAATCGCTAGTAATCGTGGATCAGCATTGCCACGGTGAATACGTTCCCGGGCCTTGCACACACCGCCCGTCACACCACGAAAGTCGGTTCTACCCGAAGTGGCTGGGCTAACCTTCGGGAGGCAAGTCCCTAAGGTAGGGCTGGTGATTGGGGTGAAGTCGTAACAAGGTAGCCGTAGGGGAACCTGCGGCTGGATCACCTCCTTTTTAACGGAGAAATACTGTTTTCTAGTTTGCCCCTATCTACTATTTTTAAAGTAATATCAGGCTTTTTTTAACAGGCTTTTGTAATGAGTTAGGGCCTATAGCTCAGTTGGTTAGAGCGCACCCCTGATAAGGGTGAGGTCGTTGGTTCAAATCCAACTAGGCCCACCATCAGGCAATTTTAGGGGGTATAGCTCAGCTGGGAGAGCACCTGCTTTGCAAGCAGGGGGTCAGCGGTTCGAGCCCGCTTACCTCCAAAAAGTTTGATACTTTAATTTGATCTTTGACAATTGAATAGAATGCTGAGAAATAAAATTTTGATCGTGACTTTAGTAATAAACTCGAGAATTTTTGTGTCTCGCAGATAAGATATGAAGGGCAGAAGGTGAATGCCTTGGCGACGGACGGCGATGAAGGACGTAGTAAGCTGCGATAAGCCTCGGGGAGCCGCTAAACTGGCTATGATCCGTGGATTTCCGAATGGGAAAACCTGGCTGGGTAGACCCCAGTCATGCTCTTGTGAATACATAGCAATTGCAAGCCAACGAGGGGAAGTGAAACATCTCAGTACCCTCAGGAAAAGAAATCAAAAGAGATTCCCCTAGTAGCGGCGAGCGAACGGGGAACAGCCTAAACCGAGGGGATTTATTCCCTCGGGGTTGCGGGACCTCAACATGGGACCCAAAGGGATAGTAGAACAGTCTGGAAAGTCTGGCCATAGAGAGTGAAAGCCTCGTATATGAAATTCCAATGGGCCTTAGAGGTATCCCAAGTACTCCGGCACACGAGAAATGTTGGAGGAATCCGGGTGGACCACCATCCAAGGCTAAATACGTGCCGTCGACCGATAGTGAACTAGTACCGTGAGGGAAAGGTGAAAAGAACCCCGATGAGGGGAGTGAAATAGAATCTGAAACCATCTGCCTATAACCAGTGGAAGGGCTATGCCCATTTATGGGAATGCCTGACCACGTACCTTTTGCCTAATGGGCCTGCGAGTTACCGTCAGTTGCAAGATTAAGCCAATAGAGGTGTAGTCGTAGCGAAAGCGAGTCTGAATAGGGCGTTTAGTTGCTGGCGGTAGACCCGAAGCGAGTCGATCTATCCATGGCCAGGGTGAAGCAGAGAGAAAACCTTTGTGGAGGCCCGAACCGCTCAGGGGTGAAAACCTGTCGGATGAGCTGTGGATCGGAGTGAAAGGCTAATCAAGATTCGTGATAGCTGGTTCTCCCCGAAATATATTTAGGTATAGCCTCATGTGATGACCACCGGAGGTAGAGCACTGGTTGGACTAGGGGGTCGAAAGATCTACCAAACCCAGTCAAACTCCGAATGCCGGTGGGTTAACATGGGAGTCAGTCGGTGGGAGATAAGTTCCATCGGCGAGAGGGAAACAGCCCAGATCGCCAGCTAAGGCCCCAAAATACGAACTAAGTGGGAAAGGATGTGAGTTCGCATTGACAGCCAGGAGGTAGGCTTAGAAGCAGCCAACCTTTAAAGAGTGCGTAACAGCTCACTGGTCGATGCAAATTCGCGCCGAAAATTTAACGGGGCTAAGTTCGTTGCCGAAGCTGCGGGTTGTACTTTTTAGTACAGCGGTAGGGGAGCGTTCCCAACGGATTGAAGAGTTACCGTAAGGAGACTTGGACTGTTGGGAAGTGAGAATGCAGGCATGAGTAGCGATAAAGATGGTGAGAATCCATCTCGCCGTAAACCCAAGGTTTCCTGGGCAAGGCTCGTCCTCCCAGGGTAAGTCGGGTCCTAAGGTGAGGCCGAAAGGCGTAGTCGATGGAAAACAGGTTAATATTCCTGTACCACTCAATTGGAGCGAAGTGGTGACGGAGGAGGGTAGGTCAGCCAGGTGCTGGATTACCTGGTTCAAGCTCGTAGGGGGAAGAGATAGGTAAATCCGTTTCTTCATAACCCCGAGAAGTGAGTACGAGGGGCAATTCTGCCCCATAAAGTGATTGATCCCATACTTCCAAGAAAAACCTCGTAGTGTTGATGATTGAGTGCCCGTACCGTAAACGGACACACGTAGGTGAGTTGAGAATACTAAGGCGCGTGAGAGAACTTTGGCTAAGGAACTCGGCAAAAT
>JAJCZR010000031.1 GCA_029262295.1 Deltaproteobacteria bacterium | reverse complement strand
CTCCCTTTATTTGTTTGCTATTTTTCAGCTATAACTTTTATAAGTTATTAGTCTGGTGTAAGTTAAGTAATTATTCACCAGTTTATTTGTTTCAAATAAGGCATCAATTGTAGGGTGGTTCGTCACCATTGTTTCCCATATCACTACCTCTAATTACATTATATAATTTTTGGAATCGAGATTCAACAAAAATTTTCGTCACCGATTTACATACGAGTAAATCTTACTAAAATACCCCTCCTAAAAATAAGCAATAAAGGTATTAACAAAATTAGAGATGACGGGATGTTAGTTTGTGAACCACTATCTGCAATTGAGCAGCCACCCCCACCGTCACTATCCTCATTCTCATCATCATCTTCACCATCAACCTGACATGCATTTAACTCTTCAACGAGAATTTCTATAAAATCTTCAGTTGTTTCATCAAGATCAGGGGAAATTATCTCCACAATTGCATTTGCAATCGCATTTGTATTTCCATCATTGCATAAACTTAGAACAATTTCCAATTCTTCATCTATATCATCTACTTCACAAGTGATATTAATATCTTCCTCTGCTATATTGGCAATACTCGAATTATTAATAGAACAGTTTGCAATATTTGGAATGGTTTGCACTGCTAATGGCAACACACCATCAGGAAGATCAATATTAATTACAACAGAACTCAGTGGATTATCGGGATCATTATTCACAATTGAGATTGAGCCATTATCCGAATCAACTTCAGGAGGATTATTTGGAGATGGATCTTCTACATCATTACAGCCCTCTGCTACTCCACAACCACACTCACCCGGTTCGGTCTTGTTCGGATCGTCGGGACATTCATCATTACAATCAGGTGTTCCATCAGAGTCTGTATCAGAGTCAGCTACCCCGCATCCGCATACTCCAGGTTCAATCTTAGCAGGATCATCAACACAATTATCATTACAATCTGCAGTGCCATCAGCATCTGTGTCTGTATCAGCAATCCCGCAACCACAAAGGCCAGGTTCTGTTTTATTCATATCATCTACACAGTTATCAACACAGTCCAGAGTGCCGTCATTGTCAGTATCACCTGTTTCAACTTCACCACAACCGCATTGTCCTGCCTCAGTTTTATTTGGATCGTTCGGACACTCTTCATCATCATCAAAAGTTCCATCCCCGTCTGTATCAAGCTGTAGCTCGAATGCGCCAACATCACAACCCGTTCCTTGTGGACGGGAAACTCCTCTTTGGTCAGTATCCACATTATCACTAGAAACTGTTGTACAATCCGCAAGCGCAATTGAGTCTAAAGCAGGGTTTGGTGTATTCACTGGATCAGGATCTAGCAGTGCGTGTGTTTCCGTAGGCCCTGAGTTATCTGCAAGGTTCATTTCTATCATTGACACCGGGTTAAAAGATGCATCATGGAACTGAAAACATCTCTCATTATTATTAGTTCCATTAATAAATTCTACATCTGAAATATTGCCACCAAGGTCGTTAAACTCTGCATTAGTCCCGGAACTTGAACAGACAACCCTGTCTGTCTCATTATTTGCAGTATTATTTATTAGTAAGGTGTTTTTAATATTTACTATATCAATAACACCGTTATTTATAGCCACTCCCTGCTCATCCCCGTTATTGTTAATAATTGTTGTATTTGAAATATTTGCAGTTGCCCTATTAGCAAGATCAGCGGAACTATTTGCAAAGGTGTTGCGTATCGCAGCTCCTCTCCCACTAGTTGTAATTACATCAGGAGCGTTAAGGTTAAAAGCGAAATTACCACTAATAGTGCTGTTATCAAGATTCAAGACGCTTAATATATTTGAAATTGCACCACCCGAGCCATTTAATGCGGTATTATTATTGAAGGTGGATCTAGATATGTTGAGTTGTCCCGGATTGCCTGTAAAACCAAACATAATAACACCGCCACCTGAACGAGACATATTATCACTTACAGTGCTGTTAATAATATTAAGGACACCTCTTGATGCCTGCACACCGCCACCTGAATTAGAAGGAGAACCAGCGGCAGTAGAATTTTCTTCTATAACGCTGTTTGAAATTGTGGTTGTTGCAGAAGAAGTAAAAATTCCACCACCCTGGTTTGCTGTATTACTGCTGATAACAGTTTCATCTATTAGCAATTCGCCTGTATTGTGATTTATTCCACCGCCCTGACCTAAACCGTTTAAATGATTATTCATTATTATGGAATTATTGATTGTAAGATTTCCTTCATCGTTAAATATTCCGCCACCCTGGTTTGACATATTATCCTCAATAACAACATCTTCTAATGTGAGGTTTTCTTCGCTGAAAATAGCACCACCAAAACTTCCAGTTCGACCTCCTGTAAGAGTAAGTCCCGAAATTGTAACATTAAGATCTGGTGTGACTGGGGCATCATCATCTGTGATTGCGAATATCCTGTCCGAGCCATCTGATTGTATTGTAAGCTGACCTGATCCGGATCCAACTATCATTATTGAATCATCTATAGTGATCTGACTCAGAAGAGTGATAGTCATTCCATTTAAAGAGGCATCAAAATCAATGATTTCTGCATCTACAGCATTATCTATAGCTTCTCTGAGCGATCCTGCACCTGAGTCTGCATTGTTCATTACTGTTGCTGAGTTGCTGATTAAAGGAAGGAAAAGAAAAAAACTTATGACGAAAAAAATAACTTTAAATCTAAGCATTAATACACCCTCTTTAAAGCAGAATGACAAAGCTTGAGAAAAAAAAGAATTTAATACTATTATCTAGTATAAAAGAATATAGCTCAAGTTGATAATCGGAATTTAAATGGATTTTTATTCTTAATCAAATTCAAAAACTTCTTCCAGAAAATTAAGGATATCATCAGAAGTTAGGTTGATTGATTCTAGTGTGTGCATTCCACCTTCTGTAAGAATAAACCTGTTAAAAACTCCTGCATCATCTAGGGCTTCTGCCATCTCTTCTGACTGAAAAAATGGCACGTTACAATCATCTATGCCGTGAATAAGAAACATGGGAGGGTCAGTGCTATCAACATGAACCACTGGACTTGCTAGATCCATCTGTTGATCGTCACAACCGGAAAGTGGGTTTAAAATATTAAGATCAAGCGGGCAGCTATCATCAATAAGTTCTCTTACAACTCCCACAGCTCCAATTGCACGTTCAATATCACAACCGAGATTGAAAAACCGCTCAACTGCTTCGGTTGAAAAAAGAGTGTTGAGATTGTGAACTCCAAAAATTGCAATAGCTGCCTTAACAGTTGTATCAGCTCCAGGATTTTCAGTGCCCTGAAGCTCAGGAACATCACTTGCAACAGACACAAGTGAGGCGAGATGCCCACCTGCCGAAGGGCCGGAGATAATTAGTGAATCTGGAACAACTCCAAGCATCTCAGAGTTGAGCTTTATCCACCTGATAGCAGTGTTAACATCCTGAATAATTGCTGGCCACGGAGCTGACACGTCATCAGCTAATCGATAACCAATTGAGATAACATGAAATCCCGCCTCTTCTGCAACATCAAAGAGAAATGGATCGATATCTTCCTTTGAACCAATTAACCAGCCTCCGCCATGCACAAACAATATTGCAGGCCTCGTACCTATATTAGCAGTTTGTAAACCCTGAATTGCATAATAATCGAGACTTTGACGATCAGATCCATTTTCAACATAGGAAAATGTTTGCGGTGTTTGGGATATTTGTCCGCCAGAAATAAAAGTTGGCTGCTGTTGTGGATCTTCAGGTTCTTCGCCATCATCATTATCTGGAACCTCATCATCCATATCCATCGGCATATCCATATCTTCAGGCATTGAATCATCTGAATCACTTCCACCGCCGCAGCCGCCAATATTCAGAAATGAAACTAAAAAGATTGAAAGAATTATTGTTAATAGATTTGTTTTCATTCAGTTCCGCCTTTTAGAAAGTGTTAAACAAATAATAGGATTGGATTATACAATAATCAAGCTTAAAAAAACTTTGAGACTTGCACCCGATTTTGAGATCCATTGTCAGAAGTAATACAGACTTCAATTGTAGAATGATCTTTCTCGTAAATCATTCCCTCGTCACAAAACGAAACTTCTGCGTTTTCTTTTGACAAAAAATATCCCTTAGATTTTAGAAAATTATCAGCACTTTCTAAAATAGTTTCAGAATGAGCGCTACTTTTATATTGAATTTCTTGGATTGGAGGTTTTGGCCCGTATCCACAACCGTAAAAGAACTTGGGCTCACCAATAATTCCTATCTCAGGGAAAGATCTAATTTCTCTTGGAATTGTAACATAATAAGAAAAAGTGCCACGACTTGGATATAAAGACTCAGAAAAAATCACTGTGATTGTATAGAATAAGGCTCCAAGAAGAATAAGCACAACTACAAATCCTATAATTAAGCCTCTATACTTCTTCAAATTTCCTGCCTGCAAAATCAATTTTCTCTAATATCTTAATCTCTACGGTAAGCTTTGCATTCGGTGGAATAATTTCTGGAATTCCTTTTTCACCATAGCCAAGATGAGGAGTAATTTCCACTTTTCTATATCCTCCAATATTCATTCCCTG
>JAJCZR010000030.1 GCA_029262295.1 Deltaproteobacteria bacterium | reverse complement strand
AAATCGGACGGTATTTGTTCCCCAGCTACCATTTATATTATCTACAGCTTTCATAAGGTCTGAGTTTTTTTTGTGATTAATACCGGGAGTGAGAAGGTTGAGTTGATGTTCATTTTCTGGCACAAGCCCACTAAGTGCTATCCCTGCTTTTTTATATTTGCAATTGGGGTTATAAATCTTTTCAAGGTTTGTAAGTACATATTTAATAAGGTCGGGAGTATAAGAGGTTGGCTCGGGCAAAAAGCACCCTGCAGAGTTTGCATACTGAAAGTCTTCTTTTTTATGTTTATTTGTTCTTATAAACACTGTTATATAAGAAGCAATAAGCCCGCTTTCCCTTAGTTTCTCGCCGCCTCTTGAAGCATGGGTTGCCACTGCTTCTTTTAGCCCCTCGAGAGTCTCAACATCTTTTTTAAATGATCTTGAACGTATAATCCCCTTTCTTGCCCCAGGCATTTTTTCAAGATCTATACATGAAGTGCCTCTTAGTTCCCAGGCTGTGCGAAGCCCCATGACGCTCAGTTTTTTTCTGATCCAGTAATCAGGGGCAACTTTTAAATCATAGGCGTTATTTATTCCGTAGTTTTTAAGGTTTTGTGTCTGCCTTCTGCCGATTCCCCAAATATCTATTGTTTTAATCTTTTTTAGGACTTCATTAATCTTCGGATGTTTATCTATATTAAAAACCCCACCAAGTTCAGGATGAGATTTAGCTATTTTATTAGCCACTTTTGCAAGGGTTTTTGTCGGCCCAATTCCTATCGAAACGGGAATACCCGTATGCTTTTTTACTGTGTTTCTGATCAGTCTTGCATATTCAGTCGGGTCTTTTGATTCAAACCCATTGAGTGAAAGAAAAGCCTCATCTATTGAATAGACTTCCATATTGGGAGTGAATCTTGAGAGAGTAGCCATTACCCTGTTCGACATATCGGAGTAAAGTGTGTAGTTCGATGAAAAAAGTTTTATATCGTGGAGCGTTACCTCTTTTTTATACTTGAAAATAGGTGCACCCATTGGTATCCATTTCTTTGCTTCACTTGATCTGGATACAGCACAGCCATCATTGTTGGAAAGCACAACTACTGGTTTTCCTTCAAGTGAAGGATTAAATACTCTCTCACAAGAGACGTAAAAGGAATTGCAGTCTACTAAGGCATAGATTTTATTCATTATCTATTTTATTTAAAAAATCTGGTTTCAATTCAGGCAAAATTTCAAAGATTTGCTTTTGAATTAGAAAAATATTTTTTAGTGAGTCACCAATTTTGTATAGATTTTCTGTGGAATTGAAATCTAAATCATTAATAATTTTAGAACATAAATCTAGTTTCTTGGCGGAATCATATAGCATTTCATTTTATTCTCTCCATTGAATATTCTGGAATATCATTCTTCCACGAATTTATCACATCACTAATCCCCATAACAACCCATTCTATTTGAATCATAAGGAACTGGCAAATCTTTAGGCTTGGTTTTTTGCAATAATTATATTATAAATTACATTAAAATATTACGACAATTAGACAAACATGTGTTTTTTTATATTTTGAAAGTATTCAATGAATACAATTTATTTCTTGACAAATAGTACGCAATGAGCACTATATAAAATGATTACTATAATTGAAACATTACAATTTATAAAAAAATCTGAAAAACTTTTAAGTGAGTTTGAAAAAGATAAGTTGTTTCAATATATAGCAATCTGGCCTGATAAGGGTGATGTTATCCCAAGTACTGGAGGGGTAAGGAAATTAAGATTTGCAATTAAAGGAAAGGGAAAAAGATCAGGTGTGAGAGTAATATACTATTACTTCAACAATAACAATCCTGTTTTTCTTTTCGATATATATGAAAAGAATCAAAAAATAGATTTGTCTGAAGACGATAAAAAAATGCTTTATGGTGTAATACAAAAAATGAAGAAGAAAATGAAAGGAGATAATAAAAATGACTAAAGCGGGAAAAAGAATAATTGCAGGAGCTGAACAGGCTCTCGCTTACATAGAAGGAGATAAAACAAAAGGTCGCTCTCACAAGGTAAGAGAAACAAAGATTGATGTAAAAGCTATTCGTCAATCTTTAAAGCTGACACAACTTGCATTTGCTGAAAAGTATGCATTTTCTTTGTCTTCGGTTAAACAGTGGGAAACAAACAAAAGAGTTCCTGAAGGACCAACAAAAGCTTATTTGAAAGTTATTGAAGCACATCCAAAAATTGTAGAGAAAGCTTTAAATAAATTCAGCTGACTATAAGTTTTTAGGGAGGCAGGATTAAAATGAAATACCTTATTGTTGTAGAGAAAACCGATACCGGATACTCAGCTTACTCTCCTGATCTTTTAGGTTGTGTCTCCACTGGAAAAACAAAAGAAAAAGTAGAAAAAAATATGAGAGAAGCAATTGATTTTCATCTTGAAGGGTTACATGAGGAAGGTTTAGAAATCCATAATCCCGAAACCTACTCTACCTATTTAGAAGTAACTGCTTAATAAATTTATTCCCATTCTTCCCCATTATATTCCAATATATTTACCTTAGACCCGTTTGGTTTTAATTTAATAATAATATTAAGTCCATTTAGTATGGTTTAATCAGTCTCTGAATATTTTTAAAAAAATTTTTTCATTTTCAATTTATTTTGTTTGATTTAACCCTACTGCAATTTATACTATCGTAAATATATACTTAAATACTTACATCAGGGGAGAGAAAAATGGGAGATCCTTTTAAAGCAATAGCTGATGACACAAGAAGGGTAATACTGGAAAGCTTAAATAAAAAGGATATGTCTGCGGGAGATATTGCAAGTAAGTTTGATATAAGTAAACCAGGTATTTCAGGCCACCTCAAAATACTTCAGGAAGCCGATCTTGTGAGTAATAAGAAAGTCGGCCAGAACAGAATTTACTCAATCAATAAAAAATCTGTCAAAAAAATGGCCGAGTATCTGGATAAATTGGGGTAAATTGTTTCTAAGCTTCTTTACTCTTTCCAACCTCACACGTTCAACTTAGATATTGTTCAACGCAACATCTCATTAAAATATTAAATATATTGTTTACAAATATCTCAATCTATTAGATAATTACAAGCAGTATGGTTTTGATTTTAGGCTTGTTTTTTCTTTTTCTGATATCTGATACAGATACTGTGTATGCAAAGTACAATTCCAAAGCTTGCAATGTAAAGTTTGAGAAGTGTAAAACAAGATGTGATAAGTCCTATAAAATCACTAAAAAGGATTTATTTGGGAAAAAGGTAAAAGAATCAAAATTAAATAAACAGAAAAAATCTGATTGTAAAGCCCAATGTAAAGAACTTAAAAGCTTATGTCGTAACAGGCAGAAACAAAAAAGGCCTTCAAAATCAAAACTTAAAGAAAGCCGTAATCAACCTGAAAAGTATTTTAAAAATCCTTCAAAGTCTAAAATAATCAGATATAAAGATGAAAAAGGTAATATTTTCTTTACGAACAAATATGATGATATTCCTGAGAAATATAGGTCGAATATCCTTATGGAAGAGAAATAGTAGAAAATTTTTACTAAAGAAAAATATTTTGAATCCTTACTGAATTTTAAGGCAACTAATATATTAAACTTTATTCATCTATCCCCCATTAAGATGAGGGCCCGGTCTTTTAGATCGGGCTTTTTTTTATTGTAAAACTGTCAATTAATATTAAAGAAATAGAGGTTTTCCCTGTTTATAAGTGTAATTAAAGTAGAAAAACAAATTTTTTTATAAATTTGAATGTTTTTTGAATCTTGGGGCGAATTCTGGCAACTAAATTAGTATATTATCCTCCATCCTCCTTTAAGAGCCAAAAGCCCAGTCCTAATTGACTGGGCTTTTGGCTTTGTACTATTTAAGGCTGATGTATTACAAAAGTAACAACTCCCCTTATCTCAAAACTCATTGAAGGAGTTATTTCAATTGGCGTGTAAAGTGGGTTTTCAGGCATTAAAAATATTTTATTATCAAGTATCCTGAGCCTTTTAACGGTTAGTTCCCCGTTTAAATAGGCTACCACCACTTTACTGTTGGTAGCTTCCTGTGCGCGATCAACAAGGAGCAGGTCACCTGAGTGTATTCCTGCATTTATCATGGAATCACCTTCAACTTTCACTATAAAAGTTTCGGAAGGATGACGTACAAGATCGTTAAGATCCAGTTTTTGATCCACATAATCATCTGCAGGAGAAGGAAACCCGGCAGGCACGCTGCTTGTAAATAAAGGGAGTTCTAAAACTGTAGATTGATCCAGTTCATATGTTTCTATTACTCTCATTCCCAACACCTCTTAAATTATCCTTTTATCATTATATAAATTTTAAAAGGTTTTTTCCAGACTTATTTTTATATTAAGCCCTGATTAATTGTGAAATGCCATTACCTCAAATATAATATTTGCCGACTTACTAAATAAAACCATAGGAGAGAGTAAACAATGAAAGCGATTATTTATCATGAAGTAGGAGAAATTGATGTACTAAAATACGAGGATATTGATAAACCTGAAGCAGCGGAAGGCGAAGTATTAATAAAGGTAAAAGCGACTACTTTAAACTTTGTTGACCTAAGGCTCAGAAGCGGAAAATCCCCGCGTCCAGTGGATCTTCCTCATGTAGGAGGAATTGATATTGCGGGTGAAATTGAAGAGCTTGGAAACGGTGTTACTAATTTTAAGGTTGGAGATCATGTGATAGTTATGCCGGCTCTTAGAACAGATAAAGGTCTTCAAATAGTTGGTGCCAATCTTCACGGCGGATTTGCTGAGTATGTGAAAGTGCCAGCCACAAATGTTGTGAAGATTCCTGATAACCTTTCATTTGATGATGCAAGTACTCTTCCCACCACTTACACAACTGCATGGTATGGGCTTGTGGAAAGAGGTGGTATAAAGGAAGGACAAACTGTTTTAATTCACGCAGCCGGGAGTGGCACGGGAAGTGCGGCAATTCAGGTTGCAAAGCTTTTTAATTGTTACATAATTGCCACGGCTGGCACGGACGATAAACTCCGGCAGGCAAAAGAGATCGGCGCAGATTTTACGATAAATTACAAGACTGATGATGTTTCCGCAAAGCTAAAAGAAGTGTCAAAAGAACACAAGATTAACATGATTTTTGATCCTGTTGGGGCTGCGCAGTGGAAAGATAATATCCAGTTTCTCTCACCGAAAGGAAAACTCCTTTTAATAGGTGTTGCAGGAGGGGCTGCTGTTGAATCCGCAATGCTGGGGCCGATTATTATGAAAGACCTGGAAGTTATTGGTGTTACAGTGTTTAATGCAAAGCCTGAACATTTTGAAAAAGTTGCGAGCCTTGCCTCCGAAGGAAAATTAAAACCTGTAATTTATAAAAAGCTTCCTCTGAGTGAAGCAGCTGAAGGACAAAGAATTTTAGAAAGTAGAGAACAGTTTGGAAAAGTGGTTTTAAATCCGTAGGTCAAAAGGTTTTTTATGAGCATCTTTAATTTACCAGATCTGGATTTTCAAGATTTCACTAAAACCAGGGATGCCATACACCTTTATTCAAAAGTGTTGGGAAATATAAGAGCTGCTTATACCCCACCTATAAAACATCATTGGCATATAAGTTTAAGGACTTGGGCGCAGGGTTTTACAACAACTCCTGTGCCCACTCAGTCTGGCAGTTCATTCCAGCTCTTTTTGAACCTGTTACGCAATAAAATAGAGATTGCTACAAGCTCGGGTAAATATGCCGAGATAGATATAGAAGGGCAATCACAGCAAGATCTGGCAAAACAAATTATAGCAGAACTTTCAAAGCATAATATTGATATTAGTATTGATACTGCCAGTTTGGGAGTTGAAGAGCTTTCTTATTCACCTGAAATTTCTAAAGCGATTTTTAAAGCATACTCTTTCTTAGATACAACTTTTAAAGAATTTAGATCTAATTTGCCGGAAGAGTGCAGTCCAATTCAGATATGGCCTCATCACTTTGACATTGCCTTCAACTGGTTTTCAGGCAGAAAAATACCAGGAGAAGATCCCAATGATCTTGAAGCTTCAAGTGAGCAGATTGGATATGGTTTTATTGCTGGAGACTCAACAATTCTGGAGCCTTATTTTTATGTTTTACCTTATCCAGAGGTTGATCTTGCAGATAAGGAATTTTTACATGGCGGTTTTAACTACACTGAATCCTGGAATGGAGTATTGCTCAAATATGAATCTTTATTGAAAGCTAAAAACCCTAAGCAATATCTTCTTGAATTTTTGATGGATTCACATAAAAAGATAAAAACAATTTATTTTGGTTAAAGCTTTAGAAATGTTTTATATTCTCAATAATTCATTGGTTTTTTGGTATAATATGTTTCTATAGGCCTTGCAAAAATGGCCGTTAAGAAAATGAATTAATATTGCGTTAAGAAGTATCCAGGGTTGTGGGATGATTTGGATACTTTAGCAATATTCATTTATTTTTAGCTAAATTTTTGCACAGCCTTGATTTTTGTTTCTTTGTATCAAGACAAAGAAATTATAATAATTTTTTGATTCCAATTCCTTTGACTTCAATCTTGAGAAGAGAACAGTTGTTTATGTTAAACAAACTTTTTTTAACACTTTTCTTTATTTTCACTTTTGCCTTTTCCTCATATTCTAAATGTCCCGATAGAATTGTTTCATTAACACTGGCTTCTGATGAAATACTGCTTGATATAGTTGGTGATACCGAAAGAATCAGCGCCCTTACTTATCTCGCTTCAGATAAGTCAATTTCAAATATTGCAGACAGGGTTTCTGGCTTTCCAAAAATCCATCCAAATCTTGAACAAGTAATTGTACTCAGTCCCGATCTTGTTATTGTTGCAAGTTATATAAATCAAAACTTTAGAAGACAGCTCAAAAACTCAGGAATTAAAACACTTTTTTTAAAAGAATTTCAGGGTTTCAGTTCAGTAAAAAAAAATATTAGTTTAATTGGAAAAGCCGTTTGTGAAAAGAAAAATGCTGAAAGTTTGATAAAGAATATGGAAACAAAACTTGAAGCATCATTAAAAAAAATTCCCGAAAATAAAATAAGTCCCAGAGTTTTATACTATTCTCCTTCAGGCTTTACAGCCGGGAAAGGTAGTATGGTGGGTGAAATTATAGAAAAATCAGGAGCTATGAATCTCGGGAGCAGGGCAGGAGTGAATAATTTCGGCAAGATTTCGCTTGAATATATAATTGAAAGCGACCCCGATATTATAATTCTAAGTAGTTTTAACCCTTCTAATCCCGATTTTCCAAAAGAGTTTCTCTCAAAAACTGTTTTAAAAGATATTTCTGCTGTAAAAAACAACATGGTAAAGATTCTTCCTGCAAAGCATATAATCTCTGCTTCCCATTATGCAGTAAATTCAGTTGAAGATATGGTAAATCTCCTGCTTGAATCCTATTGGAAAAATGAACTATAAAAGTAAAAAAAAGAACTATTTTTTTGCATTTTTAATCTTGCTAATAGTGTTAATAGCCTCAGTCTCTCTGGGTTCTGTGAGTATTCCTTTTAAAGACACCATTATCACTTTATTAAACAAACTTGGTTTAAACTTTGATGTTGAAGTAAAAGAATCATACGAGTTAATAGTGTTAAATGTGAGACTTCCAAGGATATTTTTGGCATCAGTTGTTGGGGGTGGACTTGCAATAGTGGGGGTTGTAATGCAGGCAATTTTTAAAAACCCAATGGCAGAGCCAGCGGTGCTTGGATGGTCAAACGGCGGTGCACTTTTTGCAGTGATAGCAATCTACACAGGACTTGCCCAAAAAAGTTTTTTATTTCTTCCTATTGCAGCTTTTGCAGGAACGCTTCTCACAGCATTCTTAGTCTATCGAGTATCTGTTTACAGAGGTGTTGTTGAAAATACCACTCTTTTATTATCGGGTATTGCCATAGGCCTTTTATTTGCATCTCTCACCACATTTGTGCTTTCAATCTCAAATGTATGGTCGATGAGGGAAATGCTGTTTTGGCTTATGGGAGGAGTGGATTCCCGGACATGGACACATTTTTATATAGCATTTTTTCCTATAGTTTTATCTTCTGCGGCAATACTGTTCTTTGGCAAAGATCTGAATCTTATATTGCTTGGAGAAGATACTGCTAAGACATCTGGAATTAAACCGCAGACAACATTAATAATCCTGATTGTTCTTTGTTCAATTATAGTTGGAGCGAGTGTTTCTGTGAGTGGGGTAATAGGTTTTGTGGGCCTTGTTATTCCACATATTATAAGAATTATTTCGGGTGTGGACCACAGATATCTTTTGCCCATGAGTTTTCTTGTGGGGGCAATATTTCTTCCTGTGGCTGACCTCTTTGCAAGAACAGTTCTAAGACCTGAAGAAATCAGACTTGGAGTTGTTACTTCACTCATTGGTGTGCCGTTTTTTATATTTTTACTTCGTGGGAGTATTTTAAAGATAAATGGAAAACTCTAGCGTAAAAGTTTCCGATCTGTCTTATTCGGTAAATGAAAAGAAGATATTGGATAACGTCAGTGTTGAGATTAAAAAGGGTCATCTTTTAGGGATCGTTGGGCCTAACGGAGCAGGTAAGACCACTCTGCTTAAAGTTATTTGCGGAATACTAAATTCTTCTTGCGGCGCTATTTCAGTTGAAGGTAAAAATATAACCTCTTTTAAATCTAAAGAGCTATTCAAAAAGATTTCCTATCTTTCACAAAATAATAATTTTAATTTTCCGTTTAAAGTGTCGGATATTGTTTTGATGGGTAGATACCCTTATTTGAGTAGACTACAAAATGAAGGTGTGGAAGATTTTAAGATTGCTATCAAAGCTCTTGAGATGGTTGATATGCAAGAATTTTTAGATAGAAATATACTCACACTTTCCGGTGGTGAGCAGCAAAGGGTCTCCCTTGCAAGAGTGATTGCTCAGGAAACAGATTTTCTTTTTCTCGATGAGCCACTATCAAATATGGATATAAACCACCAGCTTTCAATAATGAACTTACTCAGCTCATTATCAAGCAATGGCAAAGGTCTTTCTGTGGTTCTTCATGATCTTCGGCTTGCCCATAGATTTTGCACAAAGCTATTAGTGCTTGATAAAGGCAAAGTTGTAAGTTTTGGTGATCCAAAGAAAGTTTTAAATGAGGATATTATTTCTTCAGTTTTTAAAGTGAAGTCGAGGGTTTCCGATAATTCTTTGGAATTTATTCAACCGGGTTAATAAGCCGATAAAAATAAACGGTTGTTGAATAATTTTTTCGCACTATTGTTATACACATGCTTTCAAGAAAAGATCTTGTTTTCCCAATTTTGGTACTTATTCTGCTTCTTGGTGTAACACTTTCTTTCCCGGCCTATTTTTCAAAGGATTTTATAAAATACAAAAACCTGAAAGATAAAGGTGTGAATGTAAAAGCCACAATTACAGATAAAAAGGAAATTGAGGATAAAAAATTTACAGCTTTTTTAACTGGGTATAAAAATAATGCGTATGAATTAGTTGCCACATATAAAGTGAACGGGGCTGTTTATAACTGTGATCTTTCTGTTTCAAAAACAACTTTTAATTCTTTTGATAAAAAAGATGAACTTCTTATCACCTACAATCCTTCTAAACAGGCGCAGTGCTCACTCTCATTTAATATAACGCTAAATTACTACATACTTCTTTCAATACTGGGCCTCGGTTTATTGTTTTTGCTTATGACTTTAGGTTTTACTTATTATGTATACAAATCGTTTAAAAAACCTGCCCGGGACAAATTGGTTGCGACTACCACAAGGCTTGACCTTGAGAAAATAGATTGCCCTAAATGTGGTTTGATTATGACAGAAGGTTATCTTCCCACAGTGGGTGGGGTTTGCTGGAGAGAAAAAGATGATCCGGTGGGAATACCTACAATTTTAAGTGGGCTTCCAGGGACTACTTTTTGGGCAAGAAGGCCAAAACTCCACGCATTTCACTGTAAAGGCTGTGAGATCATTACTTTTAAGTATGGAAAGAAAGATTAATTGAAAATCATTTTGTATTTATTTTTTCTGTAAGTATTAAAAAAATAGTGTGCATAAAAGTAAGAACACAGCATATGATGAGAAGTATTATCGAGGTTTCAACAAGGTAATTAAAGTTTTTAACCGTTATAGAAAAGAAGCCTGATATTCCAGTGATCATATATAAAACTGATACAGCTGTGAGGGCAGTTTTTATAGTCAGGTTTTTCTTTCTCCGGCAGTAAACAAGATAATTAAAAGCAATAATCATAGAAGAAATAAAGACTGCAGCGAATTTGATTCTCGATGATATCATCAAACTGGTGAGTGTTTTATCACTAATATTGTCATAAGAAAAAGATGAGATAAGTTTCAATATTTGTGTATTTTCAACAATATCACTAAGAAATATCATAAAGCTTAATGCCAAACCAGTCGCAAACATCATCTCTTTAAAAGGTAAGCCCGTATTAAATCTATAGAAAAACAAAAAAATTAATGCAAAATAAGTTGAAAATGAAAATACAAGGTAGGCATCATAGTAGGTTTGCAGATTAATAGCTTTTCTGTTTTTTAATTCTTTTTCCGATTTTGAATAACCAATTACACTTAATACGTCGCTTTTTGATGTAGCAAGTTCTAGCTCATAGATTGGAAAACTAAATTTTGATTTTGAATCAAGCGTAACTTGATCTTTCCCCATATAGGCTGTAAGAATTGATGTGCAAATTGTGAGTATCCCTGCTAAAAAAAGCATTTTTACTACAAATTTCTCAGAACTTTTATTACAAAAAATCATAATATCATTATAGTTCAATAAACTCTTATGCTAAACAGTGGCTTTAATGCGCTAAATTATTTTATTCTTTTTACTGTCCTTTACTACTCTTTTGGATTGGTGGTGAAGAGTGTCCTACTTTTTTCTTCAGGAATAAGAACAAAGAAGCAGCTTCTTTTTTATTTTCTGTCACCTTTTTATTCTAATGAGCTTTGGAACTTATCGGTCAGGCATAAAAGTTACTCAAATATACTAAATAAAAACACAGCTCAAAAAGTAATTTTGATTGGATCACTTTATTTTCTGTTTTGCTTTTTGTATCTGAAGACAGATTTAAAACAGTATTGCTACTCCCTTCTTGCATTCTTTCTTTTTTACTCTTTTACAGAATTAATGTCGATTTTATTCGGAATTGTTTACTCTAAATTCAGAATAATTCTTCCCAAAGTTCATAATAATCCATTTAGTGCAAAGAACCTTTCGGATTTTTGGGGCAACAGGTGGAACATCTGGGTTAGCAGCTGGCTAAGCCAGATTGCGTTTAAGCCACTTAAAAGAAATCCAAAACTTGCTGTTATGACAACATTTGTACTGTCGGGCCTATGGCATGAAGTGATAATAAATATTCCGCACTTAATACTCACAGGAGAAAAGATATTTGGTTTTGTTACCCTTTATTTTGTGATCCAGGGGATAGGGGTTTTGATATCAAGACAAAATTTTTTCAGAAACAGATATATTTTGAGCGTAATCTATCTTTGGATTTTTGTTATTCTTCCCATACCTTTAATAATGAATGAGGCTTTTATGAACATCTTTGTTTTAAGATAGTTTTATATTAAAATCTGGAATTTTGATAAAAAACAGCTTAAAATAACAAGATTAAACAGCTGTTTCCCTTTGATTTCAATTCATAATATGAATAGTAAATACTCTTCCATAAATGAAAGCGAACTTCTTCCCAAAATTGCCAATAAAGATGAAGAAGCTTTCTCCGAACTTTACAACCGTTTCTCACAGGTTGTTTATAATCTTTCATACAGGGTTGTAAAGAACACAAGTGATGCAGAGGAAGTTGTGCAAAAGGTGTTTATTCAGATATGGAACAAGGCAGAAAACTATGATCAGAGTAGAGGCGCCGTTTCAACATGGATAATGAATATCACGAGAAGCAGGGCAATTGATAAGATTAGAAGTCTTAAAAAAACGAGAAGTACAGTCTCGATGGATGATACATTTGTTCAGTTTATATCACCAAAAGGATTTATTATTGAAGATGCAGCTGAAAAAAGGGAGATAATAAAAGAAGCACTTTCTAAAATTCCTCCGGAACAGAAAACTGTAGTCAAAACTATTTATTTTGAAGGGCATACACATACCGAAGCTGCAAAAGAACTCGATATACCAGTGGGAACTGTTAAAACCAGATTGAGGTTAGGAATATTGAAACTAAGAGAACTAATGGCGCCGTATATAGACGTGCAAGATTAGTATTTGATGGAATTTTATGGATAAACAGCAACACATAGAAGAGTTAATTGCATTATATAGCCTTGGGCTTCTTCGTGGTGATGAACTTACAGAAGTTGAGGAAGCTCTTCGCTCAAAAAATGAAAAATATTTAAAGTATTTTGAAGATGTGAATACGGTTTATTCAAACCTTGCATATTCTCTTGAGGATAAACCTCTTCGAACTGGTTTAAAGGGTGAGATATTAGCTCAAATATCCAGACCGGGCAAAGTGGAGTTTAAGGAAAAAAGTCCTGGTCTTTCAGATATGTTTAGCCTTTTCTGGTTTAAATTTGGCACGGTGGCTGCCTGCCTTGTAATTGGATTTTTGGTTTACTCAAATATTGAGATGAAAAACGAGATTGCAAAAAAAGCTGATGAGATTGAGTATCTTCGCTCGGAAATGGGGCAGGATAAGATGCTCAAGTCATTTCTTGAAAATCCAAGAGTAAATATAGTTAAGCTTGCAAGCGCTGAATCAGATATGAACCTGCATGCAAGGCTTCTTTGGGATAAAGAGAAAAATAGTGCTTTGCTTTGTATTATTGATATGCCAAATGTAAGCACCGATCATACCTATCAGTTTTGGGTTGACTCTGAAAGCGATATGGAAAGTATTGCGATGTTTGATGCAAAGGCAGATGTAAAAGATATGCCTTTGTCGGATAAGATGATGATGATTAATTATATGCCCGATCCCTCTTATAAAAAGGCCTTTTATGTTTCCATGGAACCAAAGGGTGGCATGCCCCATCCAACAGGTAAAAAATATCTTCTTGGAAAACTATAATTTAAAACTTTTCTCCATTAATAGTTGCAACAATTCTTCTCGCCCCGCCCCTGTTTCTATGTTCACAAAGATAAATTCCCTGCCAGGTGCCAAGAACAACTCTACCTTCTCTTACCGGAATACTGATGCTGCTTCCAAGAAGGGATGATTTTATATGTGCGGGCATATCATCAGGGCCTTCCAGGGTGTGTTTATAATAAGGTGCATTCTCGGGGACCATTTTATTAAAATGCTTTTCAAAATCATGCAGTACATCAGGCGAAGCATTTTCATTTAAAGTAAGTGAGGCCGAAGTATGACAAATAAATATATGAGCAACTCCAACTTTGAAGTTATCGAGTTCCTCTAAATTTGTTATAATTTCATCGGTTACAAGATGAAAGCCCCTGGGTTTTGGTGAAAGAGAAATCTGTTTTTGATACCAGCTCATAGTTTTGAAATTTGGGGGTCAGGTCTGTACTTTGTACTTTATCAAACCGAATTTATATTTTTTGACTATAATGACAATAAATATAACACCTTAATATATTAAGATTAATTTTTAATTGCAAATTCTAAATAAAAAGTACAAAGTACAGACCTGACCCCATTTTGGATGCTCTATCTTTTTTTAGATGCTTCGCTTGCGCTCAAGCATGACAGAAAATTAATAAAGCTAACAACTATCCCCAACACCTGCATCTTCAATCACAATATATTCGATAAAAGTGAACGTATAAAAAGGGAGCAGTTAATTAATTCAATTTTCTCATTATTTATTCTCCCCAGCATTTCAATTCCATCTTCACTTATAAAGCTTACACCTGAAAAATCAAGGACCACCTTTTGATCGTTTTGTTGTTTGTATTGCAGGTATATCCTTTCCAGGGCAGATATCCATATACCTTCCAGTTTACCATCCAGCTTCAAAGTGGCGCATTTTTTGTTTTTAAATGTCTCAGTAATTCGAAGCATTTTGAAATTTCTCATTTTATTAATATTTCCTTCTCCCTTGATGGGAGAAGGATAAAGGATGAGGGTGAAAAGTTATTTATCCCCCTCACCCTGCACCCTCTCCCACGTAGTAGTGGAGAGGGGATTATGAGCTCTAACTTTCATCTTGAATCATGCATCATGAATTCCTTCGACCTTGCTCAGGACAGGTCTGCATCCTGTTTCTCTTCCTAATAACCAACCATACAAATCCCAATACACCCGGGAGCAGTGTTATAAGAAGATTGGCAAATGTTGAAGTTGTGTTTACAGCTCCAACCAGCGAACCACATCCACCACCGCCATCACCATCACCATTGTCACCATCTTCACCGTCTGAGCCTGGAGTACCATCTGAGCCTGGAGTTCCATCTGAGCCATTGCAGACAAATGCTGTGTCGGTTATTTCATCTGCATCAAGCACACCATTTTCATTTGTATCATTTCCAGTGTCTATTCTGCCGCCGCCATTTGGGCAGTTTTCTCCGGCCGGCTCTTCTGAAATTTCAAAAAGGAATTCACCATCACCGTCTCCATCTCCGTCACCATCTCCATCACCGTCACCATCGCCACCTGCAGCGGCATTAACTGTCGTATCCTCCTCGGCAGTATTGTTTGCTGTATTTGGATCACCCTGATCAGCGGTTACCTCGGCTGTATTTGTAATCAGGCCATCTATTACGGCATTTACCACAATGGTTATCATTTCGCTCTCGCCATTAGGAATCTCTCCTATATCGCATGTGACTATCCCTGCTGCATGCATGCATCCGGCAGAGGCAGATACAAACACCACTTCCGCAGGAAGTTCATCCACAAGGGTTACCCCTGTGGCATTGCTGGGGCCGTTGTTTGTAACCATAATGGCGTATAAAAAATTATCACCCACAGCCACGGGATCAGCGCTGTCGGCCTTGGTTAGAGATAAATCCACAGCTGGCCCTATAAATAATCCAAAAGCACCCGGCACGTTACCCACTTCAACAGGCATACCGATTACTGTATTAGTGGCAGTATCTATAACTGAGACTGTGTCGTCTGATTGATTAGCCACATACACCCTTGTTCCATCCGGGGTTACGGCTATTCCTAAAGGCCCAATACCCACTTCAACAGGCAAGCCGATAACCGTATTGGTTGCAGTATCTATAACAGAGACTGTATCGTCATTAAAATTAGCCACATACACACTTGCCCCATCGGGGGTTACGGCTATTCCTGAAGGCCCATCACCCACTTCAACAGGCATACCGATAACTGCATTGGTGGCAGTATCTATAACTGAGACTGTGTCGTCAATTATATTAGCCACATATACACTTGCCCCGTCAGGGGTTACGGCTATTCCTAAAGGCCCAATACCCACTTCAACAGGCAAGCCGATAACCGTATTGGTTGCAGTATCTATAACAGAGACTGTGTTGTCTGATTGATTAGCCACATACACCCTTGTTCCATCGGGGGTTACGGCTATGCCGAAAGGAGTATTCCCGACACCAATAGTTTCCACGACCATATTGGTTGCAGTATCTATAACAGAGACTGTGTTGTCTGATTGATTAGCCACATACACCCTTGTCCCATCGGGGGTTACGGCTATGCCTTGAGGACCATCACCCACTGCAACAGGCATACCGATAACTGTATTGGTTGCAGTATCTATAACAGAGACTGTGTTGTCTGATTGATTAGCCACATACACCCTTGTTCCATCCGGGCTTACGGCTATGCCGAAAGGAGTATTCCCGACACCAATAGTTTCCACGACCATATTGGTTGCAGTGTCTATAACTGATACCGTAGCGTCAAACTGATTTGATATATAGGCAAAGGGTTGTGAAAATGCTTTTGCAGGAATAAACAGAATTGCTGTAAATAGGACTAAAACCATATATTTTTTAGAAAAATCAATAAATCTATTCATGTTATTTACTCCTCTTTTATTTTTCATTGTCATCCTGAACTAGTTTCAGGATCTAACTGTTTTGTTTTTTTTTCCTAAAAATCACCCATGCAAATCCCAATACACCCGGAGTAAGTGTGATAAGAAGATTGGCAAGTGCTGTATTGGTATTTACAGGGCCTACTAAGGAGCCGCATCCGCCTCCACCATCATCACTATCGTCATCTCCGTCTCCGTCACCATTCTCACCATCTTCACCAGCCGGGCCCTGAGGTCCGTCTGAACCTGGAGTGCCATCTTCCCCATTACAAATAAAATCCGTATCGGTGATCTCATCTGCATCAAGCACACCATTTTCATTTGTATCGTTTCCGGAGTCTATTCTTCCGCCGCCATTCGGGCAGTTTGCACCGGCGGGCTCTTCTGAAATTTCAAAAAGGAATTCACCATCACCGTCACCATCACCATCTCCATCTCCGTCACCACCTGCAGCAACTACATTAGTTGCCTCCATTACAGTATTGTTTGTTGGTTCCGGATCATTTTGATCAGCTGATACCTCTGCAGAGTTAAGTAATACATCAGGAGCTGCCGGGGCAGTAACCACAATTTGTAATTCTGCAGTATCTCCGTCTGCAAGATCACCAATATCACAAGTGACAGTTCCCCCTGCATTCATACATCCTGCACTTGCAGATACAAATGCCACTTCCGAAGGAAGAGTATCAACAACGGTAACTCCCGTGGCATCATCATCGCTGTTATTAGTTACAAACAGTGTGTAGGTAAGCATCGAATTGACCTCAACGGGATCAGGGTTATCCGATTTAACTATAGATAAATCTACATTCTGAAGTTCAAATGCACCTGCATCACAGCCATTTATTCCATCATTGTTTCCATCTACAAAACGCGGAAATTCACGCTGATCATCATCTGAAATAATAATAGTAAATATATTGCATCCATTATCACCATCAGGAATAAAATCAACTGCCGGGCTGCTTACAAGTAGAGCAACTGTCTGAGTCGGCCCGCCGTTATCCTGAAGCCCCGCTGGATCTAACTGAGGGTTAGTATTAATTAATGAAGTTGGATCATCAATATCACATGTATTTGCATCTTCAATGTTATAACCATTATCTATAAATGAATCGCTTCCAGTATTATTAAAACAGTTATTTCCATTAAATGCTTCATTATTGGCAAAAATTGTATTTATTATAGCAATAATATCAGTATCATCACTTACATTATAAATAGCTCCTCCATTACTAACAGCAGAATTTTCAGCTATTGTGCATTGTGCTAGAGTTAATAAACCACTAGATCCACCACTTGAATTAAAAATAGCCCCTCCATCAGCTGAGGCAGAATTTCCATATATAGTGGAATTAAGAACACTGACAGAACCGCCGAGATTAAAAATTGCACCACCATTTTCTCCTGAATTATTAGAAATCGTTGAGTCAATAACTAAAAGACCATTGATACCATTTCTGATAGCACCTGCAGGTCCAGCAGTGAAACCATCTATAGCTGTGTTCCCATCAATTACGCATGAATTTATGGTTAAATCCTCAACATTATCTATAGCACCACCACCTGATGTCTCCAAACCACCTGTAAGTGTAAGTCCTGAGATTTCAACACTTAGAACGCTGGATTCACCATCATTAATATCAAATATCCTGCTCTGATCATCTCCGCTTATCGCAAGCTGATCTGCACCAGGGCCATTAATATTTAATGAAGATGTTATATCTATATCATCCCCGTCTAAAGTGATGGTATTAGGCAAAACCAGATCGAATTCTATATCATTCGATGCAGTCCCATCACAGGTATCTACTAAAGCATCAGTGTTTGCAGCCTCTACAGCTTCCCTAAGGCTGCAATCGCCATCATCAACCACAGAGGGGCTATTATCTATAGTCGTATCTACAATTATCTGCGCACTGGCGTTTTGAATATAAAGTGTAAATACTAAAATCAGGCTTAAAAATAAATACTTTTTTGAAAGGTCTATAAATCCTCTCTCTTTATTAAATATCTTCATTATTGTTGCCTCCTTTTCTTCTTGAATTGTATGCATCTTGCTCTTCACTACCTACTACCTACTAAACACTATCTACTAATCTTTAATTCCTTTTTCAATTGATATCTAATTGCAAATGTAATGCCAGGATTGGAAAACAAGGTAATACGAGAGCTAACTATCTGAAATTATTAACTATTATGTAATTTCTGACTAACTGCACAATTTTGATTTTGACCTTAAAAATCTCAATATGTTGAGAGAGTGGCAATATGTTGAGAGATGTGGTAGGATGGTTGTTAGGTGTTGGGTGTTAGGTTTTAGGGGTTAGGGAAAGAGATTCAGGATGCAGGGGTTAGGTGTTAGGGGTTAGTTGTTAGGAAAAAAAAGAGTGATTTAAAAGATAGATCCTGAAATAACCCTTCGATTACACTCAGGACAGGATTCAGGATGACAAAAAAGATGGCAGACTACAAAATAACAGAATTAATTTACAGAGGTAAAAAGCGGCTTGTTTATCGAGGCAAACGAATAGCTGACGGGACGCCTGTAATTCTGAAAAGCTTTGCCGGTGATCTTCCTTCTGAAGAAAATTTATCCCGCTTAAAACATGAGCATGAAATATTAAAGAGCCTTAATATAAATGGAGTGCCTGAGACCTTTGGAATTGAGTGGCAGGAGACCAGGCCTGCTTTAATTATTGAAGATATTGGAGGACAAACACTCAGCAGCTTTATTGGCCCTAAAGCTTCAGAGCAGATTAACGTCAAAAGATTTCTTAAAATAGCAATAAAACTTTCAGAGATAATTGGCGGGCTTCACCAAAATAATATCATCCATAAAGATATCAATCCTAAAAATATTATTTTAAATCCAGGAAGCGCCGAAATCCAGATAATTGATTTTGGTATTGCCAATCAACTGTCGAAAGAAAATCCTCAAATCCCATCTCCTGATTTAATTGAAGGCACTTTAGCTTATATATCACCGGAACAAACCGGAAGAATGAACCGGCCGGTTGATTATCGCACTGATTTTTATAGTCTTGGAGTTACCTTTTATGAGATGCTGGCCGGAAAAGTACCCTTTGAATCCGAAGATTCTATGGAAATGATGCATTCACACCTTGCTAAAGCGCCGGAAGCTCTTCATGAATTAAATACGGATATACCAAAACATATATCAGACATTGTAATGAAGCTTTTATCCAAAGAGCCTGATGGCAGGTACCAAAGCGCTCATGGTTTAAAAGCGGATTTGAAAATATGTTTGTCAGCTGCCGGAAAATTGGAAATTACGGGCTTTGTGCCTGGAAAACACGATTTTTCAGGCAGGTTGGAAATTCCTGAAAAGATCTACGGAAGGGAAGAAGAAATAAGGAAATTGATGTCGGTGTTTGAGCGGGTTGCAGAGGGAAATACGGAGATGATAGTTATCTCTGGCTATTCCGGGATTGGAAAAACATCTTTAATTGATCAAGTCCGTAAGCCTATAACTAAACAGAATGGATATTTCATTTCAGGAAAATTTGAGCAATTTAAGAGAAACACGCCTTACGGTGCGGTAATTCAGGCATTTAGGGATTTGATACGTCAGGTTCTATCAGAAAGTGAGGATCGTGTTCGAAAATGGGAAGAGACACTTGTTAAGAAACTGGGTTCAAACGGAAAAGTAATAACAGATGTAATTCCCGAGCTTGAGCTTATTATAGGAAAGCAGCCTGATGTTTCTCCTCTTCCGCCAGATCAGTCTCAAAACCGTTTTAATCTGACTTTTCAAAATTTTATTAACGCTTTCACTCAAAAAAGCCATCCTGTAGCTTTATTTCTGGATGATTTACAATGGGTTGATTTTGCAAGCCTCAGACTTTTGCAGACAACTATTGCTGACCCTGATGTTAAATATTTGTTTATAATTGGGGCATACAGAGATAATGAAGTGGATGAAGTTCATCCTTTGAGTATTGCACTTAACGAGATTGGCAAAACGGATGCTAATGTAAACCACATCAGTTTAGAACCATTGAATTATGAATCACTAAATCGATTAATCTCGGATAGTTTTAGATGTGAACCTAAAAAGGCAAACCCTTTAACAGAGCTTATCATCCAAAAGACAAACGGAAATCCTTTTTTTGTAAGGCAGTTTTTAATATCGTTATATGAAGAAGAACTCTTTCATTTGAATTACACAAGCGGTGAGTGGGAATATGATATTGAGCAGCTCTGGGAAAAGAACCTGACTGATAATGTAGTTGAACTAATGGCAAATAAAGTTGGGAAGCTGCCACATGAAACACAACAGGTTGTAAAATTTGCTTCCTGTATTGGGAATCAATTTGATTTGAATACGCTTGCACTTGTGAATGAAAATACGGCTGAGCAAACTGTTGAAAATTTATCAGCAGCTATTAATGAAGGGCTTAT
>JAJCZR010000029.1 GCA_029262295.1 Deltaproteobacteria bacterium | reverse complement strand
ACTTCCACCTGCGGATAGGAGATCAATATATTTTGGCACAAAAGACTTTCCCTGTTCAAGATATGTCTTATATAGAGCTAGTACCAGTAGTTCACCGAAAGAGTAAGCGTAGCAGTAAAAAGGTGAGTGTATAAAATGAGGAATGTATAACCACCAGAAGCTATATTCACTGGTTAATTCAATTGAATCTCCATACATTTTCTGATTTGTCTTCATCCAGATTGAATTTATTCTGTCTGTTGCAAGTTCTCCTTCATTTCGCCTTGCATTATGAAGTTCTTTTTCAAAATTGGTTAGGACAACCTGTCTAAAGACTGTTGCGAAAGTATCTTCAAGTTTGCCGCAAAGAAGAGCGAGTCTTAACTTTTTGTTTCTTTCATCTTTTTTGAGATTTTCAAAAACAAGCATTTCTGCAAACACACTCGCAGTTTCGGCAGTAGTTAAAGGAGTGTGGCAACTAAAATATCCTTTTGGCCTTGATAAATATTGATGAACCCCATGTCCAAGTTCATGAGCAAGGGTCATTACATCCCTTATTCTTCCTGTGTAGTTCATAAACACATAAGGATGGGCACTTGGAACAGTGCTGCTACTAAAAGCTCCTCCTCTTTTTCCTTCCCTGAGCTCTGCATCTATCCAGTTTTTACCAAAAAAATGTCCAGCCACCTGGGCCATCTTTGGAGAAAAGTCTCCAAATGAATCAAGCACAATTTTTTTGGCATTTGAGTAAGTAAATTTCTTTGAATTTTCAGTTAAAGGAGCGTAACGATCATAATCATATAGCTTTTTAACTCCAAGGAGCTTTTTCTTTAAGTTATAATACTTTTCAACAATATCAAAGTTGTCTTCACAGGTTTTGATGAGCGCATTTACCGTTTCACTTGAAATTTCATTGCTGAGGTGCCTTGAAGACATTGGGTCTTCATAAGATCTGATTCTGTCATTAATGGTATGATCATTTACAAGTGTGTTAAAAATAAAAGTAAGAACGTGAGAATTTTCTAAAAGTCCTTCAGTTAAACCCTTGTGGGCTGCTTTTCTGTTTTTTCTTTCTGGATCGTAAAGAAGTGCAAGAGTTTCGGATTCTGTAAGCTTCTTTTTCTTACCTTTAAGAGTTACATCAAAAACAATATTATTTATCACTTCATCAAAAAGCCGTGAAAAAGCCCTGCCGCTCGTATTTGATTTCTCTGCCATTATCTTTTCTTCAGGTTCTGATAGAGTATGGGCTTTATACGCTCTTTCCTGAGTAAGAAAGTGTTTGTATTTCTTAAGCTTTGGATCATTAATCAACAACATTGCTTTATTCTCGGAAACTGAAACCCATTCAATATCAAAGAATAGGAGCATTTTTCTTGTTTCTGTGATTTTTTCTTGTGATAGCTGCAGGAACGCGCCTATTTTAGGATTGCTCGTGTCAGCTGCAAAAAGTAGGTGTGCATAGGAAATTATCTTTCCGGCTTTTTCGCTTATGGATTCAAGTTCTTTTAGTGCGGCTAGAAGTGTATTAGCACTTAGTTTATTGGTCTTTATTTTTTCTCTATATTTTTTTTCAAACGCTAACGATTTTTTGGAAATATTTTTTAGATCTTTTTCGATTTTGGGATCTTTAATTCCATTGTAAAGATCAGATAGATTCCATTTAACCCCTTGGGCACCAGTTTTATTTGTTTTCGCCATTTTTTGCTCCAAATTTATTATTCTTCAAGTTTTTGAAGTTCTGTTCTAACAATACTGTTTATTACTTTTCCGTCTGCTTTTCCTTTAAGTTTAGGCATAACAATTTTCATTACCTGACCAAGATCTTTCATACCTTGAGCACTCGATTCATTTATAGCACTTACAACAATCGAAGATATCTCATCTTCAGACATCTGCTGTGGCATATATTTCATTAAAATATCAATTTCTTCTTTTTCCTTATCAGCAGCATCTTCTCTTTCAACCTTTGAAAATTCATCAGCAGCGTCTCTTCTCTTTTTTATCTCACTTGATACGACTTGAATTACCTGCTCATCATTAAGTTCGCCTTTAATATCAATTTCTTTGTTTTTAATTGATGATTGAAGCATTCTCAAAACACTTAACTCAAGGCTTTTTCTATTTCTTAGGGCATCCTTAAGGTCTTCTGGTATCTGGTTTCTTAAACTCATCTATTAATCTCCTTTTATTTATCCAATACATAAATATCATTCAAATTTCGACCAAGCTCATTGCAATCCATTCCATATCCAACAACAAACCCTTTCTCTATTTCAAATCCTGTGTAATCTGCCTTTAAATCGGATTCTCTTCTCTCCCTTTTATCTATCAGTGTACAAACACTAATTGATTTAGGTTTTTTAGATTTTATATGCTCAATCAAAAAGTTTAAAGTCTTTGAAGTGTCCATAATATCCTCGACAATCAAAGCATCCTTTCCTTTTATGCTATTTTGAATGTCTTTTAGAAGTCTTACTTCTTGTGAATCTATTTGTCCTTTATAGCTTGATAACTCTAAAAACTCAGTTGTAAGATCAAGCTCAATTTTCTTTGTCAGGTCGGAAAAAAAGTAGACAGCTCCTTTCAATATGCAGAGGCAAACTAAAGACTTTTCTTTGAAATCCTCTGATATCTGCCTTGCAAGTTCGGATACTGCACTTTGAATCTCTGAGTTGCTAATCAGTTGCCTGAATGTTTTTTTGTCTAGCCTTATTGTTTTCATACTTTGATTATAGCCTTTATTTCAGGGATAAGTTCAATCACAGAATTTTTTAGAAATTCCCTTTCATAAACATCATTGTCAATAATATTTCCATTCCAGACTATGACATCAAGATCGATTGTCCTGGGGCCAAATTTATTACTATATCTATCTCTCCCAATTGTGTTTTCAATTTCTCTAAGAAATTTTTTTAGCTCTTCAAGATTTAAATTGCATTCAACAAGAAGTGCACCGTTTAAAAAGTCGTCCTGATCTGTAAATCCAACCGGTTTGGTCTTTATAAACTCAGAAGATCTAAGAAGATTGAGTTTATTTGAAATAATCTTTTTTGCGATGTTTGTATTTTTTTCAGGTTCGATATTTGAACCAACCGCAATAACTACAGTGTTCAAGGTTATTTCCTTTCTTTTATTTCAGTTATCGACACAGAATCTGCAAATCTAAGGGCTCCGGGCTTATCCACTTTTACTGCTGCGCGGGTAACGGCATTGTTTTCAAAAGCTATATTTGCAATTCCACCGGCAATTCTTTCAAGAAGGTTAAAATCACCACTCTCAACAAAGTCGATAATTTTTTTGTTCATAGTTTTGTAATCAACTGTGTCATCAATACAATCGCTCTTAGAAGCTTTTCTCCCATCAAACTGCAGCTCCACATTTATAATGAGATCCTGCTTAGCTTTTTTCTCCCAATCATATATTCCAACTATTGTTCTTAATCTGAGGTTTTCTATTTTTATAATCATATCAGTAGTTTAGATGTTTTCCTCCATCAACGAATAAACATTCACCAGTTGTAAAATCGTTTTCAAGTAAATAATTAAAGGCATTTACAATATATTCTGTGTTTCCAATTTTATTCATTGGAATTTTATCCACCAGCTTTTCAAGATATTCTTTATTCTCGCCGGGTGGAGGGAGTATTGGGCCCGGGCAAATCCCGTTAACCCTTATTCGGGGTGCAAGTTCTTTTGCTGCCATTCTTGTGAAATGATAAAGGGATTTTTTGCTCAGATTGTATACAAAGTGCTCTGTGGTTGTTCTATTAACCCTTGTATCAAGAAAGTTTATTATAAGACCTTTGTCAACATTTCTTGCAAAGCCCTGGGATAAGAAAAAAGGGGCTTTAAAATTAATATTGAAATCCTTATCAAAAAACTCGGGGGTTACATCTAAAAAATCAATATTATCAAATATTGAAGCATTGTTAACTAGTATATTAAGATTAGGAAAGTCTTCTTTTACTTTTGAGGACAGATCTAAAACATCAATGGTATTTTCAAGGTTACACTTAAAAGTTTTGCATTTAACACCAATCTTTTCAATCTCATTTCTTGTTTCTTCTGCTTCATTTGCAGAAGAGTTGTAATGTATAGCAATATCAAACCCTTTTTGTGCAAGATTAAGGGCAAGTGCTTTGCCAATCCTTTTTGCCCCACCTGTAATTAAAGCAGCTTTATTCATAATTATAGAGGAAAAGTTTATCTAATATAGAAAAAAAGAATAAATCCACGCTCAATAATACTTAGCTAAATGCTCTTAATTTTTATCTTGTTAATTGATCTAAATTGTTTATGATTACATACTTTCCTGAAATTTAATACAATTTTAACAATCAAAAGTTATCTTGCCTGATTCTTAAATTTTTTTGGAGTTTTAAAAATTGCCTCTCTCTAAAGATTTAGAAAAACTCATAATTAACTGTATTCGCACTCTATCTATGGATGCAGTCCAAAAAGCCAATTCGGGCCATCCGGGTACCCCGATGGCACTAGCGCCTGTCGCATTTACAATCTGGGATAGATTTATTAAACATAATCCCAAAAATCCAGATTGGCCAAACAGGGACCGTTTTGTTTTATCTGCCGGACATGCTTCAATGCTTATTTACAGCCTGCTTCATATTAATGGATATAACGTTTCTATTGATGATATTAAAAATTTCAGAAAGCTTCACAGTATTTGTGCAGGTCATCCTGAATATGGACTTACATCCGGAGTTGAAACTACTACAGGGCCACTCGGACAAGGGATTGCAACTTCAGTCGGTATGGCTATAGCTGAAAAATGGTTAGCAGAATACTTTAACAGGGATGGATTTAAAATAATCGACTACAATATTTACTCTATTTGCAGCGATGGGGATTTAATGGAAGGTATTTCAGGTGAAGCTGCTTCACTTGCTGGGCACCTTGGTCTTGGAAATCTGGTTTGGGTTTATGATGATAATGAGATCACAATAGAAGGAGATACAGATCTCGCTTTTTCTGAAGATGTAGGCACTAGATTTATAAGCTATGGCTGGAATGTTGAATATGTTGCTGATGCAAATGATATTGATTCAATCAATAATGCAATTCTAAACTCTAATAACCAAGATAAACCATCAATAATTGTCCTTAAAAGCCATATTGCATACGGAAGTCCGAATATGCAGGACAATCATTTATCTCATGGCGCTCCTTTAGGTGAAGAGGAAATAAGTCTTACAAAAGAATTTTATGGGTGGGATCCGGATAAAACTTTTTTTGTTCCGAAAGAAATTGATGAGTACAGGGAATCAGTGGTTCGGAAAGGGGAACAATCTGAAGCTGATTGGAAAGAGGGTTTTGAAGGTTATGCCCAAAAATATCCAGAGCTTGCAAAAGAGTTTGAAATTCTCCAGAGCGGCCTTCTTCCTGAAGGTTGGGAAGATGAATTACCTGTGTTTCCTCCAGATGAAAAAGGCACTGCAACAAGGTCTGCAAATGGAAAGATACTTAATGCGATTGGAAAAAATGTTCCGTGGCTCTTGGGCGGTGCAGCAGATGTGGGTTCTTCAACTAAAACATATATCACTGACGCTGCAAGCTTTTTAAAGAATAATTATAAAGGAAGAAACTTTCATTTTGGAATAAGAGAACATGCAATGGCTGCTGCAATAAATGGTATGTGTCTTAGTAAACTGAGGCCTTATGCGTCAACTTACTTTGTGTTTTCTGATTATATGAAACCATCAATAAGGCTTGCAGCATTAATGAAGATTCCAACTATTTATGTTTTTACTCATGATAGTCTTGGTGTAGGTGAAGATGGTCCAACTCACCAACCCATTGAACATTTAACTGCACTTAGGGCTACACCTAATCTTGAGGTACTAAGACCTGCTGATGCAAATGAGCTCAGTGTGCTTTGGAAACACGTCCTTAATCTTAACGACAGACCAAGTGCATTTATTCTTACAAGACAGAATGTGCCGGTTATAGATAGAGAAAAGTACAACTCACAAGATGGTGCACTAAGGGGCGCTTACATAATTGCTGATACAGACGAATTTCCTGAAATAATACTTATTGCTACAGGATCTGAGGTGCATATATGCTTAGAAGTTTATGAAGCACTTGCCTCTGAGGGGATTAAAGTAAGGGTTGTGAGTATGCCTTGCTGGAGCTTATTTGATAGCCAGAGCGATGAGTATAAAGAAGAAGTTTTACCCTCTACAATTCCTGTTAGATTAAGCGTGGAAGCGGGTGCCACTTTCGGTTGGGAAAAGTATGTTGGTTCAAACGGCAAGGGTAGGGCTTTTGGCATTGATAGATTTGGTGAGTCTGCACCCGGAGATGTTGTAATGAATGAATTTGGTTTTAATAAAGACAATATTTTAAGTGAATGTAAAAAACTACTGAAAGCCAATGCCTGATACCAGTAACTACAGTTCTGATAGATACGTTGAGTCACTCCATAAATACAAAAAAGATATAGATGCTCAGCTCGAAAATTTCAAACAAACTGATTTTCTTCAAAAATTCTTTAATTTTAATTACCTTCTTTGGTCGGATAATCCTGAAGAGATAACAAACAGGCTTGGATGGCTTTATATTCCATTTGTGATGCAAGATTTAGTTTTTGAAATCAAAGCATTTGCAGATGAGATAAAAAGTGAAGGTTTTAAAGATATTCTTCTTTTGGGAATGGGTGGGTCAAGTCTGAGCTCGGATGTGTTTAAAGATGTTTTTGGAGTTGGCAAAGGTTATCCCAATATAACAATTGTTGATACAACAGACCCAGATTTTCTAAGCGACTTAAGAGATAAAATAGATATTTCAAAAACTCTAATTATTGTTTCGACAAAATCAGGGGGGACTGTTGAGACTCTTTCTGCAATGAAACTTTTTTACAATGAGTTTAAAAGTGTAGATGCAGGAAATCACTTTGTTGGAATTACTGATCCCGGATCAAAACTACTTAAAATTGCAGAAGATCTTAATTTTAGAAGGGTTTTTGTTAATGATCCTAATATTGGCGGAAGATTTTCCGTACTATCTTATTTTGGCCTTGTCCCGGCGGCTTTAATTGGGGTGAATATTGAGAAAATCCTTTTAAGTGCCACACAACTTTGTGATGAAATTAAAAACCCAGCTTCTAATTATTTAGAAAATGCCTCACTTCGGCTCGGTGCTGTGATGGGAGTATTATCCAGGATGGGAAGGGACAAACTAACATTTATATTTTCAGAAAAGTTTTACTCTTTTGGTTATTGGGCGGAACAGTTGATTGCGGAAAGCACAGGTAAAGATGGCAAAGGAATTCTTCCTGTTATGGATCAGAAGAACTTTTCGAAAAAACATCTTTCAGATGACAGGTTCTTTATTGCTTTCATTATGAGTGGTGATAAGGGATCAGAAAATTTGATTTCTGATCTTAATAGTTTAGGACAACCTGTGGTTAAAATATTGATTAATGATATTTACGAACTTGGGGCCGAGTTTTTTAGATTTGAATTTGCTACATCAGTTGCAGGAAGCATTTTAGGTATAAATCCATTTGATCAACCCGATGTTGAATCTGCAAAAATAATGGCCAGAGAGTTTTTGGAAGAGCTTGCTAGTTCTAAAAAAGTTGGAACTAAAAAGCCTGATTTTCTTGATAATGGTTTGAGTTTCTACACCAATCTTCAAGTAAACTCAGTAGAGAATCTACAGGAGCAACTGCAACAAAATGATAACTCTTATATCTCTATTCATGCTTATATAAATCCTGATCCAATAAATCAAGAAAAGTTAATGGAGCTAAGAGATAAGCTTGAAGATAAAACCAAACTTCCGGTCACACTTGGTTTTGGCCCCAGGTTTCTTCACTCGACAGGGCAGCTTCATAAAGGTGATAATGGAAAAGGTTTTTTTATACAGCTTGTAGGAGAAAATAAAAATGATTTTCGTATTCCTGATTCCCCAGGTTCAGATGAATCATCACTTTCTTTTGGAGTTTTAAAAAAAGCACAGGCTGCAGGTGATTATAAAGCTCTTTCTTCCAATAAAAGAAATGTTGTTTCCATACACTTTTCAGATGACCCACAGAGTGAAATTCAAAAGATAATTGATGTTTTTTAATTTTTCTATTTTGATTTGCCAGAGCAACAGATTTCAACTCTTTAGTAATAATTCTTTTTTTGAGTTAAATTGTTTTTAGGGACAAACTTTTGGATACACAATCGAATGTAATAGATATTACTGACCGGCTTAAAAACATTGCTTCAGCAAAAGCAGTGGATTTTGTAAAGTCGGGAATGGTGCTTGGGCTTGGCTCCGGTTCAACTGCAGAGCTCGCCATAAGAGAGCTTTCAAAGAGATTACGAAGTGGAAAATTAAGCTCGATAATCTGTATTCCAAGTTCCACCAAAACTCATAATTATGCTGAAGAACTAGGTTTGAACATCATTAATTTCAGGGAAATAAGTGAAATTGATATCACTATTGATGGTGCTGATGAAGTTGATTCAAATCTCAACCTTATTAAAGGTGGGGGCGGTGCACTTCTAAGGGAAAAAATACTGGCTCAAAACTCAAAAAGAAATATTGTTGTTGTTCATGAATCCAAACTGTCGAAGAGACTAGGAGAAAAATGGTCTGTACCAATAGAAGTACTGCCTTTTGCTCTTGAAACTGAGACCAACTTTTTACAAAAGATAGGAGCTAAAGTTTCTTTAAGAATTGATGAAGACGACACACCTTTTATTACAGATCAAAATAATTTTATTTTAGATGCAAACTTTGGTCCGATTGAAGATTTAAATAAAGTTGCATCTCAGCTTGAAGGAAGGGCAGGGATTATTGAACATGGGCTTTTTCTTGATATTGCAAGTGATGTGATAATAGGTTGCGCCGAAGGTATAAAACACCTTACCAGGAAAACCATTTAGTACTTTCAGACATTTATGCCCGAATTACTTTCAATCATTGTTCTCTTTTTTGTTGGAGCTATTGCAGGGGTAATTAACGTAATGGCAGGTGGTGGCTCAAGCCTTACACTTCCTGCTTTAATTTTTCTCGGGCTTGATCCTACAGTTGCAAATGGCACAAACAGAATTGCTATATTAATGCAGAATATCTCTGCACTCACCTCCTTTAAGAAGGATAAGGTTACAGAATTAAGCATAAGTTTAAAGTATGCACTTTTCACTATTCCTGGAGTTATAATTGGTGGTTTTGTAGCAGTCAGGATAAGTGATGATCTATTCCAGAAAATCCTGGGTGTAATTCTTATACTTATTATTTTCACTTTCTTTTTCAAACCTTCATCCTTTGGCCTGGGTGGAGATAAAAAATATGCAAACTGGATTCTATACCCCTGTTTGGTTCTTATTGGTTTTTATGGTGGTTTTATACAGGTCGGCACGGGATTTTTGGTGATGGCTGCATTTTACCATCTATCAAATATGACATTACTTAAAGTGAATGTGCACAAAGTTGTAATAATATTATTTTATACTGTTATTGCCCTTCTAATATTTGCTTTTAGTGGAAATATAAATTGGGTTTTGGGTTTATGCCTTGGAGTTGGTAATGCTGCAGGTGGATTTGCAGGTGCTAAACTTTCTGTGAAAGGCGGCGAAAAATATATTAGATATGCACTTGTTGTTGCGGTTTTAATTATTGCCTTAAAACTTTTAGGTATTTTCTAGGATCTCTCAAAAATATTAATACCATCTATACTGCTTGAGTAAATTTTAATAATGTCATTTTTTTCTGGAAAATGTATTGATATCTTTCTTTTTATTTCATCAAGTCCTAAACTCTCAAAATCTGCATGAACAAAAAGACTGATTGAGCTGGTTTTTAGAGATATTCTTGAAGCATAAATATTCCTCATTTTATTAAGCTCCTCTAAAAAAGAAACAATTTTCTCATCAGCAAAATTTAGCTCAAGTAAATTTGAGTTGGAGCTATTAATTGTATTTATAAAACTTTCAATGTCTTTCGATCTGAGAGCATGAATTGATTTTTTTAATAAGCCGTATTCATTATGAAGGTATTTTATACTCTTTTGTTTTTCGGGTGAAAGTCTTCTGATAAAACTTTTTATCTCTTCAGGGGTAAAGTCAGTGATCTCCTTTTTTCTGGCAGATGCCATTAGTACTTTAAGAAGTTCATAAGACTGCTTTAATTCAGCTAAAAATTGTGATTCTTTTTCGTCTTTAAATTTCTTTTCTTTGAAAGAAATCTGCAAAATCTTTATATCTTTTAGAAAGTTGTAGTTTAATTCTTCCAAGTTTGAAGTGTTTTCTCTTAAAAGATTCTTTCTAAAAAAGAAGTCTTCATTGTTATCAAGGTTAATGCTCAGTAAATCTTTTTTTGTGTCACTTAAAATTGAAGTGCATTGTTCATAATCAAGATTCAAATTCCGTACTTTATAAATTGTTTGTAGAAATATTAAAAACTTTATTGTATGTGAACTCAGGCTGCTTGAATGGAAGTCATCATAGAAGCATCCTGTTATTCCTTTCGTTAAATTAAGATTATGTTTTAATGAATTAATGGTTGCAGAGAGTATTGCACTATAGTCATCTTTAATCCGATTTTTTTGATTATATGAAATTTCGTAGATTTCGGCTTTGTTGTAATCATAAACATTTGCCGAGAGAGAGCTGTCTTCTATAAATCCAAATAAAAATAGCTTATCGAGGGTTAAATTTAAAAATGCCAAACTGTAATCTTCAATTCCTTCTCCGATAATATTTATTGTGTAAGGAATTGATAAGAAACAAATCTCATCTTCCTTGAAACTAACCCTTTTTTTGAGATTGTCTTTTAGCTTTGTTTTTAACAGGTTGATTCTACTATTCATTTATGCTGGTGATAGTTTTTGTATCTCTTTTTGAAAATTGTTAAGAGTGTAATAAATTTTACGGTTTTCTATGAGTTTGTCATGCTTTCCCTCTTCAACTATCTCACCTTTATGGATGACAAATATATTGTCTGCAGACCTGACATTCGAAAGACGGTGGGCAATAATTAATTTACTCTGCGATCTTGTCTCTTCTTTAATTTTATTTTGTATTTTTCTTTCAATTTCTGCATCAATATGGGAAGTGGCTTCATCCATAATCAACATCTTTGACTCTTTTTTAAATGCTTTTGCGAGAGAAATTATCTGATTTTCACCGGAAGAAAGGTTTCCTTTTAAGTTACTGCTTTCTTTCATACTGTACTCTTTTCTTACCTCAGAGCGATCAATCCTTTCCTCTGATATATCCTTCCCAAATAAAAAGAGATCCTGAAATATTGCAGTAACCTGATCACGAAGATAATTGTTATCAAGATCATTAATATTTATACCGTTAAAAAGTATTTCACCCCTATCTACTTCATAAAATTTTAAAATAAGGTTTACGATTGTGGTTTTCCCTGATCCAGTAAGTCCAACCAAAGCCACGGTCTCCCCAGGCCTTATTTTAAAAGAAACATTTTTTAAAACCCAGTCCTTTTGATTGTATGAAAACCAGACATTTCTAAATTCCAATACTCCCCTGGTCTTTTCTGGTATAAGACTTCCACTTTTTTCCTCATTCTCACTTGTTATTTCATAGAGGTTTTCAGCAGCGGCAGCAGCAGACTGAAATATGTTGTATTTCTCCGAGAGTTCCTGAATAGGTTTGAAAACCATTCTCACATAATAGAGAAATGCTATGAGTGAACCTAAAGTCAGGTTGAATTTTAATACATTAATTCCTCCATACCAGAGTATAAGCCCGGTGCCCAGAATACTCACGTACTCAATAAAAGGCCTGAAAAACACATAAGTCCAAAGCTGGTTCATATTAGCACTTAGGTTTTCTTTGTTTATTTCCCTGAATTTTTCGAGATTCTTTTTTTCTTTTCCGTAAAGCTTGATAAGCACAATTCCCCTAATACTTTCCTGTACAAAGGCGTTAAGTTTTCCAATTGTAATACGAATGTCCCTGAATACCTTTTTAAGCCTCATCCTGAAAAGTGTTGCAACAATCCCAAGAAATATAGTGAGCCCAATAATTATTAATGTGAGATTTACATTCATACTGAACATTATTGCAATTATGCCGGTTACAACCAGGATATCTTTTATGAATTGCACCATTACAGATGTGTACATATCATTAATCGCATTCACATCATTTGTAACGCGGGTGGTTAATCTTCCAACCGGGTTTTTATCAAAAAAGTTTTGTGGTAGCTTCATTATTTTTGAAAAAGCCCTCATCCTTATTTTGTGCATAATTCTGTGGCCTGTGTAATACAAAATATATGTGAAAGAAGTGGTTAGAAGAAAAATTCCTGCGATACAAAGAAATATATATAAAACCAGTTTCTTAAGCTTTTGTGTTTCGTTAAACCTGATAGTTGAAATTTCTTCTTTGCTCAGTTTTGAAAGCTCTGAATTCGGGATCACGTAATTTTCACTTATTTTTTCAAACTTGATTTTTCCGGAGCCAAATATATTTAATAGTTTTGCTTTCTTTTCAGCACTAAAATCATTTTCATCTACAACTAAATAGCGCCCCTCAGAAATAACTCCAAGCTTTTCTATCTCCGTTTTCTCACTGGATTTTAATTCTGAGAGGTCAAGCAGGTAGTTTTTATTTCCCAGTTTTATTATTGATGAACTGTATTTCTGTTTAATAGAACCTATGTATTTAGAATCAGAATCATTTGTGGCAGAGGTCTTTGCCCAGTTGGGATGAATATAGCTATCCACTGCTTTTTTTGTGAGATAGGGAATGCTGATCTCAAGTCCCGCAGTAAGGATCATCAATATTAATGAGAGGGCAAAGAAAAACTTATGCTCTCCAAGAAAACTGAATAGCCATTTTATTATCTTACGATCATAAGTGCCTTGCTTTTTCTTTTCTTCTCTTTGAAATGCGCTCATTGTCTTTAAATTGTTTGTACTTTATAAAGTGATGAATAAATTCCTTCTGTGTTAATTAATTCATGGTGATTACCAAATTCCACAATTTTTCCGTTTTCAAACACCGCAATTTCATCAAAAGAACTTATAGATGGTACCCTGCTGGATATTGCAATTATTGTCTTGTCATCCAGTGTTCGTCTTATATTTTTTAAAACTGTATTTTCAGTCTGAAGATCAAGAGATGATAAAACATCATCAAGTATCAAAACCTTAGGATTAAGAAGGATTGCCCTTGCAAGAGCAATCCTTTGTCTTTGTCCTCCCGATAGGCTCAGCCCCCTTTCTCCAACAACGGTGTTAAGACCATCTGGAAATTCTTTAATCTCATCATAAATTGCTGCATTTTTTGCTGCTTCAATCACCTGATGTTCCGAAAGGTTGGGGTTCATAAATGTAATATTATCAAAAATTGTACCGCTAAAAATAGTTGTTTCTTGCGGCACATACACAATAGTTTGTTGAAGCCTTGCGTTCTTTATATTTTGCAGATCAACATCATCAATTAGTATTTCACCACTATCAGGTTTATAGATTTTCATTAAAAGGCTTATAAGAGTTGTTTTCCCGGAGCCTGTTGTGCCCGTTACTCCAAGAGAGGTTCCTTTAGGTATCTTGAGGTTTATATTTCTAAGTGACTCGTCGCCATTATAGGAAAAACTGACATTTTTAAATTTTATTTCCCCGCTAAGTGGATGATCATATTTGCCATTATCGACTTCCCTTATCGGTTCAATTTTAAATATTTCATTCAACCTGTTTATAGAGGCATTTCCCCTTTTCATAATATCTATAGACCATCCCATTGCCATCATTGGCCATGTGAGCATTACAAGGTAAACAAGCATTGCTGTGAACTTGCCGAGAGTAATATCTGAGTTGATAGCGCTTATTCCTCCGAATAAAAGAAAGATTACAGTCGCAGTTGCAGCCATAAATGTAATAAAAGGTTGATAAATACCCCATACTCTCACAAGGTGTATATTTCTATCAAGGTAATCAAGGCTGGCTTTCTCAAAGTCTCTTGCTTCAAAACCTTCCCTGTTAAAGGCCTTCACAACTTTAATCCCTGATATGGATTGACGCGCACTTTCGGTAAGATTGGAAAATGAGTCCTGGGTTTTTTGAAACCTTTTTTCTATTTTGTTTCCAAACTTGTACATAAAGTAACCCAATATTGGAAATGGTATAAATGCATAAAGTGTTAGAATTGGAGACACAAAAAGCATTGCAATGAAAATAAAGAAAAATAAAAAAATCCCGTCGTATGCTATAAGCACCCCAAGCCCACAGGAAAATTTGAGGGTCTCAATATCATTAACTGTATGTGCCATGAGATCACCCACTTTTTTTGATGAAAAAAAGTTGAAGTGAAGTTTTTGTATATGTTCAAAAAATTCATTTCTAAGGGAGTTTTCAATCTTTCTTGCTGCACCCATAATAAAATATCGCCATCCGAGTCTGAAAAATGCCATATAAATTCCTAGCCCCAGGATGTAAAGAGAGTATTTTCTTATGATTTCAAATGATGGGCTTTCCGTTGTTAGTGAATCTATTATCCACTGAACAAGCTTGGGAATGGCAAGTTGGGCCAGGTCTACACACGTAAGGGCAATAATGCCCATTAGAAATGAGTATTTATACTGTAGAAGCAGTGAAAATATGCTTTTTTTCTTTATCAAAATTTTTTCCTATAAATTGAAAACAGATTAATTTAGGATTCTCTCTTATTTTTGAACCAATAATATACAGATTTCATTAACGTATGCTAAAGTTAGTTTAATGAAACCGCTATTTTCCGTAATTATTTCCACTTATAACAGGGCAAACTTTATAAATATATCTATAGATTCGGTTTTGGAGCAGACATATTCAGATTTTGAATTAATTGTTATTGATGATTTTTCAAATGATCGCACAATTGCAAAAATGAGTGAATACACTGGCAGAGGTATAAATTATATTAGAATTTCTCACAAAGGGGTTTCAGGTGCAAGGAATGAGGGAATAAAAATTGCACGAGGAAAGTATATAGCCTTTCTTGATTCTGATGATAAGTGGGATAACGAAAAGCTTTCTAAAACAGCTGAATATATAAGCAAATTCCCAGATATTAATATCTTTCATACTGATGAGATATGGTTTAAAAACGGAAAAATATTAAACCAAAAAGAGATACATAAAAGACCTTCGGGCTATGTTTATCCAGATTGTTTGTCACTTTGCTGTATCGGAATGTCCACTTCTCTTGTGAAAAAATCCCTTTTTCGCGAAATAGGCCTTTTTGATGAAAACCTGCCTGCCTGTGAAGATTATGATCTATGGCTTAGGGCCTGCTACAGCTATGAAGTCAAATTAATTCCTTTTCCGTTAACAATAAAATATGGTGGGAGGAAAGATCAGCTTTCTAATCAACCTGGTCTTGATAAATACAGGGTTTATGCACTTGAAAAGATGCTTAAAAGCGGTGTTTTGGATAAAAAGCAGCATAAAATTACTGTAAATCAGCTTATAAATAAGTGCAAAATCTATGCTAATGGAGCTTTAAAAAGGGGCAAAAATAAAGAAGCTCAAAAATACTACAAATTGATTGAGAAATACAAAAGTTAAGCTGTTCATTCCATCTGAATTTATTTGACTTAGGTTTTTATACTGATAAATTAAGGTGGTAATCACTACTTTAGTGTAAGTCTGGACATAATCTATATTTTTCTTTCCTCATTTAGCTTAATTTTCATAATATTTAGACTATTTCCATTCCTTGCTAAAGCCTCAATTCAGCTTTAAAGGAGAATTATATGGAAGGTAATAAACTTTATGTAGGAAACTTGGATTATACAATTGATGAACAGCATCTTATGGATCTGTTTGAAGAATATGGTGAGGTAGTTAGCGTCAAAGTAATTGAAGGAAGAGGATTTGGGTTTGTTGAGCTTAATTCGAAAGAACAGGCTGAAAATGCTATGAATGAACTTAATGAAAAAGAATTTAAAGGTAGAACATTAAAAATAAATGAGGCACGGCCTCAGGAAAATAGAGCTAGTTCCGGTGGTTTTAATCGTGGTAAAGGTAAAGGAAGTAAGCGCGGAAACCGAAAGGATAAAAGAGGAGGCAGAGGATACTAATCATCTGAATATATTATGTCTAAAGTAACAGAAGGTTCAAAAATAAAAGTTCATTACACAGGGAAGCTTGAGGATGGAACCAAGTTTGATTCATCTGCTGGAAGAGATCCGCTTCAATTTACGGTGGGGCAGGGGCAGGTAATAAAGGGTTTTGATGATGGTGTTTTGGATATGGAAGTGGGTGACAATAAAACCATCACAATTCCGGCTGAACAGGCTTATGGTGAATACCGTGAAGAGCTCATTACAAAGGTGAAAGCAGATCAGTTTCCTGATAATTTTGAGGTTAAACAGGGGGTCAGGGTGCAGGCAAGAAGCCCTGAAAATCAGCTTGTGCAGTTTGTAATTAAAGAAGTTGATGGAGATGATGTAAAACTTGATGCAAATCATGAACTTGCTGGAAAGACATTAATTTTTGATCTTGAGCTTGTTGAAATTAATGCTTAATGTTAATTCACAAAGGCAGTTGCCACTGTAAAAAGTTAAGTTTGAACTTGATGCTCCCCAAAATCAAAATCTAGAAATCCTTGAATGTAAATGCTCTATTTGTTCAAAGTCAGGGTAGAAAGCATTACCAATATAAAAAAGTAATTCTTTGATATACTGAAATATTTATGTTCTTACCTCATTCAGTTTTCCAGTTTTAACATCAAAAATAAAACCGTGCACAGGAATATCTTTGGGGATTAGTGGATGATTTTTTATTTTGTCCACATCGCTTTTAACACTTTCTTGTTGATTATTTATAGTTAACCAATCTATATTCTCGATATGTGAGTTATTTTCAATTCCCTCAAACTTTTCTTTCATGTCTTTGTCGGTGAAAGACTCCATTCCACAATCAGAATGATGAATTACATAAAATTCATTTGTTCCAAGCAATTTGTATGATATTACAAGAGATCTTATTGCATCCTCACTTGCCCTTCCGCCCGCATTTCTGATAACATGTGCATCTCCCTCGTCTAAACCCATAAATTTAGCAGGGTCAAGGCGTGCATCCATGCATGTGAGTACTGAGACTTTTCTGCCCGGAGGCATTGGAAGATTAGCTTTTTCGCCAAAGTCATCTGTATAATTTTTATTTGATTCAAGTATTTGTTTTAAATTACTCATTATGAGCTCCTCAATATGGATATTTTGGACTTGTAAAGTCTACGATAGGTTAACTTAAATCTAATTAGTATCAATAGGGTTGTTTTTTAATTGTTTAAAGTATTAAAATTAAATAGGATCTTCTTTTATGGAAATTACCAAAAATACAGTCGAAAAACTGGTTGTTGAGTCGAAACCCGGATTTTTCAGTTGGATCCTATTTATCTGGGGGTTTCTTATGATCTTTTTCTTCATAGACAGTTTATTAGAAGTGCCAAGAAATATGGGAGATGTTTATGGGGCTGCTTTTGTTGCCGTATTTGTATTTATTTCTTATTTTCTTTTTACTGAAAAATCCGAATTCAATTTTAATAAAATCTCACAACAACTTATTTGGTATAGAAAACGATTTTTTAAAAAGAAAGAAGGCATAGTTTCATTTCATAATATTAAAAATGTAATTTTGCAAAACGCCATGAGCAGCAGCTCGACACCAAATACTCGTGTTACTTTAATAACACACTCAGAAAAAATTCCATTAACAGTTTATTATTCAGGCAACAGTGATTCTAATAGAAAAGTTGCTGAAAAGATACGTGGATTTTTAGAATATTCAGAAACTGATCTTTTAATGGATAGTCTAAAAGAAATGATAAAATCTGGGCAAGATATAGAAGCAATAAAACTTCTCAAAGCTGAAAAAGGTATTTCACTCAAAGAAGCTAAAGAGGAATTGAGAAATGTTAAAGATCAGATATCAACTCAGAAATAATCTATTTAAAAGGTATAATAATTTCTATGAAAATTACAGTGAATATTGATCAAAAACTTATAAATGAAGCTTCCAAAATTACTGGAATCAAGAATAAGAATTTGGTTGCAGAAGAAGCTTTGAAAACGCTTATCAGAATTGAAGCTGGCAAAAAATTATCTAAACTTGGTGGAACTGAAAAGAATCTTGAGGATATGACTAGAAGAAGCTAAATAGGATTTATCTTCAAATTTTATTATTGAACAAACTCTGAATATGACTAATTCAAACTTAGATTCTTTTCAAAAAAAACTAATGAAACAGTAAAAGATAAGGAAATTGGTACCCAACTAATAGATGATATAGACAGGTATAAAGAGCATCCATCATGTAAAATTTTGTATTGTTTTGTTTATGATCCAGAGTCAAAAATAATAAATCCTATTGGACTTGAGAATGATTTAAGTAAAACAGTAGAAGATTTACAAGTCCAAGTAATAATCAGACCAAAAGGATATTAAAAATTAACTTTTAGCTCTCTCCATAGCATTATTTTTAATCTTCTCACCAACTTTCCATAATTTCTTTTCATCATCTGTTTCAACTTTTAATTGAGGAATTGGGTGAGTTTTCCCATCCATATCAACGGCCACAAAAGTTGCAAAGCCCCCGCATGTAAACTCTTTTTCTGAGTGAAATTGTTGGTTTTGGTATTTGTAAACATCTGTTTTTACTACAAGGGAAGATTTTGATGTATAAATAACCCTTGCAACCACTTCCACAATATCACCTTCTCTGATAGGTTTTTTAAAATCTATTGATTCAAAAGAGGCTGTTACCACATTTTCATTACTAAACCTCATTGCTGCAAGGGCACCAGTCATGTCCATCATTGCGAGAGTTTTTCCACCAAAAATAGTTCCGTAATGATTTGTATCACTTCTGAGTATGAGTTCTGTGCGTACTACTTCAACTGTTTCTCTTTTTTCCATAATCAATAATCTACCACCAATTTTAAATTTTATTCTAAGAGACTTAATTTTCTTTTCCTAAAAATATATACTA
>JAJCZR010000028.1 GCA_029262295.1 Deltaproteobacteria bacterium | reverse complement strand
TTATCTTTGGTAAGATATTTTCCCCCGAAAATAGTAATAAAAAGTTGTATGGTGGAGTTCTGGCTACCACTGATTTTGAATTATCAAGAACAGTAGATAAATTCGATAGTTTAACTCAAAAGATATATGATGAGTTTGAATTTGATGAAGCGAAACCTTTTCAGGAATTAAAATCTGATTTTAGGTGTATGGATGTAATTTCGTTTGCCGGTGAACTAGATAGAAAAGAAAAACCAATATCGGTTTTTTATTCAGGTGGGAGTTTGGAAGAACTTTCATCTCTATCAAAAGTTGCTGTTTTTTCAAACATTTACTATTACAGATTTAAGATAATATCCGGTGAACTTGGCAAAAGATTTATAAAAAACTTTAAAATTCCTGATGATAAAGTTTTAAAACAGGTTCTTATTTGCTGGTTAAGAGGTCATGATGTTGGGCACAGTTTTGGGGAAGATAATCTTGGAGCCAAAATGAAAAATTATAGAAAAGAGTATTACATCCTTCATGAACTTAAATCAGATATTATTTCGCTTTATTTGTTAAAAAGGATTTCAAATGAGCTTTTTAATAAAGATATAATCAGAGAGGTTTATTTAGCATTTATTGCTGAGATGCTGAGGTATATAAGAAGAGGTCAATTCTACAAACTTCCAGATTCTGGATCAGCATATCTTGCCTATAAATATTTGTCTGAATTTGAAGCTCTTACTTTTAACAAATCTGATCAGAAATTTAATGTAGATTTTGAAAAAGTTGATGATTTTGTTGAGACATTTTCAAAATCACTGATTTCATTATTTGCTGAAAGCAAAAAAGAAGAGGCACTAGGTGTTGTTAATAAATGGGGTGAAATCAAAGACAAAGAATCACAAAACTTACCTGATGAGTTGAATTCTCTGGGAGATAATTCAATTCCTTATTATCTCGAACTAATAACTCATATTACTTAAATCAGATAATAGTTTCTTCGCTTCCTATTTCATATGAGATAACACTTGGTTTTTCACTCAAGTATGCATCTACTTTAGAATCAAAATTTTTAAAGTGTGGTGTTTCAAAATGAAAGTCGAGTGCTTTTCTTGTTTCCCATTTCTCGACAAATACAAAATAGTTTTTATCAAATGAATTTTGAAAAAACTCATAACTGATACATCCAACTTCATTGTTTGATGGTTCCAGCATTTCTTTAGCCAACCCTAACATATCATCTTTACTTTCAGTTTTGGTTTTGAATTTTGCAATCAGAATAAGCATTACTAGTGTGCCATCGACATTGCCTGTGCAATATCCATATGAAGTTGAGCCACTGCCTTTGAGACAACCTGCCCAATAACATCCATCGACTTTATTTTAGCAATTCTTTCCGACAGGTTATCAATTTCCTTATTACTTAAAAGATTTGTTAGAAGTCCGCAAGTGTCGACAAGCGAAATTAGTACAACATCTTTTGGTGTTGGTGTCTCGTCACTGTAAAGCAAGTCGACAATTCTCTTTTTTACTTCTTTTTCCTCTTTATCATCAATCATGGGGTAGCGTCTTGTTTCAAACACCCATAATATTTTTTTTTCAACCTCTTTTAAGATCTTCTTTTCAACCAGCATATTTAAAGCTTCATTTTGTATTTCTTCACTTTGGCTTGAAAGAAAATTAACCCAATATTGTGTATTTTTATCTTTATCGGAGTTAACAATTATTGAAAGATATTTATCAAGCAAATCTATACCTGTGGGAGTTTTGTCAATTACGGCAAGTTTTTCAGTGCCCGCCTTTATTTTTGATCTTACTGCAAGCCCCATAAGAATTGATCCACCAAGTGCATACCTTGCAGCAAGTGGATCAGTATTAATCATTTTTCCACTATCATCATCGAGCATAAGCAACAGAATATCTTCAGCTAATGTAAGCATATATTTAAATTCTCCATTTCTATTATATAATTGATTGAAACGAAAGTAAAAGATAAAAAATTTGGTTTCATAAGGATTGTTAAATGCAGGAATCTATTCTCAAAGTATTGTCTGAAATAAGTGGTTATATATGGGGTGCTCCGTTAATTGTTTTACTTTTTGGCACTGGTGTATATCTCACTGTATTGCTAAGAGGTTTACAGTTTAGGGCCTTGATACCATCACTATATCTTGCATTTGTAAAGAGAAAAGAAGAAGGTTCATCTGAGGGTGATATAACTCATTTCCAGGCTTTAATGACAGCACTTTCTGCAACCGTGGGAGTGGGAAATATTGCCGGAGTGGCAGCTGCCATTGCTATTGGCGGGCCCGGAGCGATATTCTGGATGTGGATAACTGGCCTTTTGGGAATGGCCACTAAATATTCGGAGGCAATTCTTGCAGTTAAATACAGGGAGAAAGATTCAAATGGAAACATGATTGGTGGCCCTATGTTTTATATATCTAAAGGGCTGGGATTAAAATGGCTGGGAGTATTGTTTGCTATTTTTACCACACTTGCATCTTTCGGTATTGGCAATATGGTGCAGTCAAACAGCGTTGCAGATGCACTGTTTAGTGCTTTTGGGGTTTCCACGTGGATAACAGGAGCAGTTCTGTGTATTGCTACAGGGCTTGTAATTATGGGTGGAATAAAATCAATAGCAAAGGCCACAAGCACAATTGTGCCAATAATGATAGTCATATATATGGTTGGGGCAATAATAGTTTTAATTGTTAATTTTAGTAATATTCCAGAGGCATTCTCTCTTATTTTTAAATATGCTTTTAGCCCAATATCTGCAGCAGGTGGGTTTGCAGGTGCAACTATAAGGCAGAGTATTCAAATAGGATTTGCAAGGGGGATATTTTCCAACGAATCCGGGCTTGGTAGTTCTCCAATAGCTGCAGCTGCTGCAAAGACAAAAAACCCTGTCTCTCAGGCACTTGTGTCAATGACTCAGACTTTTATTGATACTATCGTGGTTTGCACTTTCACTGCACTTGTGATTATCTCAAGTGGTGTTTGGAGCTCGGGTGAAACAGGTGCTGCACTTTCTGCACTTGCATTTGAGAAAAGTCTTCCTGGTATTGGTTCAAAAATTATTGCTGTAAGCCTTGCCTTTTTTGCTTATTCAACACTTTTGGGTTGGTCATATCTGGGTGAAAAGGCATTTCAGTATCTTTTCAAGGAAAAATCAATTGTTTTTTATAGAGCAGTTTTTACGGTTCTAGTGTTTGTAGGAGCAGTTGCAAAACTTGAGTTGGTCTGGACTTTTGCCGATATTATGAACGGGCTCATGGCATTTCCCAACCTGATTGCACTTATAGGTTTGTCAGGAACTGTTTTGAAAGAAACGAATCTATATTTAAAAGAATATCTTACAATGAAGTAATTTTGTTTATACTATAATGTTCAGTAAAATACTATGTTCAATACATTTATATAATTTGTGAGGTGAAGTTAGTTTATGTCAGATACAAAGACTATTGAGGAAATGGAAAAAGGTCTTCCTCAGCTCGTTCGTGATGAACTTAACGAATACGAAGAGCAAATTAAGAAGTTTAAAGCCGGTCAGATGGGTGATATTAAGTTCCAAAAAATAAGACTACAGCTTGGAACATATCATCAAAGACAAGATGGCTATCAGATGCAAAGAATAAAGGTTCCTTATGGTGGACTCACATCCAATCAGCTCAGAAGGCTTGCCGATGTGGCAGATAAATATGCAAGTGGTTTTATACATCTTACAACAAGGCAGGACGTGCAGATCTATTATTTAGATGTTTTAAACGCACCAAATATGATGAGAGAGCTTGCCGATGCTGGAATTACTACTCGTGAGGCATGTGGAAACACTGTTAGAAATGTTACTGCCTGCCATATATCAGGTGTTTCACCAACTGAAACTTTTGATGTTACACCATATGCAGAAGCTTTTAAGGAATTTTTGCTTAGAAATCCAATTTGTCAGAATATGGGAAGAAAATTCAAAGCATGTTTTGAAGGTTGTCAGGATGTAGATCATGCTGGAGTACGTATTCACGATCTCGGCTTTAGGGCAAGAGTTAAAGAAATTGATGGAGAGCTAAAAAGAGGATTTCAGGTACATATTGGAGGCGGTCTAGGAGCTTCACCTTCACTTGGACATTTATGGACTGAGTTTATGCCGGTTGAAGAAATGATACCTTTCTCAGCTTCTGTTATCCGTATATTTGATAGGCATGGTGAGAGAAAGATTAGAATGAAGGCGAGAATGAAGTTTCTCGTGAGAAAACTTGGTTTTGATAAATTTAAAGAACTAGTAGATGAAGAAATATCGAAACTAAAAGTTGATCCAAGTTGGAATGACTTTTTAGATAATATTCCTGAATATCATGAAACAAAACCTGATAAGGAATTTAACTACCCAGATGCAAAACCTGGAATCGAAGATACTTCTGAGTATAAAGAGTGGAAAGCCACAAATGTTGTTCCTCATATTGATGATGACTTTAGAATGGTAAACATAAGGGTGAAAGTTGGAGATGTTCCTTCTGAAGTTGCACGAAAGCTTGCCGAGATTACAGATGTTTATTCCGATAGTACAATAAGGGTTTCAATAGAACAGAATCTTGTTATAAGATGGGTTCCTATTGATTCATTACCTTCACTATACTCAGCATTAAATGATATTGAACTAGCTCTTCCTGGTGCGGATAATTTTCAAGATATAACTGCATGTCCGGGAGCAGACACCTGTCGTTTAGGTATAACCTCAGCCAAAGGACTTGCTGGCAGACTGACTGATATGATGAACAATGGACTGGGTAAATATAAAGATTCAATGAGCAATCTTAGGATTAAAATATCCGGGTGCCCAAATTCATGTGCTCAGCATGTATCAGCCAGTATTGGTTTTCAGGGTGCATCAATTACAAAAGACGGAAGATCAGTTCCAGCTGAAATGCTGTATGTGGGTGGTGGTTTATATGGAGATAATACTCATTTTGCAACTCCTATTACTAAAATCCCTACAAGAAATGCACCAAAGGCTGTTAAAAAAATTCTTGAAACATATGAAAATGAAAAACAGGGCGAGGAACATTTTGATGATGTAATGGAAAGACTTGGTTCTAAATATATAAAGAATTTAGTTGATGAGTTTAAAGAAATTCCATCTTATGAAGATGATCCAGATTTTTATACTGACTGGGGCCATGAAGATGATGAATTTGAGATTCAAAAAGGTGTTAAAGGTGAGTGTGCAGGTGCAACAGTTGAAGAAAAGGTTCCTACCTTTCTCGATGCTGAAAAACACCTTGAACAAGCCCAGGCTTTTTTCCTGCATGGTGATTATGAATCAACTATTAATGAAGCCTATTTAGGATGTGCTGATAGTGCCCATGTTCCTCTTTACACAAAACTGGTTGACCCGTTTACACCGAATCAAACAATGTGGGAATTTGAAAATCTTATTGTAAGAACTGGTGAAGCAGATAGTAAGTGGATGAATCTGGCACAGGAATTTAAAAAGTATAAAGAAATTGAACCTTCTGCTGAATCTGCAATCATGTTTCTTGAAACTGCAAAAGAATTTAATAAAGAGTGTATACGAGTTCAAGAGCAGCTTGTTAGTGAAAGTTAAATTTATTTGATTAAAAGAAGTTTAAAGCCGGTGGATAATTTATTTGCCGGCTTTTTTTATATAGTTTAAAAATCTGATTATAATATTTGAGAAACCTTTTTGACCTTCACTAATTCTTTCTACCTCATCAAAAGAATTTATCTCATCTAAATTATCCCTATCTATAAAATTAGACAAAAGTGCTATTGCATCTTCTTTGTATTCTGGTGGAACGAATACAGTCTTTGCGTTTATATATTTAATTGCTATTCCCGGATAAAGTGAACCAAAATGTTCATTTTTTATATGATAAGGAATCCCCTCAGATTCAAGCATGCTCCTTGCTACTGTGAGTTCTGCTTCATCTGCCGGACTGAATATCTTAATCATTTTATTCCGAGGGCTTTTTCCTCAATACTAATTCTTCTTCGAAGTGTTATTAAATTAAGTATGGTAAAAACAATAGCAGTTATATAACAAGAAAAAATTAGTGGAATTACTGCTATTTCAGTTATAACAGCAACGTAGTTTGGATGTTTAAAATATTTATAGGGCCCTTTTCTAACGAGGTTGAGATTGGGAACAACAAGTATTTTAGTATTCCAGTAAATGCCAAGGCTTGATAATGCCCAGTATCTTAATATTTGTGTAAAAATAAATATTATAAATAAAACAAGCGAAAAGCTGTTTAGTTCTCTTCCAAGAAATATCTTTTCAGCAAAGAATGAAATAATAAAGCCAGTGTGAAGAAGGACAATATATTTATATCCTTCTTTATCATATTCCACAGCACCCTCTTTTCGGGAGGCAGCTTCATTTTTTTTTGCTAGGAAAAGTTCAGAGATTCTCTGAAATATTAGAAATGTGTAAAAAGCTACGAAGTAGGTCATCCAACATCAAAAAGTAATAGCTCTGAGCTAAATCCGGGACCAAGAGCTGAAATCATACCATGGTCGCCGTCTTCATACTGGCCATCTTCAAGAAATTCATTTAACACATACATAACTGTAGGTGAAGACATATTTCCATGCTCTTTTAATACTTTTCTTGAATAATGTATTGACCCATTTTCAAGGCCCAAACACTGTTCATATTCATCTAAAACTTTGGCTCCACCCGGATGAAGAACATAATGCTTTAGGTCAGATACTGATAATCCATTTTTTGAAGTAAAGTCTTCTACATTTTCTTTTACATTGTTTCTAACAATATTAGGTATGTCTTTGCTGAATATTGCCTTAAAACCGTTGTCCACTACTTCCCATCCCATTACATCAAGTGAGTCATAATATGTAGTAGTTAAAGAGTCTTTAAGATTGATTTTTGATTTATTGGCAAGTCTATGATCATCTCCAACAACAAGAGAACATGCGCCACCATCGGAGAAAAGTGCTAAAGCTACAATATTACTTTTTGAGAAATCATCCTTTTGGAAAGCAAGGCTGCACATCTCAACTGCGACAACAAGTACCCCTCTTTTTGGATGGGCTTTTGTATAATCATATGCTCTGCTTAATCCTACAGCGCCTGCTACACAACCTAATCCCCAGATAGGGGTTCTTTTTATATGTGTGTCGAGCTTAAGTTCATTAATAAGGTGGGCATCAATGGTTGGAGTAGTAATACCTGTACTGCTAATAAACATTATATGATCGAAATCGTCATAATCAGCATCAGCTTTTTCAAGGCAATCTTTTATTGAACTTGCAGCGAGCTTCGTTGCATGTTCTTGAAAAAGATGGGATCTCTCTATTACATTGTGTTGAGTAGCAAACCAATCAGTTGGAAAACAAAAATGTCTCGTATCAATCAGAGCATTATCAAAAACTCCAATCATCCGACTTATATCTTTACTATTTTCTGAAAAAAGGTTGAATGCAAATTCTTTTGTAACATCCTGATTATATATGTGTGGAACATCAGCTGTTCCTACTTTTATTATTTTTGACATAGGGGCTTAATAATAACTTAAAAATACAGTTTTTAGAAACTTTATTTAATTTAACTTCATTTTTATTAAAGCAATGGAATTAAATTAACTGTTAGTTGAATTTTAACTTCTATAATAACCATAATGTTTTAGTTGGCAATAGTGGCTGAAATCGGCAACAACATTAGTAGCTGCCCGTAATATATTTCTTTAGTTCATTTATCTTGAACTTCTGAATGGAAATAATATGTCTCACTACATCCCCTATTGAAACAAGGCCAGTTAATTCACCATCATCTATTACAGGAAGGTGCCTAATTCTATTTTCAGTCATAAGGCCCATACACTCATCAATTGATTCTTTTGATGTTACATAAATAACTTCTTTCACCATCAACTGGCTGAGATTTGTATTTACAGATGATTTTCCCTGAAGAATGACTTTCCTCGCATAATCACGTTCAGAGAAGATGCCGACTACCTTGCTACCTTCTGTAACGAGCAATGCCCCTACCTCTTTCTCTGCCAAAAGTTCGAGTGCCTGATAGACAGTTTTGTTTGGTGAAATAGTCCATACATGGTTACCTTTCTCTTTTAGCAACTGCGCTACGCTATCCATAAGTTAAAATTATTATCTCCTTTTACTTTGATTTTTATTAACTACTAATATTATACTATAAATTTGTTTGCAGTTTTGGGCAATATTTGATTTTATGAAGGATTTTTTAACTTAAAAATATGAATCGTATCACAGATATTAAGATTGCTTTAGTTCAAATGAGCATGAGCACTAATAAAGAAGAGAATATTAAAAGTGCTTTATCAAAAGTTGAGAATGCATGTTCCAATGGTGCAAATGTTGTTTGTTTGCCTGAACTTTTTGCTTCACAATATTTTTGTCAAACAGAAGATGTTCAGAATTTTAATCTGGCAGAGTCATATAACAGCAACTTTATAGATAGCTTTAGTCTTCTGGCAAAAAAGTGCAAGACAGTTGTTATAATTCCATTTTTTGAAAAAAGAGCTTCTGGAATCTATCATAACTCTGCGGTTGTAATTGATTCTGATGGTAAGATTTCTGGATTATATAGAAAGATGCATATACCAGACGATCCAGGATATTATGAAAAATTTTATTTTACACCTGGCGACCTTGGATATAAATCGTTTAATACAAGTGTTGGACAGCTCGGAGTACTAATATGCTGGGACCAATGGTTTCCAGAGGCCGCAAGATTAGTTTCTTTAAGTGGAGCAAATATAATCTTCTATCCAACTGCAATTGGATGGCATCCCGATGAGAAAGAAGAGTATGGTGAAAACCAACTTGATTCTTGGAAAACGGTGCAAAGAAGTCACGCAATTTCAAATGGACTTTATGTAGCTTCTGTTAACAGGGTTGGCTTTGAAGAAAATGATAATGGTTCAGGGATTGAGTTTTGGGGAAATTCCTTTATATGTGGTCCACAGGGATCTGTAATTTATGAAGCTTCAAGGACTAAAGAAGAAATAATTTATGCAGATATTGATTTGGATTTACTTGAAAATACTAGAAGAAACTGGCCTTTTTTAAGGGATAGAAGAATTGATTCCTACACCGATTTAGATAAAAGGTTTGTTGATAAAAAGCCAAAATAGGTCTTTCTTTGAATAACACCAACTACATGCTGCCCTCTGAATGGGAAAAACACGAAGCAACCTGGCTTGTCTGGCCTCAAAATAGCAAAGACTGGCCTGGAAAGTTTTCTGCAATTAAATGGGTTTATGTTGAGATAGTTAAATACCTTTCAGAATCTGAAATTGTTCGAATTATTGTAGATTCTGAAAATGTTGAAAAACAGGTTAAAAAAACACTTTCAAGATCTGGGATAGATCTAGATAATGTTGAGTTTTTAATTTGCAGGACTAATAGATCGTGGATTAGGGATTCAGGGCCTTTCTTTGTGTTTGATAAAGAAGGTAGGTTGGGAATTCTTGATTTTAGTTTTAATGCCTGGGCCAAATATTCAAATTGGCAGTATGACAATAAAGTCCCTTTAAAAGTTGCGGATTTTTTAGGTTTAAAGTGTGAAAGCAAGAAAGGGTTAGTTCTTGAGGGCGGGGGCTTAGATGTTAATGGTAAGGGAACTCTTATTACAACAGAGCAGTGTTTGTTAAACAAAAGTACACAGGTCAGAAATAAAGACTTTGAAAAAAAAAATTATGAAGAGTTATTTATAAAATACTTTGGAGTTACAAATGTTTTGTGGTTGAAAGAAGGAATTTCCGGCGATGATACAAATGGACATGTTGATGATCTTTGCAGATTTGTGAATCCAAAAACAGTTGTAATTTGTGAAGAAAAAAATAAAGAAGATGAAAATTATTCTGTGTTGCGTGAAAATAGAGAAAGACTTCAGAGTATGAAGTTGGAAGATGGTTCGAACATAGAAGTTGTTGAAATTCCAATGCCTTCTCCTCGATCCTTTGAAGGATTTAGACTTCCTGCAAGTTATGCAAACTTTTACATTTCTAATGAACTTGTTTTAGTTCCAACTTTTAATGATTCAAATGATTATAAAGCAATGGGTATAGTCGCTGAGCTTTTTCCAAAAAGGAAAGTAGTTGGTATTAACTGTACAGATTTAATATGGGGTTTTGGTGGAATTCACTGCCTTACAAAAGAGCAACCTGCTAGATCTAATACCTAATTAGTTTCTCAATCTTTTTGAGACTTTACTCGTTCCCAGCCTAGCATTGCAACTTTTCTTTCAGGTCCCCATCTGTAGTTATGAATAATTCCACTTTTTCTTACTACTCTGTGGCAAGGGATTAAAAATGAGATTGGGTTATTTGCAACTGCACTTGCCGCAGCTCTGACAGCCTTAGGGTTATTAATCATTTTTGCTATGTCTTCGTATGAAGTCACATTCCCAGGTGGGATTTTGAGAAGTGCCTCCCAAACTTTAATCTGAAAGTTTGTTCCTTTGATATAAAGGCTGAGAGCTTTGTTGCCATTTTGGAGTTTTTCTGAAAAAATTTTCTTAGTAACATCAAAAGTCTTTTTTTGGTCTTTAGATATATCTGCATTCTTCCAATGTGATTCTAGATAGCTGGTAGCTTCTTTCTTGTCATTATCTAAAAATATAAGTGAGCATATTCCCCTTTCAGTTAAAGCTATCTGGCAAATTCCAAAGGGGGTGTCATGAACTCCATAAACTATTTTTAGCCCCTTTCCATAGTTCTTTAGTTCTCCGGGTGTTACTGCCTCGCAATTTACAATCAAATCATAAAGTCTACCTTGGCTAGAAAGGGTGGAATTGGTTGTAGCTTCAAGAAGATTTTCTGATTTCATCAATACCTCAATCGTATTTTCTTTTGCTATGTATTGAATGAATCTTTTAGGGCTTATCCCGACCCATCTTTGAAAAAGACGTTGGAAGTGATATTCACTTAGCAAAACATGGTCAGCAGTTTCTTTTAAACTGGGATTTTTTTTGTAGTTTTGCTTCAGGTAGTTAATTGCCTTCTCAATTCTGTAATAATCTTTTGAACTTTCAAGGAATTTTGTCATCTATTCAATATAATACTTTAGCCACCTGATGAGCCAACCCGAAAATTGCTATTTTTAAAAATTTTTAGTCTAATTAATTATTACATGTGTTTAGTTTAAAGGAGGTATCAATGGAAAGTGAAAAGTATAAGAAAGGTATGGAAATACTTGAATCAATTTCACCCGGTGCGGGAGTAAGGGTAAAAGAAGGTCTGGGAGAGATTGCACCCGATATGGTTAACTATCTGATGGAGTTTGTTTTCGGTGAAATCTCGGCACGCCCCGGGCTTGATATGAAATTAAGAGAAATCACTGCCGTTGCGGCACTGACAGCAATAGGCACTGCACCAAATCAACTGAAAGTGCATATAAAAGGTGCACTTAACAGTGGTTGTACAAGGGAAGAGATTATTGAAGTGATTATGCAGGTGCTAGTATATGCTGGTTTTCCTGCCGCTCTAACAGGAATCAGAATAGCTAAGGAAGTTTTTAAAGAAATCGATGAAAACTAATTTAAAGGGAGGTTGACTTTGTCGAAACTTGGTTTTGTTTTACCTTACTGGGCAGATGTTTCACTTGATGATCTTCTGCATTTCTCAAAACTTGGGGATGACTTAGAATATGATTCAGTTTGGGTCCCTGAGATGTGGGGCAGGGATGCTTTCAGCCTGATTTCCACTATTGCTTCTAACACAGAAAAAATAAAGTTTGGAACTGCTGTTATCTCTGTATACAGCAGAAGCCCTGCTTTAATTGCACAGACTGCTGCCACTATTGATGAATACTCCAGTGGAAGAATGATGCTTGGAATTGGTATGAGCACTGTTTATCTGAATGAGAACTGGCACAGTATGAAGTTTGAAAATCCTCTTCTTCGCACAAAAGAATGTGTTGAAGTAATAAAGGAAATATTAAAAGGTGAAAAATTAGATTATGAAGGAGAGATCTTCAGCCTTAAATATTTCAAACTTTTATTTAAACCTTATCGAGAAAACCTCCCTATATATATTGCATCTTTAGGTCCAAAGAATATTAAACTTACTTCAGAGGTTGCAGATGGCTGGCTCCCATTTATGGTTTCTAATGAGTTTATAAATTCAAACAAACAACTTGTTAGATCTAAGAATAAAGACATGCAGATCGCCCCTTTTGTGCCGGCTCTTATATCAAAAGATCCTGATGAGTCGAAACATTATGTTAAGGAACTAATTGCTTTCTATGTTAGTTCAATGGGTGATTACTACCATAAACAGATTTGTGGCTACGGATTTAAAAAAGAAGCGGATGATATTAGAAGTTATTGGAGAAAGGATAAGGCAAAGGCTATAGATAGTGTTTCAGATGAAATTTTAAAGCTGATATCTATTTATGGTGATAAAAATTCTGGAAGAAAAATGTTGGAAAAGTTTTCTGAAACCTCAGATTTGCCTATCTTGATGTTTCCGCCTAAAGCCCCAAAAGAATTAATTGAATATTCTATGAAAGAGCTTATTTAGCATGTATTCAATGAAAGTTTTGACATTCTGAGATATGCACATATAATTGTACGTATAATTGTTTCAATGAGGTGATTATATGGGTCAAATAACAATTTATTTAGAAAAGTCGGTTGAAAAAAAAGTGAGAAAGGAAGCAAGCCTTAAGAAAATCTCTAACAGTAAATATATTGTTGATATACTTAAGGAAAAACTTGAAAACAATTGGCCTGATTCCGTTGTTAAATTGGCAGGTGCCTGGAAGGACTTTCCAGAGGTTGAGGAAATAAGATCTAGTCTGGGAACTGATGCAGAACGTGAAAATTTATAGCTATGTATCTTCTAGATACAAATACAATTATTTTCTTTTTTAAGGGCGTTGGGAATGTTGCTGAGCACCTACTAATTCAATCTCCACAAACTATTTCGATTCCTTCAATTGTATTATATGAACTAAAAGTAGGAGCAGGGAAATCCCAAGCTCCCCAAAAAAGAATTAAACAAATTGAAGATTTAACTTCTGTTATTAATGTTCTGCCGTTTACTGATAAAGAGGCAGAATTTTCAGCTTCTATCCGGGTGGGATTAGAAAAAAAAGGAAGCTTAATTGGGCCAATCGATATATTGATTGCAGGCACGGCATTAGCAAATAACTCAGTTCTGGTAACCCATAATACAAAAGAGTTTAAAAGAATTCAAAAATTGCAATTAGAGGATTGGTTTTAGGGTCAAGTCTTGCGCTATTTGCAAATTTTTGATATTATATTTCATCATGGCAAGACCGTTAAGAATAGAGTTTCCTGGCGCACTTTACTATATTTCTTCAGTTGGAAATGGCGGAAATAATATATTTAAAGATTCAGAAGACGGAAACTTACTTCTCGAAGCATTAGAAGGTGTTTGTATAAGGTTTAATTGGAAATGCCTGGCATTTTCTTTTCTGTCTGATTGCTACCACCTTGTGATCGAAACTCCGCAAGCTAATCTGTCAAAAGGAATGAGACAGTTAAATGGTACCTATACTCAGAACTACAATAGAAGACACGATATAGGCGGACACGTATTTCAGGGAAGATATAAATCTATTTTAGTCCAAAGGGATAAGTTTTTAGTTCCTCTTATAAAAGAAATTTTTTTGTTTCCATTAAATGCAGGTTTTGTTAAGAATCCAAGAGAGTTTAAATGGGCAAGCTGCAAGTATCTTTATGAAAAAGAAGAAGCTCC
>JAJCZR010000027.1 GCA_029262295.1 Deltaproteobacteria bacterium | reverse complement strand
GACTGGCATCTTGATCCTTTGAACCTGCATACGATTGAAAAGTATTTAGAAACTGAAAATATAGATTTAGATAAGTCGCGGCCTCTATCACTCAATTTTTATCTTGATTATGTAAATTGGTTTACTAAACAAAAAGGTATTAAGCCAATCAATAATTTTGTTTCAGATATTAATTACAATGACAATAATTTCATAGCAAATTTGAAAAACGGCGAAAAAATAGAGGCTAAAAGTGTACTTCTTGCGCTTGGCTTCAAACATTTTAAAAATATCCCGAAAGAACTTTCTTCAATTATTCCCGAAAACAGATTGTCTCACACCTGCGATCTGGTAGACCTGGATCAATTCAAAAATAAAAAGTGTTTGATTATTGGTGGGAGGCAAAGTGCGTTTGAAACGGCAGCTCTTTTAAACGAAGCTGGTGCAAAAAATGTTTATATTTCTCACAGACATGACACCCCCGATTTTACAGAGTCTGACTGGTCGTGGGTGTTGCCTATGCTTGATAAGATTGTTGATGATCCAAACTGGTTTAGAAATCTATCTGAGAAACAAAGAGATGATTTGAATAAACGGTTTTGGACTGAAGGCAGGCTGAAATTAGAGCCCTGGTTAAGTGTGAGGTTAAAAAGCGATTCTATTAAGTTTTTTTCAAATACAAATGTTGTTACTTGCAGTGAATTATCGAATATTGATCTTGAAATAGAAATTAGTAATGGGGAAAAAGTAATTGTAGATCATGTGATTCTTGCAACAGGTTATAAAGTGAACATGGAAAATATTCCACTTCTAAATTCAGGAAATATTCTTGAAAAACTAAAACTGGAAAGTGGATTTCCAGTTCTGGATAATTACATGCAAACAAATATCCCTGGCTTATTTGTTACAAGCATGGCTGCTACTCAAGACTTTGGTTCATTCTTTGGTTTTACTGTAAGTGTAAATGCTTCAGCTAAAATGATTGGCAAATACTTTCTTTAGTTATATGGTAACCTGCTTTGAGCCTGTCTAAAGATTTTAGGATCTAATATCAAAAAATTGAACTATTAGTATCATTATGATATCATTTGTATGTGCCACCAAAAGTTAAAGATTTAATAAAAGCCTATAAAAAAGCTGGATTTATACTTGTTAAAGGCGGAAAAGGAAGTCATAGAAAATTAAGACATCCATTAGGTGTAACAGCAATTGTAAGTGGTAAAGAGAATAGTGATGCAAAAGCATATCAGGAAAAAGATTTGATTGAGAATACAAAAGAAGTATTAGATAAATCAAAGTGAGACAAGAAATGAAAAAAGCAGATAAATATTTTAAATATATATACTGGTCAGATGAAGACAGCTGTTTTATAGGCCACTGCCCCGAATTAGAAATTAGGATTCACAGAGAGGATGATGACCAGGCAAAGTTGTATAAGGATCTGTGTGATGTAGTCGAATTTCATGTTAATGATGAAATTAGTAGAAAAGCCGAACTTCCCGAGCCAAAACTAATGTTTAAGAATTACTCAGGAAAATTTATTGTAAGAGCTGATCCAGAACTACATAGAAGACTTGATATAGAAGCATATAAAACAGGAGAGAGTTTGAATAAACTTGTTATTAAAAAGCTGAAAGAGTCATTTGATAAAACACAAGTTCAGGAATAGTCAGGGTTTTGCACTGAAGCAGAGGTTTATTTTCTCCTAAAATTGAGTTTTAATTTTTTTTAAAATTTCACATACAACAGAATTCCCGCGATGAATGAGATTATATTTATCTGATTTACCTGCTCTTGTATTTATTAAATTTTCTATACCAATTTGATTAATACAGGTTTTTTCAATTTCTTTTAAATCACTTAATGAAACGTGGTTTTTATCTAAAATTGCATATGAATATGTAAATTTTTCAACCATAAAATTAATATGAGTTTGAAGTAAGTTTAAATTTTCAACGAAGTTTTTATAGTCTTTAGGCCAATTAGGTTCATATAATTTTCCTACATCATTATTTGTGTCTGCTTTATCGTTTTTGAATTGTTTGAAATTTTCTAAAGAGTCTTTATGGAATATTGTGTACATGCCGCTAGTGATTGATCTTGCATGTTCCAATATCCTGTAATTAATATATTTTGCGATACCAATATAATATGGGACGAAATTATTATTTATGGTAAATCCCCATAAATAAACACCGAAGTTGTCATCTTCACTATAATTCAAATTCGAAATGTTTTTTAAATCAATCCAATCTAAACTTAAATTTTTAGCCATAAAAAATTACTTTATATTCTTTTTCCAAATAGGAATTTCTTCTTTCTCTTCAAATTCAGGAAATGCTGCTAGATCAGCCATGATCAATTGGTTAAACAATACATTGGATGTTGCTGATATTTGTTTCATGTTGTTTTCTAAAGATTCAAGATGAGATTCTTTCCATGCATTTTTTGAAATTACTCTTTTGTAATTTTTCTTAATCTCATTTATTGCGTCGGGACCAAACTCTTTTTCAAATAGGTCAATTTGTGATTTTGCATATTCAATCATCTCATAGGATTTTAATTGTGCACTTGCTTGATCATCTTCTAAGTAATATTTCAGGGTGACATAAGATGTTATGCATGACATTATAAGACAAAATACATCTATAAGTTCATTTGCTGTTTTGTTCATCTTATCCACTACATTTTTATTACTTATTTTTAATTTACTTTTTTTAAGAATTTGGTAGCGAGTATTTAATTTATTATATTCCAGCCATTTCTTTCTATATAGATCATCATATATATGTTGAGATTCACTTAATTTGTCTAGTACATTTGGGACTCTATTTTTTGCATTCCCAATGTTAGTGTAAGTACTAAGTTCTCTGAATTGATCCATTGCAGATTTATATTTACCTCTATTCTGAGCATCAATCTTCCCTTCAATCCTTGTAGTAATATCAATTAATTCATTCAGCTTTTCATCTATCAAATGGTCTTCCAAAATTGCCAGACCTGCAAATGCTATGTTTATTGATTTTGATAAAGTTTTAAGTTTTGTGGGATTAGCTTCTTTAAGATGCTTATAAATACTTCCATCCTTGTGTCTCAGAATGCCATTTGTTCTTCTTAATTCGCCTTTTGCTAATCTTTTACTTAATTCGGGAGTAATTTCTAAAGTTACAGTTCCCAATGCATCAAAATTTTCATATACCCTGCTTCCTATATCTATAACCTTTTTAGGATAATTTTTATTTTTACTTAACTTTTCTAGTTTGTTTTTTGATAGTTCTATCAGTTCAGGAGTGGATATGTTTACTTTAGATAATTCTTTACTCATGATGTTCTAAACCCTCATTTTATTTTCTAATCAGAAAGATAATCTTTAATAATTATCGAAAAATATTATAATGTTTCCCAATGAATAATAACAAAAAAACCAAGAAAAACACTGAATCACTCGAACAATCCCTTTTTAAAGCAGCTGATAAGCTTCGAAAAAACATGGATGCGGCAGAGTACAAACATATTGTACTTGGTCTTATATTTTTAAAATATATCTCTGATTCTTTCCTGGAGCTGTATGAAAAATTAAGTGAGGGAAAAGGTGAACATGAAGGAGCCAACCCTGAAGATCCCGATGAATATAGAGCAGAAAATGTATTTTGGGTTCCAAAGGAAGCCAGATGGTCTTATCTCTTTTCCAGAGCGAAACTTCCCGAGATTGGGAAGGATATAGATAATGCAATGGAAGCAATAGAAAAAGAAAATTCCACCTTAAAAGGAATACTTCCCAAAGTTTATGCTAGACCAAATCTTGATAAAAGCTCACTGGGAAGCCTTCTAGATTTAATAGGAAATATTGCGTTAGGAGATGAAGCTTCCAGAAGCAAGGATATTCTCGGAAGAGTATATGAATATTTTTTAGGTCAGTTTGCATCTCTCGAAGGTAAAAAGGGTGGGCAGTTCTATACTCCAAAAAGCATAGTACAGATTATTGTAAACATGATACAGCCTTACAAAGGAAGAGTTTATGATCCATGCTGTGGTTCTGGTGGTATGTTTGTTATGAGTGAGAAGTTTGTAACAGAACATCAGGGGAGTATTAATGATTTATCCATTTATGGGCAGGAAAGTAACCAGACTACATATAGACTTTGCAGAATGAACCTTGCAATTAGAGGTGTAGATGGTTCTCAGGTTAAATGGAATAACGAAGGTTCATTTCTAAAAGATTCTCATCCCGACTTGAAAGCTGATTTTATACTTGCAAACCCACCTTTTAATGATAGCGATTGGGCGGGAGAGCTGCTTCAAAGTGATGCCAGATGGAAATATGGGGCTCCTCCTAAAGGAAATGCCAATTATGCCTGGATGCAGCATATGATTTATCATCTTTCGCCAAATGGAATTATGGGCTTGGTTCTTGCAAATGGTTCATTGTCTTCAAACACATCCGGGGAAGGTGATATAAGAAAAAATATTGTGGAAGCTGACCTTGTAGATTGTATTGTAGCTCTTCCAAAACAGCTTTTTTATAATACTGGTATACCAGCTTGTCTTTGGTTTCTATCAAGAAAGAAATCAGGCAATGGTGAAAGAAAGAGGAAAGGAGAAATTCTTTTTATTGATGCAACCGAAATAGGTTTTATGAGAGACCGTACACATCGTGAATTTAGTGATGAGGATATTGAGAAAATAGCCGGCACTTATCATGAATGGCGGAGTAAAAATAGTAAATACGTTGACGTTAAAGGTTTTTGTAAATCTGCAACTCTTAAAGATATTGAAAAACATAAGTTTGTTTTAACTCCAGGTCGTTATGTAGGTATTCCAGATGAAGAAGATGACGGAATTCCTTTTGAAGATAAGATGACTGATTTTCTCGGTCAATTGAGAGAGCAGATGAAGCAAGAGCAAGTTTTAAATGAGGAAATAAAAAAACAACTCAAAAACATAGGTTTTGATTTATAAATTAAACTATTTGTCATTCCCGAAATTAGTAATCGGGAATCTAATTTTTACCCTCTGCAACTGTAAGAATTAATTATTAAATGTATGATAATTACCCACTGAGTGGGTGATATTCACCCATTAAACATTTCCTTTATTATTCTGATCTTAAATCATTTAAGTATAATAAGAAAACATATATTATAGTCTAGGGCTACAAAGTATAATAAGAGTATTTATATTATACTATTGCCTTTTAAAGTATAACAAGATAAGTTTTATTGTACTTTATGGACATAAAAAACTTCAAATCTGGCACTTACAGAGAAGGTTTTAAGTATAAATACTTTCTGCCAGAAAAAATAAACAGTAATTTTACCGTCTCGGATAGCAATATTCAGGAAATGCTTGAAAAGGCATCATTTAATCTTGGCGAGCTGAACTCCTACGCCAGTTTGGTTCCTAATATAGATACGTTTATAAAGTCATACGTAAAAAAAGAAGCGGTAACTTCAAGCAGAATAGAAGGAACAAGAACAAATATAGAAGAAGCTTTTTCAGATGAACTCGACATTGACCCTGAACACAGAAATGACTGGAAAGAGGTAGATCAATATGTGGAGGCGATGAATTTTGCCTTGGATCAGCTAAAAACTATTCCGCTTTCCAACAGACTATTAAAAGACTCTCACAGAATTTTATTATCTCAGGTTAGGGGAGAGCAAAAACAGCCTGGTGAATTTAGAAAAAGCCAGAACTGGATTGGCGGAGCTACAATTAAAGATGCATCTTTTATACCTCCAAGCCATGAATATGTGCCTGAACTTATGGGTGACCTCGAGCTATTTCTTCATAATGAGGAGATTACTGTCCCACATCTCATAAAAATTGCCATTGCTCATTACCAGTTTGAAACAATCCATCCTTTTCTTGATGGTAACGGAAGAATTGGGCGTATGCTAATTACTCTTTACCTTGTGAGTAAAGGTATTTTAAAAGCACCTTTGCTATACAGTTCTGATTTTTTTGAGAAAAATAAGATTGCTTATATTGATAAGCTCACTTTTGCTAGGGAGAAAAACGATCTTTCAGGTTGGATACTTTTTTTTCTTATTGGAGTGCAGCAAACTGCAAAAGGGGCTACAAATAATCTTCAATTGATTATACAATTAAAGGAAAAGTTAATTGAAGAAAAGATTTCTACTTTAGGCAAGAAAATTAATAATGCCCGGAAGTTTTTAAATTTTCTTTTTTCTTCTCCTGTTGTTTCAACCAAAACAGTTGAAAAGGAATTAGAGGTTACATTCAGATCAGCGGGTTTATTAATAGATGATTTTGTGAAGCTAGGGATTTTGAGGGAAATTACCGGACAGAAACGAAACAGGCTTTTTGCCTTTAGTGATTATTTGAATATTTTGAAGAGATAAGATGAGTAATTCAGCAAAAGATATTGTTTTAGATGATTGGGATGAGATTATATTAGGTGATGTATCAGAAATGCGATACGGGAAAATGCCTAAAAAAAAATATCTATCCAATGAAGAGAAATACCCTGTTTTTAGTGGTTATCGGCAAGTTGGCTTTTATCCTGAATATAATGCAGATGAGAATTTAATCGTAGTAGCAAGAGGAGTGGGTGGAACAGGTGATGTAAAAATATCTCCTGCTAAATGCTATGTGACAAATTTAAGTATTATCATTGATTTAGATGATAAAGTACTTGATAAGAATTTTTTATACTACAAATATCAAATAAGAAATTTAAGATATTTAGATACTGGTTCAGCACAATCACAAATAACTATAAGTGATTTGAAGACATTAGTTTTAGATGTTCCACCAACCTCAGAACAAAAAGCAATTGCTGCCGTTCTTTCTTCTTTTGATGACAAGATTGAACTTTTGCGAAAGCAAAATGAGACACTCGAACAGATCGCTCAGACTATTTTTAAAGAATGGTTTGCTAACTTCAACTTCCCTGATGAAAATGGGAGACCTTACAAAGATAATGGTGGAAAGATGGTAGCATCGGATTTAGGTGAGATTCCTGAAGGGTGGAGAGTGGGAACAATCAATAATTTTGATGCAATAGTTACTGATTATGTAGCGAATGGGAGTTTTGCTAGTTTAAAGCAAAATGTAAATCTTTACGATGAACCTAATTACGCGTTGTTCATAAGAAACACTGATTTAAAGTCTGGTTTTGTAAATAAAGTTTATGTTGATAGGCATTCTTATGAATTTTTGGACAAAACAAAATTATTTGGTGGGGAGATAATTATTTCGAATGTAGGTGATGTAGGTAGTGTTTTTTTGTGTCCTTATTTTAATATTCCAATGACATTAGGGAATAATGTAATCGTGATTAAATCAAGTTGTAAGGGATATCTTTATTCACTTTTTAGATCTTTCATAGGGAAGCATCTTTTAAATTCAATCACTGGTGGTAGTGCTCAGCCTAAATTCAACAAGACTGATTTTAGAAGTTTAGAAATGACAATTCCATCTACTTCTATATTAAAGACTTTTAATGATTTTAGTTGGACTATTTATCAAAAGTTTTTGGAAAATGATATTCAAATTACAAAAATAGCTGAACTAAGAGATTATATTTTGCCAAAACTGATGAGTGGGCAGCTAAGGGTGAAAGATTTTATTTATGAAGATTAAAAAAATAACTATTTCTGGATATAGATCTATAAATGAAACGTTAGAATTAGAACTAGGAAATATTAATGCCCTCGTAGGGGCTAATAATGTTGGTAAAACAAATTTACTCAATGCAATATGGTCTGTGTTGGGTAGAGACTGGGTTACAGTTAATAATTTCGATGAAACCGATGTTTATTTACATGATCCTGATAGAGATATTGAGATTGTAGTTGAGTTTGATCAACCCTATCAGTACTCCCAGTATAAAGGAATAGATCCAATAGAAATTCCTAAAATTTCTTTTACTTATACTCGATATAAAATAGGAGCTAATGCTGGTCAACGAAGGTTAGAAAAAAAATGTCTTAATAAAAAAAATACACCGGTAAACGTTTTAGCTGAAAAACCAAAAAAAGGACAACAGAGAAAATACCAACCCTTAACAACAATACCACAAGAAATTCAACAAAGTATTCCTGTTATATATATCAGATCAAATAGAGAATTAAGATACCAACTCCCATCCTCTAGAAATTCACTACTCGGTAGTTTACTAGAAGATATTAATGAGGATTTTTCGAATCCAGAAAATAAAATGCTTATTGCTGATGAAGATGGGAATAAAAAAGAAGTATCAAGAATAGATAGATTCAGTCAATGTATAAATGAAGCAATAAAATCTTTAAAGACTAATGAATTCATTAAACTTGAAAAAACTATTCGTGATAATGCGTTATTACAACTTGGTATTGATCCTGAAGATGATACTCAGAGTATAAATGTTTTTTTTAATCCGCTAACTTCACTAGAATTTTACAAATCTCTGAACTTATATATTGAAGAAAATGGGTTTACTGTTAATGCAATAGATGTAGGTGGTGGTTTTCAGAATGCTCTAGTTATTGCAATATTAAAAGCTTTTGAAGAAAGAAAAAAATCTGGTGCGATTTTTCTTATCGAGGAGCCAGAGATGTTTTTACATCCACAGATGCAAAGGTCATTATATAAAACCATAAGAAAAATAGGTGAGGAAAATCAAGTTATTTATACTTCACACTCACCTCACTTTGTTACTATTCCTGAATATGATGAAATTATTATAGTAAGAAAAAATGATAGTGGAACGATAAAAAAGAAATCTAATTTACAAACATCTCCTGAATTAGAGAATAAACTGACAAAAGAATTGGATCCGGAAAGGAATGAATTGTTTTTTGCACAAAGAGTTTTGATTGTAGAAGGAGATACAGAAAAGTTATCTTTGCCAGAATATGCAAAAAGAGAGGATTTAGATTTCGATAGTGTGGGAGGAACTATTATTGAAGTTGGTGGAAAGAGGAATTTAAAAGCATTTGCTGATCTACTTTTATCTTTTGATATACCTTTAGGAATAGTATATGACTCTGACTCATCAGACTTCAAAGATAAAAATGATGAAGAAGAATACAATGAATCCTTTAATACTTATATTGAGAAAGGCGCCAAAGTTTGGTGTTTTAATAAAAATTATGAAGATGAATTAAAAAGTTTCTTTGGCGAACAAGAATACCAAGAATTATGCCAAAAATATTCTGGTGTAACCAAAACAATTAGAGCAAGATTAATAGCATTAGACTCAGAATATGAAATACCCAATTTTATCAAACCAATTATCTATTGGCTTTCAAATAAGTTTTATGAAAATGACTAAAATCACTGAAGACGCGGTTGAAATTGTTGCGATAGAACTGCTTGAAGAGCAGGGATATTCATATACTTATGGACCTACGATTGCCCCTGATGGAGAGAATCCTGAACGTGATAGTTACTCTGAAGTTGTTTTAAAAGATCGTTTCAAAAGAGCTGTTTACAATCTAAATTCTTCAATTCCTGATGATGCAAAGGAACAGGCACTTCGCCAGGTACTTAACCTTCCGAGCCAAAACCTGATAGAAAACAATGAAGCATTTCACAAAATGCTTACCGATGGCATTGAGGTTGAGTTTATGACTGACGATGGAGTAAGAGGAGATAAGGTATGGCTGATTGATTTTGATAATCCAAATAATAATGATTTTGTAGTCTGTAATCAGTTTACAGTTATTGTGAATAATACGAATAAAAGACCTGATATTGTTTTATTTGTTAATGGCTTGCCACTTGTTGTAATTGAACTAAAAAATCCAAATGATGAAAATGCAACTGTAAAAAAAGCGTACACACAGCTTCAGAACTATAAATCAGCAGTTCCCAGTTTATTTAATTACAACACTGTTCTTGTATCCTCTGACGGTCTTGATGCAAAAGCCGGTTCTCTTACAGCGGGCTGGTCAAGATTTATGGCATGGAAGTCAATCGATGGCTCTACAGAATCAGCATTTAATATCCCTCAGATAGAAGTATTAATAAAAGGAATGCTGAAGCCGGAGATCTTGCTTGATCTTGTAAAGCATTTTACAGTTTTCGAAAAAGATAAAAAAGAAGATGCAAATACGGGCCTTACAACTGTGGAAACAGTAAAGAAAATTGCTTCTTATCATCAATTTTATGCAGTAAGAAAAGCAGTAGAAAGCACATTAGCAGCAGTTGGAAAAGAACTTAAAACAAAAGAGCCGGATGCACCATATCTTTTAGCAGCTGAAGAAAGAGAATCTTTTGGAAGCGGAAAGATAGGGGTGATTTGGCACACCCAGGGTTCAGGCAAATCTCTTTCAATGGTTTTTTATACTGGAAAGATAATTCTTGTATTGGATAACCCGACCGTAATTGTAATAACCGATAGAAATGATCTTGATGATCAGCTTTTTGAAACATTTGCAGGATCCAAGCAACTACTGAGGCAAGAACCCACCCAGGCACAAGATAGAGAAGATCTTAAAAATAAACTCAAAGTGGCAGGTGGGGGAATAGTTTTTACAACTATTCAAAAATTTTTTCCAGAAGACGGCTCACAGACTTATGATCTTCTTTCCAACAGAAAAAATATTGTGGTAATAGCAGATGAGGCACATAGAAGCCACTATGGTTTTAAAGCAAAAACCAGACAAAAAGATAATGAAGCAATCACAAGCTTTGGTTTTGCAAAATATATAAGAGATGCACTTCCCAATGCATCTTTTATTGGTTTTACCGGAACACCAGTTGAAAAAGAAGATGCATCCACCCCTGCGGTGTTTGGAAATTATATTGATATATATGACATTGAGCAGGCAATTGAAGATGGTGCAACAGTGCCGATTTACTATGAATCACGGCTTGTTAAAGTGCAGCTAAAAAAAGAAGATATAGAAAAAATTGATGATGAATTGGATTCCATCACCGAGAAAGAAGAAGAATATGCAACTGAAAAAGCCAAGGCAAAGTGGACTCAGCTTGAAGCTATTGTTGGTGATCCTGATCGAATACAAACTGTTGCAGAAGATTTATTGGAGCACTTTGAAAAACGCCAGCAAGTCTTTCTCTTTCAAGGTAAAGCAATGATTGTTACAATGAGCAGGAGAATAGCGGTTGATCTTTACAATGAAATCATAAAATTAAGGCCCAATTGGCACAGCAATGATAAAGATAAGGGAAAAATAAAGATAGTTATGACTGCAAGTTCCAGTGATCCTGAAAGCTGGCAGCAATTCAAAACCACGAAAAAGGAAAGAAAACAGTTTGCGGAAAGGTTTAAAGATACAGATGATGAACTTCAACTTGTGATTGTAAGGGATATGTGGCTCACAGGTTTTGATGTTCCATGCCTTCATACAATGTATGTAGATAAACCAATGCGTGGACATAGCCTTATGCAGGCAATTGCAAGAGTAAACAGAGTATTTAAAGATAAACCGGGTGGCCTTATTGTGGATTATCTTGGTATAGCCACTGAACTCAAAACTGCCCTTTCAAATTATACTCAAAGCGGAGGAAAAGGAACGCCAACTCTGAATCAAGAAGAAGCTGTAGTATTAATGCTTGAACAATTTGAAGTGGTTAATCAGATGTTTGACTTGACTGCGCAAAGAGATAGCGCGCAAGCAGGTGGTTTTGATTATCAAATCTATTTTAATGCTGATACGAGACTAAAACTCCAAATCATTCTGGAAGCACAGGAACATATTTTGAGTCTTGAAGATGGGAAAAACAGATTTAACAGAAATGTGGACAAGCTTTCAAAGGCTTTTGCTCTTTCTGTGCCAGATGATAGAGCAATGGATATAAAAGATGAGGTTGGATTCTTTCAGGCTGTAAAAGCAAGATTGGTGAAGTTTACACCTACAAGTGGAGGCAGAACAGATGAACAAATTGATTCAGCTATAAGACAAATTGTAAGTGAAGCAATAGTAACTGACGGAGTGATTGATGTTTTTGGAGCTGCCGGAATTAAAAAACCTGATATCTCAATTTTATCTGATGAATTTATGAAAGAAGTAAAAGGGATGGAAAGAAAAAACCTTGCTGTCGAATTACTAAAAAAGCTTCTCAATGATGAAATAAAGACTAGAATGAAGAAGAATCATATCCAGTCTAAAAAACTTTCTGAAATGCTTGATAATGCAATTAAAAGATACATTTCAAACCAAATCACAACTGTTGAAGTGATTGATGAGCTAATTAAACTTGCAAAAGAAATAAAAGAAGCTGATGCCAGAGGCGAGGCTTTTGGATTAACCTCTGATGAATCTGCCTTTTATGACTCACTGGCTGATAATAAAAGTGCAAGAGATATCCTAGGTGATGATCAACTAAGGGATATAGCAAGAATCTTAGTTGAAAAAGTTAAAAAGAACACAACAATTGATTGGACTATAAAAGAAAGTGTTCGTGCTAAGCTTAGGGTATTGGTCAAAAGAACACTCAGAAAATATGGTTATCCACCTGATCTTCAAAAAATTGCCACTGAAAACATTTTAAAACAAGCTGAATTACTTGCAGAAGAATGGGCAAAGACCGGAACTTGAAGTCGCAACTTTCTATTTCAAGATTAGATTAAAAAGTTAGATTCTTCGCTGCGCTCAAGAATGACAAATCAAGTTTAATTTTATTTATTTTCTCTAAATCCAATCTGTCTTTTTTCAATGGTTTATTTGGATTCATTATTTCACGAATAGCATCGAAAACGATTTTAAATTGAGAATCGTATTTCTTTTCTAAATTTTTGAGTTTTTTGGAAAGTTCATCATGTGATGTAAGCATTGATCTTAACTGAACAAAAGTTCTCATAATTGCTATATTAACTTCAATTGCGCGTTTACTATTAAGTACACCAGATAGCATTGCGAGACCTTGCTCAGTAAAGGCATACGGAGGAGTTCTTCTTCCTCCCCAACTTGAAGTCACAATTTGTGACTTCAAGATATCAAACTCTTCTTTTGTTAACTGGAACATGAAATCTTCTGGAAATCTCCCAATATTTCTTTTCACTGCCTGATTTAACACTTTAGTTTCAACTTCGTAGAGTTGAGCTATATCTTGATCAATCATGACTTTCTGATCACGAATTAAGAAAATCAGACTTCTTATTGTCTCTACTGGAATTAAATTAGAATTCTTCTTTGATGGCATATCTTTATACAGAATTAGGGCCAGGTCTACACTTTGCACTTAATATAAGACTAGATTCTTCGTTTCATTCAGGATGACTTTAACCCTCAACCCACTTTATCTGATGACAGGAAAAAATTTATAAGGCTAAAACGAGTCTTAATCCTTCATTAAGTTCTCTAATTTGGGAAATGCCTAGTTTCCCAATTTTTTCAGTTAAAAATATTTTATCGATAGTATAAATCTGTGAAACATTAACAACAGAGTTCTTATTTAATCCTGACTTTTTTGATTTTTTAAGTTTTAAATTCCCTGGGGCCTTTTCTAATTCAAGATTAGAAGTGATAGCTGCAACAACAACCGTGTTTATTTTACTGTAATTAAAAGGGTTAGATTGAATTATAACTACAGGCCTTCTGTAACCAGGGGCTGAACCTTTGGGATCACCAAGAGATGCCCACCACAACTCTCCTCTTTTAATTACCATTCTTCTTTATCAGCTGAATTCATCTGCATTTCAAAAAGAGCTTTATCAATTCCGGATTCATTTTTCTCATAAACTTCATCAAGAAGTTTTGTAATGTCTTTTGTTTTATTTTGTTCAATGAATTTTTTTACTGCATTTGAATAAAGTTCACTTCTGCTCATTTTAAGTCTTTTGGAAAGCCGTTCTGCTTTTGCAAAAAGTTCATCGGGGATAGAAATTGCTGTTTTCATGAAGAAAAGTATAACTTTAGTTATACCAGAGTCAAGAAATTTGTATTTCCAAAGAACTAGATTCTTCGCTACGCCCTAGAATGACTTTAACTCCTCAACCTACTTTATCCCTGGTTTCTTTATTTTCAGCGCAAAAGATAGATCCATCGCGCAGTTTATACTGAGTGTAATCGAATGTACTCAAGGATGACCCTTCGACCTTTCGACTGGCTCAAGACTATGCAGGCTCAGGGCAGGCTAAAAGATTATGGATTCCCGATTAGATCCTCAATAGATACATTTGAGGACAAGTTTCGGGAATGACAAGAAGGGATGATTAATTAAGAAATTAGTGATTCCGCCGGTATGTCTAGTTCTTTGTGAAGAGCTTTTATCATCTTAACTGTAAGGTTTCGTTTATATCTTAAAATCTCACTAACTCTGTTTTTTCCACCAAGGATTGGTGCGAGATCAGAGCTTTTAAGGTTCATTTGCTCCATTCTGAATTTTATAGCCTCAACAGGATCGGGAGGAAGTATTTCAAAATTCCTTGCCTCATAAGCTTCAACCAGAATGGTAAGTACCTCAAGTTCATCACCCTCTTGAGTATTTACCTTAGCATCCCAAAGATCATCAATTCTCTTTAATGCGGAATAATAATCTTTTTTTCTTCTTATTGGTTTAATATTCATTTATATTTCCTCAGCATTTATTTTGTCATACTGTTTATGAGTTCCAACAAATCGTATGTATACAATTTGAAATTCATATTTAATAGCAACAATTAATCTATAATCATTCCCCTTTATATTAAAAACAACTCTATTATTAGCCAAAAAACTGGCATTTCTGTAATGTTTTTTTATATTATCAGGAGTTTTCCAATTTGCTTTTTTTGCCTCCGAATACCAAGCTCTTAAAGACTGTTCTGAATCTTTATACTTTTGTTACTGGTAGTAATTTAGATCCTGAAACTAGTTCAGGATGACATCAGTCCTCAACCCACATAATCTCTGGTTTTTTTATTGTCTTTTCTCAACAAGCTCGCCATTAATATACTGATGTAGAACACTTTTCATTAGCGACTGATAATTTAAACCTTTCCTTTCAGCCTCAGCTTTTATATCACATAGCAATTTCGAACTGATACGCAGATTTATCCGCTTGTCTTGGGCAGCTTTTTGTGAGCTTCTTAGGATATTAGCTTTTCTTTTTTTGCTAACTGAGACATAGTCGTCCTCGTTTCCTATTAAAGCTTTTTCTTCAGGGGTTAATTCAAAAGCTTTTTTTGGGGGAAATGCCTTTGACTTCTTTTCGTTTTTTTTCATTTGTTGTACTCCTTATTAAAATTTCTACTTGGATAAATAGTATGAAGATAAATGTCGTCTCCTATATAACTAAAAGGAACGCAATGAATATAGTCTTTGATAAGAACTATATAAATTAATCTGTTTTCATAAGTCGGATTTTCAACAACGTCAATAACTTCACCTCGTTCTATAATTGATTTAACATCTTCAAAAGAAACTTCTCTTATATATTTTAGCCAATCGTTTTTCTCTTCATTCCAAAAAATCACTTAATTAATATTACCATTGTACATACAATGTCAACAATTTGTCGGTAGTTTTAACCCTCAACCAACTTTATTTCTGACTTTGTTTATTTTCAGCTAAAGAATTAGATTCTTCGTGCAGTTTATACTGAGTGTAATCGAATGTACTCAAGGATGACAAATTTAGATTCTTCGCCTTCAGCTCAAATGGACCCCTCGGCCTTTCGACTGGCTCAAGACTATGCAGGCCCAGGGCAGGACTCAGATATGACAAATTAAGAAATAAGGGATTCGGCAGGAATGTTAAGTTCATCATGAAGAGCTTGAAAAGCTTCATAAAAGTAAAAGCATCTAATTTGTGAATATACATATCATTTTTTACTATTATGAAGTGATAGTATAGAATCTATATTCACTTTATTTTATTATTTGAGCTATGAAAGAAATTACAGATGACATAATTGATATAAACGAGAAGGGCAGGGCAAAGGACGGCAGCCCTCTTTCCTCTGATAAAAGGCTTTTTGTGCAGTTCCTTGCTTTTGGAAACTGTGATGACACATCAAATTTGATAAAAGACATCCAGGATACCGGTATAAATGCCGTAATTTATTCTGATTTAAACGATTATCAAGGGATCGGTCTTGTGGCTATGAGTGATAATCCTGACTTTTTTGTTCATGGCCTGAGGGATTTTTTACTCAATAGTTCTTTTAAATCACTGACTTCCAAACCTGAGTTCACAATGTTTGGCAGGACTTACTCATTTGGTTACGAAAGTGACCTTGATAAAACCCTTGTAAGTGGCCCGCGAGAGAAGATGCTCGATGCCGAATGGCCCTGGGCAATATGGTATCCACTTCAAAGATCAAAAGAGTTTGAAAACCTGTCGGATGAACAGAAAAGAGCTATATTAGGTGAGCATGGCAAGATAGGTTTTAAGTTTGGAAAAGCAGGTTTTGCAAAGGATATAAGGCTTGCATGCCACGGGCTTGATAAAAATGATAATGACTTTGTAATAGCTGTACTCGGAAAAGAGCTTTATCCGCTTTCTTTTGTTATCCAAACTATGAGGGGCACTGAACAAACGTCAAAATACCTTGAAAAGCTTGGGCCTTTCTTTGTTGGCAAAGCTATCTGGCAGTCTCGAATTTAAAAAACTCCGATTTCCTTTTATAATTATCACTTCTTACAATAACAACGGGAGACTAATATGCAGAATTTTTTACAACTTTTAGAGCCGCTTGGATCACCATATTCAGATCTTGCAGCTGTTGCTATACTTACCATTGCTTTATATCTGATTGTACTAATTATTACTTCACTTTTTGGCAAAAGAGAAGAAAAACCAGTAGATGCCGAAGTTGAAGCAAAGCCTGATGAAGTAAAAGCCAAGACCCAAGTTGATGAAGTCGCTGCACCTGAGATAGAAGATGAGTTTAAATCTTCTGTTGAGCCGCAAATTATTGAAGAAACTAAAGATGCTGCAGTGTCTGAAGTGAAACCAACAGTTGAAAAAGCTCCGCAAAAAGAAGTGCCCGATGCATTTAAATCTCCTGAGGTTAAAGAAGCTGAAAAATCTGTAGAACCCGAACCTCCAAAAGAAGTGAAAACAAAAGAGCCACCTCTACAAGAGCAAGCGGCAGAGATACGGGAGCCCAAAGAAAGCTTTTTTTCAAAATTAACATCCGGGCTTTCTAAAACGCAGCAGGGTATTTTTGGAAGGTTAGGCACTGTTTTTACCGGTGGCAAAATTGATGACAATATGTGGGATGAATTTGAAGAGGTTCTTATAACCTCGGATATTGGAGTGGCCACGACTATGAAACTCAGGGAAAAGCTGTCATTAAAACTCACAGGAGATAGTTCTTCAAATATTGATGGACTTAAAAATGCCCTAAAAGAAGAAGTCTTGGAAATACTAAAAAAGGCAGAAGGAAGCCCATCAAACCCAAATGAAAAACCAAATGTGATGATGGTGGCAGGAGTGAATGGAGTGGGAAAAACAACAACAATTGGAAAACTTGCCAATCTTTTTTCATCCGAAGGAAATAAGGTGATGGTTGCAGCAGCCGATACATTCAGGGCTGCAGCCGTTGAGCAGCTCGAAGTCTGGGCAAACAGGGTGGGAAGCGATTTTCTGAAAGGAAAGACGGGTGCAGATCCTTCAGCTGTGGCTTTTGATGCTGTGGAAGCTTCAAAGGCAAGAGGTGTTGATATTCTTATTGTTGATACTGCTGGCAGGCTTCATACAAAATCTAACCTTATGGATGAGCTTAAAAAACTTAGAAGGGTTATTGGGAAGGCACAGGAAGGTGCTCCTCATGAGACGCTTTTAGTTCTCGATGCTACTACCGGTCAAAATGCAGTGCAGCAGGCAAAGCTCTTTAATGAGGCAATTGAGGTAACAGGTATTGTACTTACAAAACTTGATGGAACTGCAAAAGGTGGTGTAATAATCACTATTGCAGATGAACTTAATATACCAGTTAAGTATATTGGAGTTGGTGAGGGCCTTAACGATCTTAGGGATTTTAAAGCAGAAGAGTTTGTTGAAGCACTTTTTATGTCAGAGAACACCATTCATTAATATTATTTATGCCTAAGGATAATAATTTAAAATATATGCAAAAGGCCTTTTCACTTGCAAAAAAAGGTGAGGGGCACACTAGCCCAAATCCTATGGTTGGTGCTGTGTTGGTTAAAAAAGGCAAGATAATAGGAAGCGGATACCATAAAAAGGCAGGTTTTCCCCATGCGGAGATAGAAGCATTTAACGATGCAAAGAAAAAAGGAAATTCAATAATCGGGTCAACTCTTTATGTAACACTCGAACCATGCTGCCATACCGGAAAAAAAACCCCTCCCTGCACAGAAGCGCTTGTCCGGGAAAAAGTAAAAAAAGTATATGTATCTACCCTGGACCCTAATCCAAAAGTTTCAGGTAATGGAGTGAAATTTTTAAAGGATAATGGTATTGATGTAGAGGTAGGTTTGCTCGAAAATAAAACGCAAAAGATGAATGAGTTCTTTAATAAATTTATAGTAACCAAAAGGCCTTATGTCATTTTGAAAATGGCCAGCACACTTGATGGAAAAATTGCATCAAGAACAGGTGATTCAAAATGGATTGGAAGCCCGGAGCAAAGAAAAAGATCACATTTGTTGAGAGCAAAGGTGGATGCCGTTTTAGTTGGAATAAACACTATTGAAAAAGATAACTCCAGATTAAATGTGCGGCTTCCTAAGAAAAAAATATCTCAGCCAATTCCGGTTGTACTTGATTCCAAGCTTAGAATTTCTTCTGAAGCAAAAATATTCAAGGCCCATAGCTCAGCAATAATTGCTACAACTTTATTAAAAGGGCCAAAGGTGAAGTTGCTTGAAGAAGCCGGAGCAAAAGTTATTAAAGTCAAAAAAGACAAGAAAGGAAATGTTAGTTTTCCTGATTTACTTAGGATTTTGGGCAAAATGGACATTTCGAGTATTTTGATTGAAGGCGGGAGTGCTGTTGCTGCATCTGCACTAAAATCAAAAGTAGTGGATAAAGTTGTTTTTTTCTACTCTCCCAAGATTTTGGGAGGTGATGGCTTGAGTATGATTGGCGAGCTTCAAAAAAGCTCAATCAAAAACTCTATTACTTTTAAAGAGGTCAATTATAAAAAGTTTAACGATGAATTGATGATTGAGGGTTATATTTGATATTATGAAAATTGGTTTAATGGGAGGCACCTTTAATCCTGTTCATCTCGGTCATTTGAGAGCGGCAGAAGAAACAAGGGAAATATTAGAACTTGATGAAATCTGTTTTATTCCTGCACTCACGCCACCTCATAAAGATTCAAAAGATATTGTTAGTGCCAAACACAGGTTGAAAATGCTTCAACTTGCTACAGAGGAAAACCAATTCTTTAAAGTTGATGAGATTGAACTTAAAAGAAAAGCTCCATCTTATACTATTGATACGCTGAAAGAACTAAAAAAAAGTAAACCTGATAATGAATACTTTTTTATTGTTGGCACAGAGCTTTTTACACGTATTGATACCTGGAAAAGTTATAAAACGCTTTTTAAATATGCTAATTTTGTGATTCTTAACAGGCCTGGCTACTATGAGATTGATTTGAGTAACCTTTTTCCACTTGCACTTAAAAATGAGTTTCGATATTCTTACAAAGAGAATGAAATTGATGTTTTTGAGCATAAAGATTCAAAAAAACTTATCTTTATTAATATTAATGGTATAAAATTGTCTTCAACAAAAATAAGAAGCTTTATTCACCAAAATAAATCTATCAGATATCTTGTTACTGAAAAAATTCAAGAATACATTCTAAAAAACAAGCTTTATTCGGAGGTAAAAAAATAGATACTCAAGAATTAGTTTTACTGTGTGCCCGTGCTGCCTGGGATAAAAAAGCAGAAAATATTAAAGTTTTAAAAGTAAAAGCACAAAGTGATGTAGCAGATTATTTTGTAATTTGTAGTGCAGATAACAGCCGCGCTACAAAAACCATTGCTGATAATATTTCAAAAACCCTTAAAGAAACTAATGTTAAGAAATTTGGTTCAGAAGGCTATAACGAAGGGAAATGGATACTTATCGACACAGTTGATATAGTAGTCCACGTTTTTTATGAACCGTTAAGAGAGTTTTACGATCTTGAAGGCCTTTGGATAGATGCCCCAAGAATTGAACTTCCTTTTATGAAAGAAGAACAAACAAAAGTTGTTTGATTTTTCAAGCTACTTTTTTATCTAATCCCTCTTTTTCTAATAAAAGCTGGTATTTCAAACTCATCGTTTCCAATCTCGATATTGTCATTTTCTAGCTGTTCAACAACTTTAACAAGATCAGTTTCAACTGCACTTTCAATTCCAGTCGCAATAACTGTAATCCTCACTGCTTCTTTTGCGCTATTATCAAAAACAAGACCAAATATGAGGTTTACATCTTCATGGGCTTTATTTCTTATATAGTCGCAAGCTTCAGTTAACTCTTCAATTCCAAAATCAGGTGAAGCTGTTACATTGAGAAGAATTCCTTTTGCACCGTCTATTGAAAGATCCTCGAGAAGAGGGCTTGTGATAGCCATTTCTGCTGCTTCAATTGCACGGTTGGAACCTTGTGCAAAACCAGTGCCCATAAGTGCCTTTCCGCCGTTTTCTCCCATTATGCTTTTCACATCGGCAAAATCTACATTTATATAACCAGTGCCGGTAATGATATCTGATATACCTCTCACAGCCTGATACAAAACTTCATCTGCTTTTTGAAATGCGTCCAGGATGCTGACCTTATGAACAGCTGCAAGTTTATTGTTTGGAATTACAATAAGTGTGTCTACATGCTTTTCGAGTTCTTCAATACCTTCATTTGCCTGCTTGTTTCTCTTTGGCCCTTCAAATTCAAAAGGCTTTGTTACAACCCCAACAGTGAGAACCCCCATTTCCTTTGAGGTTTGCGCAATCACTGGTGATGCACCTGTGCCGGTGCCTCCGCCCATACCTGCTGTGACAAATACCATGTCTGACCCTTCAATTGTCTCAGCTATTTTTGATTGATCTTCAGTAGCAGCTTCTCTTCCAATTACAGGGTTTCCGCCAGAGCCAAGCCCTTTTGTTGCCCTTGCCCCAACCTGTAGTTTTGTATGAGCCGCAGATTTCTTAAGATCCTGTGAGTCTGTATTAACTACAATAAACTCTACTCCACCAAGCCCTTTATCAATCATTGCATTTACAGCATTTCCGCCTGCACCACCAGCACCAATTACTTTAATTTTAGCTTTGGGCTCGTTTGCAGGATATTCAATTTCAAAATTTGCCATTATTTTGTTCCTCCCGATTTTTACCTTTTAAAAAAATTCCTGAAACCAATTTTTCATACCATCAAAAACTTTACCAAAAATATTTTCGTCCCTTATCCTTATTTTTCCATCTCCGTTAGAAGAAAAACCGTGCTGCACAAGTCCAACACCAGTTGAATAGATTGGGTTTGCAAGAATATCGCTAATTCCACCAACCTGTGTTGGAATTCCCATCCTCACAGGCATACCAAGCACTCTTTCAGCAAGTTCAACTGTGCCATGCATCTTGATAGTGCCCCCGGTAATAATTGCCCCTGCTGGTAAAAGATCCCTATATCCCGATTTTATAATTTCCCTTTTTACAAATTCAAAAATCTCTTCCATTCTGGGTTCAATAATCATTGAAAGATCTCTTTTTGATACGTGCTTTGCCTTTCTTCCAGATACGCTTTCCACCTGCACAAGATCTTCGGATGATACAAGTTCGCTAAGTGCTACTCCGTGTTTTTCCTTTAGTTTTCTTGATTCTGCAAGTGGTGTTGAAAGGCCAAGGGCTACATCCCTGTCAAGATGATCCCCGCCGAGTGTAAGATTTTCTGTATACCTGATACTTCCGCTAGAAAATATTGCAATATCTGATGTTCCACCACCAATATCTATAAGAACACATCCAATTTCCTTTTCGTCTTCTGTTAACACCGCTTCGCTTGATGCAAGTTGTTCCAGCACTATGTCAGATACATCCATTCCGGATGAATGTATACATTTCACAAGGTTTTGGGCTGCTGTAACTTGTCCGGTAACAATGTGCACATTTGTTTCCAGTTTTATACCATAAATACCTACAGGATCTTTTATCCCGTTTTCTCCGTCTACGATATACTCTTGGGGGATTACATGAATTATTTCCCTGTCGGCAGGTATCATAAGTGCGTTGGCTGATTCAATTACCCTATCTACATCTCTTTTTGTTACTTCTCTGTTTCTAAGGGTGATCATGCCATGGCCGCTTACACCTTTAATATGGCCTCCTGCGATACCTACAATTACATTTTGTATCTCGCATCCAGCCATACGTTCGGCTTCTTCGATAGCACTTTTAATGGATTCGACAGTTTTTTCTATGTTGACGACAACGCCTCTTTTTAAGCCAAAAGAGGGGTGGCTTCCAAGACCAATTATCTCAAGGTTTCCTGTGTCGTTTATTTCACCGACAATAGCACAGACCTTTGTTGTCCCGATGTCTAATCCAACAATTAAGTCTTGTTTCTCCGCCATAGCAGCACCGACAGACTAAATATTGAAATTAACTACACCTAAGTTCTCAGAACTTATGTTGATGTAGTCTTCAGATAAATTTTTGGTACGGGCATGAGTAATTATTTTCTCAACCTTATACCATTTGTTTGTTATGTTTCCTGAACCAAACTCTATCAGACGTCTATCGACAGTTATAAGTTTTATTCCACTCTCCGGGCTAACTGTTAGTTCCGATATTTCCTTCCAGTTTAATATAGAGCTTGATTTTGAAAGATTTAATATTTTAATAGCCTGATCTATTAGATCACTATTTAATATACCATCACTAAAAATTATTGGAAAATCAAGTCCTTGTTTTACATCAAGGGGGCCAAGTCTTTTTCCATGTTTATTCATATAATAATGAATATTGTCAATACCCTTTAAAATACAAAATGGTTCGTTTTCTTCAATGATAATAATTACTTTGCCTGGGTATTCTTTAGTGATTTTTACGCTTTCTATCCACCTGTTTTCTTTTATTTTTTGAATGGAGTCAGATTCCGCAAAAAACATAGATGTAACCCCCGCAATAAACCCGGCCCTTTTTATAATTTCACCAGAGCTCACCCTTGAATTTCCGTTAATAATAATTTCACTAACTGTAAGTTCAGCTGGTTTAGTAATTTTAAATATTGAAATTCCAGCTGAAACAATCAGTATAAAAATCAGAATTAGTCTTATTGCTGTTTTTGAGCTGTTTTTCATTTTTGGTTTTGTTCGCTTTCCCCAATAATTTTTACTTCAGTCTCTAAATTTATCCCTCTTTCTGATAATGCTTTTGTTTTTGCTATATTAATTAGTGCTACAACATCATTTGCTGTTGCATTATTGAAATTAACAATAAAATTAGCGTGAAGTTCCGAGAATTTTGCCCCTCCGATTGAAAAGCCTTTTAACCCCAGTTCTTCCAGAAGTTTCCCAGCGGCAATACCAGTGGGGTTTTTAAAGATAGAGCCAGTATTTGCAATTTTTACTGGTTGAGTGCTATTTCTATATTCAAGATAGTTTTTTACATTCTTTGAGCTTTTTTCACTGCTTCCATTCCCTAACCTAAATATGGCTTTGGTTACTACAAATGAAGCGGGAAGGTTACTTTTCCTGTATTCAAAATTAAATTTTTCTCTTTCGATTTTTACGATTTCTCCATTATTCCATCCGTGCACTTCATATAAGACATCTTTTATTTCTCCACCATTTGCACCGGCATTCATATAAATCCCACCCCCAACCGTGCCCGGAATCCCGGCAGCAAATTCAAATCCGCTGAGCCCTCTTTTTATTGCATTGTTCATGATCGAAGAGAGCATTGCTCCACATTCTGCTTCAACTGTGCCATTATTAAAAATCACATTTTTTAGTTTTCTGGTGCTTATCACAATTATATCTATACCTTCATCCGGTATTATAGTGTTTGAGCCTGCCCCTAACACCGCAAATTTCCTGTTTGATTTGTACAATTTATTAAGCACGAAGATAAACTCATCAAGGTTCCCAGGATAGGCCACAAGCCTGGCAGCACCTCCTACCTTAATGGAAGTGTAGTTTCTCATAGGGAATTCTTTATCTATAGTAATATTTTCCAGTCCTTCAAGTTCTTTTATCACTATATTTCTCCAGCTAACTGCTCACCATACATCCAGACATTTCCAGCACCAGTTGTAAGCACAATATCCCCTTTTTTAAGGTCTTTTTTTACTTCTTTAACAAGGTTGCAGGGATTATCTATATAAAATACATCATGATTCCCAGCTTTCTTTATATCTTTTGCAAGTTTTTTGGAATTAACCCCATTAAGAGGTTTTTCCCCGGCAGGGTAAATATCCAGGATGTAAAGTTTTTCAATCTCTTTTAATACATCCACAAAATCATTGTACAAAAGTTTGGTTCTTGTAAATCTGTGGGGCTGGAATATAACTATAGGGTTTTTTGAAAACCCAAGCCTTAAAGATTCTACTGTTGTTTCAATTTCCCGTGGGTGATGACCATAATCATCAACGATTAGAATACCTTTTTTTTCACTCTTTATTTGAAGCCTTCTTTCAATGCCTGAAAACTTCATTAGGCCTTCCTTTATTTTCTCAAAACTAAGACCAAGTTCCATGCCCACGGCTATTGAGGCCAAAGCATTTTGTGCGTTGTGCCTCCCAGGAGTGTTAAGCTCAATCTTGCCAAGCAGGAAATCTTTGTAATGAACATTAAAAGTTGTTTTAAATCCTTTTACTACAATACCTTTTGCTACAAGGTCGGCACCATTTTTGATTCCATAGGTAAAAAATTTCTTTTTAATTTTTTTGCTGATCTTTTTTACCCTGGGGCAGTCTGTACAGATAACAGAGAGCCCATAAAAAGGTATTTTCTCAAGGAATTCAAAAAAAGCATTTTCAAGTGCCTTAATATTTTTATAGTGGTCAAGGTGCTCCTCATCAATATTTGTCAGTACAGATATAACTGGTGAGAGCTTATCAAAAGAACCGTCACTTTCATCAGCTTCCACGACCATAAATTTGCCGGTTCCAAGATGTGCATTTGAGTCGAGAGTTTTAACTTTTCCACCTACCACTATCGTCGGGTCGAGTCCTCCGTTGGTTAATACTGCTGCAATCATCGAGGTTGTGGTGGTTTTGCCATGACTTCCAATAACTGCAATCCCAAGCTTAAGGCGCATAAGTTCTGCGAGCATTTCTGCCCTTGGAATTAATGGTATATTTGCAGCATTTGCTGATATTATTTCAGGGTTATCCTCTTTTATTGCAGATGAATAAACTACAACATCACTTCCTTTAATATTTTCACCTGCTTGGCCTATTTGAATTTTAGCCCCCATTTTCTCAAGACGTTCCACAACCTTTGTTTTCTTAAGATCAGAGCCGCTTACCTCATAACCCATATTTAGAAGCACTTCAGCTATCCCGCTCATTCCTATTCCGCCAATACCAATAAAATGAATTCTTTTGATCTTTCCGTACATTAATTTTTTCCTATCATTGACTCAATGTGATTTACGATCTCTCCAGCTGCCTGTGGTCTTCCAAGCGCCTTTGAGCTTTCTGCCATCTTTTTTAAGTTGTTGTTCCTTAAAATTTTATTTAGTGCCCTTGCAATTGACTGTGAGTTAAGGTTGTTTTCCTCAACAATGATTGCGGCACTTTTCTTTTCAAGATACATCGCATTTAGCAGTTGATGATCGTGCGCAGCATGCGAAAAAGGAACTAAAATTGCCGGTATTCCAAATGCAGTTATCTCAGAGATTGTGCCTGCCCCCGATCTACAGATAATAATATCCGTTTTTTCATATACTTCTTTCATATTATCTATAAAATCATATACATTTGCTTTGATCCCTAGCTCTGAATAAGAATTTAGGACCTTGTCATAATCATTTTTCCCGGTTTGATGTGTGATAATTAACTTTGTGTTGTCAAAATTTGAAAATGATTTAGGAATATCCTGATTAAGTTTGGCTGAGCCCTGGCTTCCACCAAGAATAAGAATATTTATTTTGTTACTGTCTTTTGATATATTTTCCGACTCTTCTTGCAGACTTTTTCTTATTGGGTTTCCAGTTAAAAATGTTTTTTTTTCGGGGAAGTATTTTTTGCTGTTCTCAAAAGTAATAAATATTTTTTTTGCAAATTTGGATAATATCCTGTTTGTAAAACCGGGGATTGAGTTTTGCTCACACACTACTGTCGGAACGAAACTCAAAAATGCAGAAAGAACGGTTGGTCCTGATGCATAACCTCCAACTCCTATCACAACATCTGGCCTGAATTTTCTTAGTATCTTTACTGAATTCACAACTCCATTAAAAGCTGATGCTAGGCCTTCGAGCTGCTCGAGCGGACTTTTTCCAATTAGCGCGCCTGAATTAATAAACTCAATGTCATATCCTTTTTCTTTCACTAATTCTTTTTCAATTCCTTTTTCTGTTCCAATAAATAAAACTTTGTTCTCACTGTTTCTACAAAGAATTTCTTCGGCAATTGAGATTGCCGGGAAAACATGTCCACCGGTCCCTCCACCTGCAATTATTACCTTCATTTATCTGCGTACCTCGATATACCAAGAATTATTCCCATTGCTGCGAAAGTGGATACTAAGGAACTTCCTCCATAACTTATAAAGGGAAGTGTGATCCCCTTTGTCGGTAAAAGGCCCACAGCAACTCCCATGTTTATTCCTGCCTGTAGTGTTATCAAGATAATAAATCCAAATACAAGGTAACATGAAAATGAATCAGGTGCCCTGAGTGAAATTCTTATTGAGCGAAAAAGCACTATTAAAAAAAGCATTATTACAACGCAGATGCCAATAAATCCAAATTCTTCGCCGATTATAGAAAAAATAAAATCGGTGTGTGCCTGAGGTAAAAAGAAAAGTTTTTGGCTGCTGCCACCTAAACCGCTTCCATAAAGGCCGCCCATCCCAAATGCCACAAATGACTGAACTGCCTGATATCCTGAGCCAAGTGGATCTTTCCACGGGTCGAGAAAAGATACTATCCTGTCCATCCTGTATCCCCGTGTTAAAACCGCTCCAATAGCAAATACAACTGAGATTCCACCTAATATTAAAAGATATCTAAGCCTAACATTCCCAATAAAAAGCATCAGAAAAACAAGTGTTAGGAGCACAGTAGAAGTCCCAAAATCAGGTTCAATAAATATTAAGAAAATATACAGGCCAGCTACAAAAATATGGGAGAAAAAACCGACCCAAAAGCTCTCAATCCTTTCACGTTTTTTTGTTAAGGAATGGGCAAGGTAGATTACCATAATATATTTACATATCTCTGAGGGTTGAAAAGTAAAATGGCTGAATGTAATCCATCTTTGTGCCCCACCTACTTCTTTTCCTATCCCTGGTATCAAGACCAGTATTAAAAGTACAAGCCCAAAAAAGTATGATGGATATGTAAGTTTTCTTAAAAATTTATAATCAAGGTGCATAAAGAAGATAAGTGCGAGTACTGCAACTGCAAGATAAATTGAATGAAGTTTCAGAAAATGAGTTGAGTCGCCATAGTTTTCAAGCGAGAAGATAGAACTTGTGCTGTAAACCATTAATATACCGAGTGATGCCAGTGTTAGAACAGCACTTAAAAGTAAAAAATCAAAGTTTTTGTTTTTTAAATCAAATATTCGCAACAACTTTTTTAAACTCCTCTCCTCTCTCTTCGTAGGATCTAAACATATCAAAACTTGAACAGGCAGGTGAGAACAGCAAAGTATCGTTGGGTTTAGAGCATGAAAGTGCTTTTTTTACTGCTTCATCCAATGTTTCAGCCGTACATATAGAAGTGCTGTTTTGAAGCTGCTTTTTCATTCTGGTTTTTGCTTCTCCTATCAGAATTAAATGTTTTACTTTGCTCTTTAATATTTCAATCAGGTTTTCGTAATTTGTTCCTTTATCTTTTCCACCGGCAATAAGGATTATTGGTGCAGAAAGGCTCTCAATCGCCCTCAAAGTGGCATCCGGGCTGGTGGATTTTGAGTCGTTATAAACTTTTACACCGAAGAGTGTTAATACATATTCGATACGGTGCGGAAGGGGAGTGAACTTATCTATGGTTTTTTGGATTACTTCGGATTCCACACCCAAAAGGTTACTAACGGCAATTGCAGCGCTTATATTCTCTATATTATGGCTTCCTATTAATTTGATATTCTCAAGTTTGAAAGAAAAATCCCCGCAAACAATGTTTTTTGAATCATAAAATATATCTGCTTTATTTATTTTGCTGCCGAAAGTTATTTTCTTTGCTTTAATCTTAGGCAAGTTTTCATTGATGGTGTCATCGTCCATATTTAATACAGCAAAATCAGAAGGTTTCTGGTTTTTGAAAAGCCTTAATTTTGATTCTAAATATTCTTCAAAATCTTTATGATGATCGAGGTGGTTATCTGATATGTTGAGTATCAGCCCGATGTAAGGTTTGAAATCTATAATTCCTTGAAGTTGAAAACTGCTTAGTTCTAATAAAACAAGGTCAAACTCTTCATCTTTTTCTGCAATTGAAATAAGTGGTGTTCCAATATTTCCACCTGTAAAAACTTTTTTCCCTGAATTTTTCAAAATTTCTGAGATTAAAGTAGTTGTGGTGGTTTTTCCATTAGTACCTGTGATACCGATAATTGGTTTTTTTATGAAATTATATGCAAGTTCAATCTCACTTATTACTTTTTTGCCGTTATCAATTGCTTTTTTTATCTGAGGGTTGTTAAAACTCACGCCCGGGCTCAAAACAATAGTGTCAGCCCATTCAAAAAGCTCTTGTCTCTGGGAACCTGTTTCAATATTGACACCTTTTTTTAAGAGTTCTTTTACTTCGGGGTTTAGTTTTTCAATTGGCTGAGAGTCTACAGCAATAAAATTAGCATTTTTCTCGAACAAGAATCTTGACGTGGCAATACCTGTTTTTCCAAGGCCAATTACAAGAAATTTGGTTTCATTAAAATTCATAATCTATCTCAGTTTAAGGCTTGAAAGTGCAATTATTGCCAAGACAATACATATTATCCAAAACCTTATTACAACTTTTGATTCTGACCACCCTGAAAGCTCAAAATGGTGATGAAGTGGCGCCATTTTAAATATTCTCTTTCCTGTAAGTTTAAATGATGCAACCTGAAGAATCACCGAAAGTGCTTCAATAAAAAATATTCCACCAATAATTACTAAAAGGACTTCCTGCTTAATAATCAGAGCTGTTGATGCAATAGCTGCTCCGAGTGAAAGTGAACCTACGTCACCCATAAATACTTCAGCGGGATGAGAGTTGTACCATAGAAAACCAAGGCATGCCCCTCCGACAGCCGAGAGAAATACGGCAAGTTCCCCAGCCTCTTTTATATAAGGAATTTGAAGATAGCTTGAAAACTCCACATTTCCTGAAAGATAGGCAAATATGATATATGTGGTCGCGGCAACTGCGATTGAACCAATGGCAAGGCCGTCAAGCCCGTCAGTGAGGTTGACTGCATTTGAAGCCCCCACCAGAACAAAAAGTGAAAATGGTATATACAAAATTCCAAGATTTATTATTGCTTCTTTTATATAAGGAAGAATTATTGTTGTGAAAGGGTAATTTTGAACTTCTCCTACCCTGATAGTCATTGAAAAACCTTCATTTTGGCTCGCAACCAGCAATATCAGGAAAAAGGCTCCGGTCAGGATCTGGGCCAAAAACTTCACCCTTGCCCTCATACCTTTTCCAGATGTAAGTTTTAGCCAATCGTCAATAAAACCAATAATTCCAAAACTTATTGTAAATAAAAGCACAAACCATATTTTTTCTGTAAGCAGATTTGCCCAAAGCAGGGAAGATATAACTATTGCTGCTAAAATAAATACCCCTCCCATAGTAGGGGTGCCCGCCTTTACAGAATGGGTTTGTGGTCCATCCTCATTAATATTTTCTTTGAATTGTCTGTTTTTTAAAAACTGTATGAACTTTTCGCCCAGAAATACGCTTAACAAGAATGCAGTTACTCCCGCACCAAAGGAGCGAAAAGTAATATATTTGAATACATTAAGTAAAATAAACTCATCTTTTAGAAAATAAAGAAAGTAGAGCATTGATTACACCTTGTATAAGTATTGAATTACGTTTTCCATTTTCATTCCACGTGAACCTTTGATTAAAACAACATCGCCTGGCTTTGCCATTTCCAGTAAAAGTTTACAAGCTTCTTCATGGTCTTTTGCATGATGGCCTTTAGCGCTTCCATTTAAACCTTCAATGATATACCTTGAGTGATTACCAACAGTTATAACAAAATCTATTTTCGATCGTGAAAGTTCTTTTCCAATATACTCATGTTGCTTTTTGCTTGATTCTCCAAGTTCAAGCATATCTCCCAACACGGCAAATACATTGTTTTTCGTTTTGTATCTTCCAAGCTCTTCAATTCCTTTTAACATTGAATCAGGGTTTGCATTGTAAGCATCATTAATGATTTTAAATCCGTAGGGAGATTCAATAACTTCAAGGCGCATTTGTGATGGAATATACCTTTCGAGCCCAGCCTGAATCTCATCAAGTGGGCATCCAAGAGAGTAAGCAATTGTTGATGCACAAAGTGCATTTAAAATATTGTGTCTACCAATTCCCCTGATCCTTGTGGAGGCAGTTTTTCCATCCAATCTTAGATTGAAAGTAATTGATTCAAAACCCTGCTGATCTAAGTTCTCAACTTTTATATGAGATTCTTTTGAATCAAGTCCGAAGAATATTTTTTTTGAATTAGTTTTTTTTGCTATTTCAAGCACCAAGGGATCATCAGCATTTACACAAAAAGTGTTGTTCATATTGAAATTTTCTACGAGTTCACCTTTTGCTTTGGCGACACCTTCAAGCGAACCAAGTTTTTCGAGATGGGCCCTTCCTATATTTGTAATTGCACCTATATCAGGGTTCGCAATACTGGCAAGCTCAGCAATTTCCCCAAAGTCGCTCATTCCAAGCTCAAGCACGCATAGCTTGTGATTACTGTTTAGTTTTAGAAGGGTGAGCGGGAGCCCAATATGATTATTAAAATTACCACTGTTTTTTAAAACATTATTATTAACAGAAAGGATGCTGTTGGTCATTTCCTTTGTGGTTGTTTTCCCATTTGATCCCGTTATAGCAACTACTTTAAGATCGCTAAATGAGTTTCTCCAGCTTTTTGCAAGTTGCGTGAGTGCCTTTTGTGTTGAATCTACTATAAATAAAGGTTTATCTTCAAGATTAGAATTAGAAGGAATTTTTTCAACTATAGCGCAAGCCGCACCCTTTTGAAATGATTCTTCAATAAAGTTGTGCCCGTCAAAATTATCTCCTTTTAATGCAATGAATAGGCCGCCTTTTTTTATTCTTCTTGAATCTATTGATACAGAATTGATTTTAATCCCATTATCAATTCTATTAGCTGAGGCTTTTGTTGCATTAAGAATAAAATTAATATCTATCATTGAATTAATTTTTCCTCAGATATTTTTTTGCAATTTCCCTATCATCAAAGTGTATTTTGTCTTCCCCTATTATCTGGTAGTTCTCATGACCTTTTCCAGCAATAAGTATCGTATCACCAGTTTCGGCAATGTTTAATGCCTCTGATATAGCCTTTTCCCTATCAACTATTACTTGTGTTTTACCTTTATCTTTTTTTGCAATTCCCTTGATAATGTCCTCAATAATCAAACGAGGGTCTTCTGTTCTGGGATTATCAGAGGTGACAATTAGTAAATCAGAGTTTCTAGCTCCCACATCTCCCATTAACGGCCTTTTCTTTTTGTCTCTATCCCCGCCGCAGCCAACAACCGTGACTAATTTTCCCTTGCATATTGGTCTTAAGGATTGAAGGACATTTTTTAATGCATCTGGCGTGTGAGCATAATCAACCAAGACATTTATCCCTCTTTTGTTCTTGATTGCTTCAAGCCTTCCGGGGATATGGCTTATATTGTTTAAGGCTTTTTCGATTGATTCAATAGATGAGCCAATCAGTAATGCAGTTCCGGCTGCCGCCATCAGGTTATAAAGATTATGTTCACCTAAAAGCTTTGATTTTAATATAAGCCTTCCCCGAGGAGTCTTGATTGATGCTGAAATGCCTTTGTTACTTAATTTGAATTCTTCTGGATGAATATCGGATTCCTTATTTTTTATTGAATAGCCACTTCTCACACCAGGTGTTTCATTAAATAGCTTTTGTCCATAAGGATCATCAACATTTATTATTGAATACTTGTTTTTTTTAGGGCTGTTTTTTAAAACTTCAGCGAAAAGTCTTTTTTTTGCTTCAAAGTAAGTTTCAAAAGAGCTGTGATAGTCCAGGTGGTCCTGGGTAAGATTTGTAAAAACAGCAGCATCAAATTCACATCCATCAACACGCCTAAGATCAAGCGCATGTGAAGAAACTTCGATTGCGACATTCAAAACCCCATTTTTATTCATATTGTGGAGCATCTTTGAAAGTTTTACAGGATCAGGTGTTGTAAGGTTTGCCTCAAACACTTTATTCATATACCTGTTTTCAACTGTGCCTATTACTCCAGAGTTAATATCATCTTGCTTCCATATAGCTTCCAGAAGATATGAAATTGTGGTTTTCCCGTTAGTTCCTGTAATCCCGACAAGTTTCATATTTGCTGAAGGGTTTTCATAAAATCCGGATGCAATCACAGGCAGGGCTTGCCTTGAATTTTTAAGTTCAACTATCGTTGATTGGCCGCGGTGGGATATATTCATTTTTTCAAGAACTATTGATGCTGCCCCACTTTCAATTGCAGCATTTATATAATCATGTCCATCAACTTTGTGCCCTTTTATTGCAATAAACATAAATCCTTTCCTAACTTCTTTTGAATTTGTTGTAATTCCCTTAATTTCAACGTTCTCATTTCCAATAATTTTACTAGTATTAATTCCACTTAAGATATCCTTTAGTTTCATATGTCTTGTCTTAATTTAAATGTGCAGTCTATGCCCCTTTTTATTGTTTCTCCAGGGCCTGGATCCTGTTCAACAACATATCCACTTCCCTTAAAGCTCACTTCCACACCCTCTTCAGTGGCCCACCTCAAAATATCCCTTGCACTTTTTCCCTCAAGGTTGGGCATAATGCTATTTCCTTCAAACTCATGTTGGGTTGGTATTCCCATATAAAAAAGGACTTTTTCTGCAATAGACTTGAAAATTGGTGCTGCCGTTGAGCCACCATAAATAGATTTTTTGGGATCATTGAGTAAAACCAGAAGGGTTAATTTTGGTTTGTCTGTGGGTGCAAACCCTACAAAAGAAGCTATATATTTGTCTGCGTAGTAACCACCTTTTTCAGGATTTGGTATCTGGGCAGTTCCTGTTTTGCCAGCAACCCCGTAGCCTGAAATCTGGGCCATTCCTCCTGTGCCTTTATCTACAACACCTTTAAGTATTTTTCGCACAGTATTTGAAGTGTCATAAGAAATAACCCTTTTGAGCACCTTGGGTTTTTTCTCGGTGATAATATCACCTTTGGGGTTAACTATCTTTTTCACAATATACGGCTGCATATGGTAGCCGCCATTAGCTATTGTGGATAAAGCATTTACAAGTTGAATTGCTGTTACTGATATTCCCTGGCCAAAAGATATAGTTGCGAGTTCTACAGGACCCCAATTTCCAAGATTTTGGATTTTTCCTTTTGATTCCCCAGGAAGATCAATCCCAAGCTTATCACCAAATCCAAAATCCTTCAGGTAGTCGTGTAGATACTCCTTACCAATCTTTTCTCCTATCTTTGATGCGCAGATATTGCTTGAGTAATGAAGTGTCTCAGCCATAGTTAAAACCCCATACGGGTGGACATCTTTTATTACTTTTGTTCCTACTTTTCGTCTCCCGTTTTCGCAATCATATTTGCTGTTCTCATTTGCAATTTTCTCTTCTAATGCAGCAGCAAGTAAAAAGATTTTTAATGTGGATCCTGGTTCAAATGCATACCACACGGGGAGATTTCTTTTATTTATCTCGGCATACTTTCTGAAATTGTTGGGATCAAAAAAAGGGTATGATGACATGGCCAAGACTTCGCCGGTCTCTGGATCCATTAAAAGTGCCATTGCACTTTTGGCTTCCATTTCCTTTACCCCTTTTTCAAGCTCTGTATCAACAATATGTTGAATCTGAGAATCAATTGTGAGAACAAGGTCATTCCCTTTAGTGCTCTGCTCAATATCGACAGGGATATCAAGGATGTTTTTGCCACGGGCATCTCTTCTTGTGGTAATTTTTCTTGGTTTTCCTGCTAGTGCACCATCAAAAAAGTATTCAATTCCCTCAATGCCTTTAAGATCGATATTAGTAAAACCTAATACCTGGCCCAACATCTGGTTATTGGGATATACTCTTTTTGGTTCTTCAACAAAGTTAATTCCTTCAAGTTCAAGGGAATTAATGTTTTCCGCCATATCTTCGCCTGCGAGCCTTTTTGCCCATACAAACGATTTTTTTGAAAGAGCAAGTGAAAGGGCCTTTTTGTATGTAACACCGAGTGGTTTTGCTATTTTTTGAGCAAAATCTTTAGGATCTTCTATCTCTTTTGGATTGATGTAAATAGATTTAGTGTTTTGGTTTGTTGCAAGTACCCTTTTATTTCTGTCGAAAACGCTTCCCCTTATTGGAAGAAGGTTGTAGCTTGAATTATGTTGCTTTTCTGCAACCCTGAAAGCTTTATCACGGTTTATTACCTGGAGTTCAAGAGATTTATATCCTACTGCTAGGAACAGCAGGACAACCAAGAGGGTAGAAAAATATATTTTCCATTTTGTTCTGGTTTCGTGTCTATTGTAGGAAAATTTTTTTTGGTTTTTTTTTCTTTTCTTTATCATCTCCTCTTCCCTACAAGAGTGGCCCTTTCTACATAGACGACATCTTCATGAGTAGGTAGTTTAAATCCCAATCTTTTTGCTGAGACTTCCAGACGATCCGGTGATTTGAGTTTCATAAGCTCGGCTATGTAAGTTTGCTTATCTTTCATCAGCCCTTCCTCTATTTTTTTGTTTTCTGATATTTCATACCCTGTTTTTACCTGCTCAATTTTTACGCCCACATAGGCAAGTAAAAACACAAGAAATATAGAAAACCCCACCACTGTTAAAGCTGAGAAGCTACTCTTTTTGTTTTTTTTTCTCATCATCCATCCCATCCTTTCCTTTTTTCAAATTCTTTTTTTTATATCTTTTCCCCGATCCTCATCTTAGAACTTCTTGCCCTTGGGTTATCTTCTATTTCATTCTCTCCCGGTGTAATAGGGCTTTTGTTAATTATTTTAAGTTCAGGTATTTTTCCGCAACTGCACACAGGAAGATCATGAGGGCATATACAGGGAGAGGCCATTTTTCTAAATAGTCTTTTTACGATCCTGTCTTCAAGTGAGTGAAAGGAGATTATTACAAGCCTTCCACCAGGCTTTAATAGCTTTACAGATTTTTCCACAAAGATTTTCAAGTTATCAAGTTCATTGTTTATAGCTATACGAAGTGCCTGAAAACTCTTTGTGGCAGGGTGTCTTCTCTTTGGATGAAATTTTCTTGGAATTGAATTTGAAATTAGTGCGGCTAGCTCTGAAGAAGTTTGAATTGGTTTTGTAGCCCTGTTCTTCACTATCGCTCTTGAGATATTTTTAGCAAATCTCTCTTCTCCATAAGTTTTAAAAATGTGGATCAGCTCATTTATATCCATTTCATTAATGAGATCATAGGCGGTAAATTGTAAAGATGGATCCATACGCATATCAAGTGGTTCCTGCTTATTAAAGCTAAAACCTTTACCACTGTGATCAAGTTGAAATGAAGACATTCCCAGATCTGCAATTATTCCATCCACTTCTTTTATCCCAAGTTCTTCAAGGCTCTTGTCTATATTTATAAAATTTTTGTTAACAAATTCAATGTGTTCTTTGTGCCCTGAAAGTCTTTCTCTTGCAATTTCAATGGCACTTTCATCAACGTCCATTCCTATTATTCTTGATTTACAATTACAGGCCTCGAAAAGGGACTTTGTGTGCCCACCGAGGCCCATAGTTGCATCAACAAAAACCCCATCCTCCACGGGGCTTAAGCCTGTAATGCTTTCATCCAAAAGCACTGATTTGTGTATATTAGCTATGTTGTCTGTTGCGAATTTCTGCATATTATATTCCGTGTTCAGCTAATAGCTCCCTGCTTTTTTTAAATTCTTCAAAAGCTTTTACAGACTCTTCCGGCTGCCATATCTCTTTTGACCATATCTCAAACTTGGTAAGTACCCCGATCAATACTACTTCTTTATCAATTTTTGCGTATTCTCTTAGGGATTGAGGAATTAGCACTCTTCCCTGGCTATCAATCGGACAGTCAACTGCCCCTCCCACAAGGTATCTTTGAAAATAAATAACTTCATCTTTAAACTGCGAAAGTTCTGATATCTTCTTTTCAATTTCGTTCCATTCTTTAAGTGGGTATGCAACAAGGCATTTGTCAAAGTTAGTAATAACAAATTTTTCATCACCGTACTTATCCTTACATACCTCTCTAAATCTTGAGGGAATGCTAACTCTTCCGGTGCTACTCATTGTATGTTCATATCTTCCACGAAACATTTTCAACCACTTCCTGCCAATATATGCCAAAACATGTTACTTTTATGCCAGTTTTCTAAATTTATTAAAATTTGCATCAAAAGTCAAGTAAGATTTTGAAATTCTTACATTTTTTTACATTTTTTATCTCTATTTTTGACAAAAGATGGAGGTTCTCAGCTTTTTTTAGTATGATTTTGAATAATTTGGTATTGTTTGGATTAGCTATTGTTCAATTAAAAAGTATTTTTTAAGTGATTTTTTTATACAATGTCTATCTTTTTTATAAAACTGAAAAATAAAAGGGACAATATTTTACTACAGTCTATTCTGGGCACGTATTCACACCTTATGTGGGTTAGAACTGAGGTTCCAAAGCAGATGATTGTCAAGATAATCACAACTCCCGATCTATTTCATGAATCAAAGATGGTTTTAAATCAGCTAAAAGATGAGATTGAATTTGATTATATTGATGATCCATTTTTATAAATATGGAATAAATAATGGATAACCAAACAAGCTATGCACGAAGGTGGGGACTAGTTAGCTCACTTACATTTCTAAGCCGGATTGCGGGGTATTTTAGAGATGTTGTGATAGCCTACTTTTTTGGTGCAGGTGCATCCACTGACGCATTTTATGTGGCTTTTAGAATACCCAACCTTTTGAGAAGACTTTTTGCTGAGGGCTCACTTACAATAGCCTTTATACCTATTTTCACTGAATATAATGAACAGAAAGGTGCAGAAGAAGCAAAGAAAGCACTAAATGCTGTTTTTACAGTGCTTTTTTGTATTCTGATTTTGCTTGTAATTCTTGGAGTTATATTTTCACCTTATATTGTTAAAGCTTTTGCCTCTGGCTTTGATATTGAGGCTTTCAAACTTTCTGTTTTGCTCAACCGCATAATGTTTTCCTATATCCTTTTCATATCGCTTACTGCTCTTTCAATGGGAGTGCTGAATTCATTACGTCATTTTTTTGCACCTGCTTTTTCTCCTGTACTTTTTAATATATCAATTATTATCTGCGCTTTTTTTCTTCATAAAAGTTTTAATATTCCGATCATTTCACTTGCCATTGGTGTAATCCTGGGTGGTCTCTTACAACTTCTTTTAAATATATATTTTCTCAAATCAAAGGATTTTATGTTTGGTTTCACATCTCATTTTAAACATCCGGCAGTAAAAAGACTGAGTTTGCTTATGGCACCCCAACTTTTTGGTATTGGGGTTTACAACCTTAATATAATAGTGGGCACGCAATTCGCTTCTTTTATGGAGGAAGGAACAATCTCATATCTATATTTTGCTGAAAGATTGATAGAGTTTCCTTTGGGAATAATTGCTGTGTCGATTGCAACTGTAATGCTTCCCTCACTTTCCTCTGATATTGCAGCTAAAAAATTTGAGAGTTTTAAAGAAAACTATTCAAGCACTTTAAGGCTTATGCTTTTCATTATGATCCCTGCCACATTTGGATTAATTGCACTTGGAAAACCTATTTGTAATCTTCTTTATCAACATGGTGAATTTGATTATGATGCGGTAATAAAGACTTCGCAGTGTCTTTTAGGTTACTCATTTGGCCTGATTGCAGTTGGTGGAATACGGATTACAGTTCCGGCATTTTATGCAATGCAAGATACCAAAATTCCAGTAATCACTGCTTTTATTGCTTTTATAGTAAATGCGCTTTTTTGCTATATACTTGGTTTTGTATTTGATCTTGACCATTTGGGACTTGCACTTGCAAGCTCTATCTCATCAATACTTAACTTTTCTTTGTTGATTTACTTTCTTAGTAAACGTTCCGGCTTTTTTATTGATAAAAAGCTACTCCTGTTTATTGCAAAAGTGGGTGCCCTTTCTTTATTTATGGGGGCAATTGTTTATTTTATTTCGAGTATGTATAGTTGGCAGACCTCGGATGTAACACCCCAAAAACTCATGTTCTTTATACTGCCAATATCAGTTGGAATTATATTATTCTTTGCTTTTGCAAAACTGCTTAAGATAAAAGAGTTTGACTATCTTATCTCCATGTTTCTAAAAAGAAATTCCTGACAGGTATTAATCAATGTTTAGATCCAGACAAAATAAAACTGAGCTTGATATTCTTGAAGAAAAATACGAAAAGCAGTTAGAGCACTCACCAGATTCTTCATCGTTTGTGTTACTAGCAGAAGTGCTTCTAAAAAAAAACAAGATTGAAAAAGCAATTTCAATTTTATTAAAAGGATTGAGAAAAAATAAGAATATGGTGACTGCCAGGTTCTTACTGGGAAAGGCTTATTATCAGTGCTGGAAAATAGATTTGGCATTAAAAGAACTTAAAAAGGTTACACAAATTGCACCTGATAATTTTGCTGCCGCAGAACTTTTGATTGAGATATATAAAAGTGAAAAAAAATATGATGTGGCCCTTAAAATTGCAGAAAATATTTCATTTTACTATGAGGATAATCCAAAACTGGAAAAGCAGATTGAGAAGCTCCATCGTCTTATTAAAGCTAAGGATGAGAATATAAAACCCGGAGATAATTTTGTAAGTGGGTTTAGGTCTGCTGTGGATAAAAATATTAAACCTGAAGGTGGTCATCTAAAAACTGAAACGCTTGCAGACCTCTATATTTCACAAAACCAGTATGGTGATGCCTTAGAGATAATGGAGGTATTAATTTTAAAAGAACCACAAAATCTTGACTACCGTGAGAAGTACAACAGGGTTATGCATCTTTTAAGCAGGAAAAGCATAAGGTAGTATTGTTAGAGTAACTTTTTATAAAAAGTGGTATTTATGAAAATTTTATTTATTCATGGTCCAAATCTAAATTTTCTTGGTAAAAGAGAACCTGAAATTTATGGCACTGACACTCTTTCAGATGTAAACTCGATGCTTCTAAAAGAAGCTGCTTCAATTGACAAGGGTATTGAACCTGAGTTTTTTCAATCAAACTCGGAAGGTGAAATAGTGACCAAAATACAGGATGCGTTTGAAAACCATAATGGGATAGTAATAAATCCTGGTGCATACACACATACAAGTATTGCGATAAGGGACGCAATTTTATCCACCGCAATTCCTGTTGTGGAAGTGCATATATCAAATGTGTTTAAAAGAGAAGAGTTTAGACAAAAATCATTTATATCACCTGTTTCAGTGGGGGTTATATCTGGTTTTGGCATAAATAGTTATACCCTCGGCCTAAAGGCTATTGTAGATTTTCTAAAAGATAAATAAGTTCCTTTTTAACATTTTTAATATGAATAATAAGAAGTGGGTTGTTGCAAAACAAAATCCAAAGCTTTCCAAAAAAATTTCAGATAAACTTGGGATTTCTCCAATTACTTCCCAGGTTCTTGTAAACAGGGGTATAAAGTCGGATATAGAAGCAGAGAGTTTTCTTAATCCTTCTTTGTTTGATCTTCCTTCCCCATTTCTTATGAAAGGTATGCAAGAAGCTGTCGAAAGATTAAAAAAGTCGATAGAGCTCAGAGAAAAAATTGCAATTTATGGAGATTATGATGTTGATGGGGTCACAAGCACATCGTTATTTTATAATTTTTTAAAATTTCTTGATGCGGATATCACCTACTACAATCCCAATAGATTTGAAGAAGGTTATGGAATTAATAAAAATGCGATTGACTCACTTGAAAATGAAGGGGCAAAACTCATTGTATCTGTTGATTGCGGGATCAGCGCTTTTGAGGAAGTTCAGTATGCAAAAAGCAAAGGAATTGATTTTATAATTACTGACCATCATGAACCACCTGAAACCTTGCCACAAGCTGTGGCAGTTTTAAACCCTCATCAAAAGGGTTGCAATTATCCGGGAAAGGAAATCGTGGGAGTTGGGGTTATCTTTAATCTTGCCCTTGCCCTGAGAAGGACACTTCGTGATGAAGGTTTTTTTCAGAAAAAGGAACCAAATCTTGGCGATTATCTTGATCTTGTTGCACTTGGCACTGTGGCTGATTGCGGGGCCCTTGTAAATGTAAACAGGGTAGTGGTTAGGGAAGGGCTTAAAAGGATGGAAAGGCCAAAGCGCATTGGCCTTAAAGCGCTAAAGGAAGTAAGTGGGATAAAAAGCACAGTGAATTCCTATGATCTTGGTTTTAAACTCGGGCCCAGGGTTAATGCTATGGGAAGAATGGGTTCAGCTTACGAGGCAGTTGAACTTTTTATTTCCGACGAAAAAGCATATACCATGGAACTTGCAAACAAATTAAACTCTGAAAATATAAACAGACAAAATACCGAAAAAAAAATTCTCACAAGTGCGATAGATATAGTGGAGTCAGATAAGAAAATGCTTGATTCAAATTCTCTTGTGCTTTTTTCAAAAAACTGGCATCAGGGCGTTATTGGAATTGTGGCTTCCAGAATTGCTGAGCGCTACGAAAAACCTACATTTCTTATTGCTGTAGATGAAGATGGGATTGGAAAAGGCTCTGGAAGAAGCGTTAATGGAATAAATATTTATAAATCACTTTTGGAATGCCAGCAGCTATTTGAAAATTTTGGTGGCCACGAACAGGCGGCAGGAATAACTATAAAAGAAGATAAAATCCTGCTTTTCAGGGATATGCTCTCAAAGGCACTTGAAGTAAGTGTTGATAATAATATCAAAAAAATTAATATCGATTCTGAAATTAGGTTTTCTGAAATTACAGATGGTTTTCTGAGTGAGCTGGGTGAACTTTCACCCTTTGGGATTGGAAACCCGGAGCCTGTATTTTTTACTAAATCTGTATCAGTAGTCTCAACTAAAATTTTTAAGGAAAAACATATGGGGATCAAGTTTGAAAGTGAAGGTGTAAAACTTGATGGAATGTGGTTTAATCTCAAAGAAATTGTTGAACTTTCCCCAAAAGTTGATATTGCGTTTACACCACAATTTAATATATGGAATGGAAATAAGGATATAAGTCTTACTATTAAGGATATAAGTTTCCTTGAGGCTTAAGCCTATTTTGTTGAATCTTTTTTTCTAGTCATTAGTATATGCACAATTACAATAAATTACCCATATTGGAGGTTTAAATGGAAGTTCCAAAGCAACTACCAAAAATTAATATTCTTTACCCCGTTTTATTTGTTATTTTCTTTTTATTTGTTACAAGTGGTTTTGTAATAGTCGATAGTGGAAAGGTGGGGGTTGTGAGAACATTTGGTGCAGTACAGCCCAATGCACTCAAGGAAGGTTTTCACTTAAAAAAGCCGTTTATGGATAAAGTTGAGCAGGTTGAAGTAAGGTTGCAAAAGGCCAATGCCAAAGCTGCATCTGCCTCAAAAGATCTTCAGACTGTAAGGACGCAAGTAACGCTTCAGTACTCATTAACAGGCGAGATTGCCCCAATAACTTACCAAAAAATCGGTAAAAATGATGCTGTTTCTGCAACACTTATAGAACCTGCAATTCAGGAATCTGTAAAAGCTATTACAGCTAAATATACAGCGGAGCAACTAGTTACAAAAAGGGCTGAAGTGAAAGTTGCTATACAGGATGCTATTAATAAGTTTATAGACGTTACTTTAAAGGAAAAAGGACTGCCAATTAATGCAATCAGGATTGCCAATGTGGCAATTACCGATTTTGATTTTTCTGAAGATTTTAACAAAGCTATTGAGTTAAAGGTTAAAGCCGAACAGGAAGCCCTTCAGGCAAGTAACGAAAAAATTAGAAGGGTAACCCAGGCCGAAGCAAGTAATGAAGAAAGAAAACTTGCAGCTGACGCTGAAGCTTATCAAATTGAAAAAGCATCCATTGCAAGGGCACAGGCCATTGAAAGAGAGGCGAAGGCACTTAAAAACAATCCTGAATTGATTCAGCTCCGGCTTGCCGAACAATGGGACGGGCAGCTCCCCAAATTCTCAGGTGGAAGTGGTATTCCACTTTTTAATCTAGATTCATTGTTGAAAGATAAATAATCTGATGTATCCGACAGTTTTAGAAATTGGCGATGTAGTAATTTCTTCATACTCTGTGATGGTCCTTGTAGCCTACCTTGTTGGTTATTTCATTCTTGAAAAAGAAATTGTAAGAAAAGGTTACGATCCAAAGCTTGCAGATATATGTTTAATTGCAACTTTGATTGGGGGTTTGGGAGGAGCAAAGCTGCTCTTCATTTTCCAACAGGCTTCCTGGAGTGAGTTTATAAGCGAACCAGTCAGATATTTTGCTTCAGGCTATACCTTTCTCGGTGGTTTTATAGGCTCTTTTTTGATGCTTATCCTTGTATCAAAGATAAAAAAAGTAAATGTGTGGGTTATCATTGATGCAATATGCCCTAGTGTGATTATTGCCTATGCCATAGGAAGAATTGGCTGCCTTCTTGTGGGTGATGATTATGGTCTTCCAACTGATTTGCCCTGGGCACTTTCTTTTCCAAACGGTTCTCCGCCAACAAACCTTTCTGTACATCCAACTCAAATATACGACACAATTTTAATGACAGCACTTTTTATATTTTTATGGAACATTAGAAAGAAAGATTCTCGCGCCGGATGGCTTGCCGCAGTGGGATTTTCAATTCTAGCTATTGAAAGATTTTTTGTTGAGTTCCTTAGAGAAACTTCACCAAGTTTTATAGATGGTATTTCACAGGCACAGCTTATGTCGCTCGGGCTTTTATTCATATTTATGTCAAGACTTGTTTATGTCTCGATAGGTTCTGGCAAAAGCAGTGAAAAACCATCATAATCTAGTATGTCAATGAGAATTTTGATAATTGGAGCAGGAGAGGTCGGTTCTTTTCTTGCCAGGGAATTATCCAAAGAACACGAGGTTGTTGTTGTTGATAGTGATCAGGAAAAGACACAAAAAATCAATGACTCTTTGGATGTACTAACGTTAGCTGGAGAAGGGGATAATCCAAATACTTTAAGAAAA
>JAJCZR010000026.1 GCA_029262295.1 Deltaproteobacteria bacterium | reverse complement strand
TTCGAATCTTTTTGCTTAATCCTGACATACACAAGTTTGTTTCTTCCCTTAGGGTTTCCGCGCCTTTCTATCTCAAACTCACCGATAGACTGAATTAAGGGAGTAAGCTTTTGAAAGCCATAGTTTCTTGAATCAAAACTTGGTTGTTTTTTCTGTATCAATCCACCAACATCACCCAAAAAGGCCCAGCCATCATCATCAGATATATCAGAAATTGTTGAAGCAATAAGGTTGATTTCCTTTTCCGTAATTGAATCAACAGAATCCTTACCAGTGTTTTTATCACTCCCAGATGCTTCTTTTTTACCCGATCTGGTTTTAAGAACTTCTAAGAATATAAATCTGTCGCAGGCAACTATAAAAGGATTAGGAGTTTTTCTCTCTCCAATCCCGATTACCTGCATCCCGGCTTCTCTTAGCCTGGTCGCAAGACGCGTAAAATCACTATCACTTGAAACAACGCAAAAGCCGCTCACCTTCCCTGAATAAAGAATATCCATTGCATCTATTATCATTGCAGAATCAGTTGAGCTTTTTCCTGTTGTATATCCGTATTGCTGAATAGGATGAATTGCATTCTCAAGAAGAAGGTTTTTCCACTTGTTCAAATGCGGCTTTGTCCAGTCGCCATAAATTCTTTTTATGGTTGGATTTCCATACTTGGCAATCTCTTCCATCATTTCCTGAATATAGGCAGACGGGATATTATCGCCATCGATTAGCACCGCTAGGTTTAAATTGTTATTTTCCATTTTTTCCATATTATAATTTTTTGCAGATATAAACTCCTAAAATACCATTACTTATATCTTTACTTTCTATTATAAAACCCGATCTTTCAAGCATTTCATCTATAACCCATCCAAATGTTGAAAATTCTTCCCTGAAATGTTGCTCTGCATCTTCTTTTAAAAAGTTGCCTCCAAGCTCCTTTTGTTTATCAACAAAAGACTGAATATTTTCAATTGAATTTTGGTCTTCTAATATAACATCTTTTATATATAGCTTTCCACCCGGAGCAAGCATCCTGTTAAGTCTTTTAAGAGCAACTGCTTTCCAAAAATCAGGAAGATGATGAAAAGAAAAAGTAGAAGTAATTAAATTCACTGAATTATCTGGTTGGTAGAAATTTAAAAAACCTGAATGACTAAAATCAATATTATTAATTCCTACATCACAGGCCTTATCACTTGCATAATCGAGCATGTTTTTTGAAACATCAACTGCATAAACTTTCGAACAAATTTTTGCAGCTTCAATTGCAAAAATCCCGGTCCCGCAACCGAAATCAACTAAGATATCACTATCCTTTAATTGAAATAAATCTATAAGTTCAAGTGCTTCTTTTTTTAGATCACGAAACTGAGAATGGGTAGATTCATAAATATTCACTTCAGATTGGTCAGAGTAATCCTTTCCAACCTGAACAAATTCATCATATTGCCAGGAGATGTTTTTATTCATGATATAGAATCAATAATCTCAGAAGTAGCTTGAAGCGGATCATCAGATTCAGTGATAGCCCTTCCAACCACAAGGTAATCTGCGCCCAAATCAATTGCATTTCTTGGAGTAACTACCCTTTTTTGATCATGGGATTCACCTGATGGCCTTACTCCTGGCACAACAAGAGTAAACCTGTCTCCAAATTCTGATCTCAACATTTCACATTCAAGTCCTGAGCATACAAGCCCATCAATGCCTGCTTTATCCGCAAGTGAAGCAAGTTTAAGAACCTGATCTTTTGTTTTATTACTGATTCCAATTTCATCTAAAGTCTCGTCGTTATGACTTGTAAGAACAGTAACTCCAAGAACTGTGGGTTTTTTAATATTCTTATTTTCAGATTCAATTCTTACCCTATCAGCAACTGCTTTCATCATATCAAAACCACCTAGAGTATGAATCGTAAACATATTTATTCCGTAATTCATAATGTTGGGAATTGATTTTTCAACTGTAGAGGGAATGTCATGAAATTTCAGATCAAGAAATATATCTTTACCTTCCGATCTTATATCTTCAATTGAACGAACGCCTTTTCTTAAAAATAGAATTGGTCCAACTTTGAATGTCTGAACTATACTTTTAAGTTTGTTTACAACTCTTAAAGATCCTTGTAAAGATGGGGTATCGAGGGCAACAATTATTCTTTCTTCAGGTCTGAGTTTAGGGCGGGTCATAAATAGATTTTAATTGGAGTTTAGTAAAGACTCAATCTTTGTTATAACTTCATCTATGGCCACTTTTTCTTTGTGACTCGTCATTCTGTCTTTTATCTCCACAGAGTTTTCTTTAAGGCCCCTACTTCCAATAGTTATCTGAAAAGGAATTCCGAGAAGATCGGCATCCTTGAATTTAATTCCCGCACTTTCAGTTCTGTCATCAATCAATATATCCACGCCCTTATCTTTTAGCTTCTGATAGAGGTCTTCTGCAACAGTTCTCACATCATCCTGTTTCAAATTAAGTGGGAGTAAAGTAACTTCAAAAGGTGCAATAGCAGCTGGAAATTTAATACCAAACTCATCATTATTTTGCTCAATAGCTGCAGCAACTGTTCTTCCAATTCCTATTCCATAACAGCCCATTATAATAGGTTTTTCTTTTCCATTCTCATCAGTGTAAACAGCACCCATGGCTTCACTGTATTTAGTGCCAAGCTTAAATACATGGCCCACTTCTATTCCCCTTGAAGATTTCAAAGTGCCATTTGATTTTGGGCATGGATCACCATCTTTTGCAACACGTATATCACCATAAACATCAGCTTCAAAATCCCTTCCAGGATTTACGCCTTTAATGTGAAAATCCTTTTTATTTGCTCCGGTTACTGCGTTTTTAATATTTCTTACAGATTTATCTGCAATAATCTTTATGTTTTTAAGTCCAACAGGGCCGCTAAATCCCATTGGTCCACCTGTAACTTTTTGGATCACTTCAGGTGTGGCAAGTTCAATAGTGTCTGCATCAAGAATTTTTCTGAGTTTTGTAATACTAAGTTCAGCATCACCTTTTACGAGGGCAACAACAACTTCTTTTTCAGTTTGTACAATAAGTGTCTTTATAAGGTCTTTAGTTTCAACTCTAAGGGACTCGGCCACTTCTTCAACAGTCTTTAAATCAGGAGTATGTATCTCAGACACGGCTTCAAGGTCATTTGCGCTTCGGGCACGTTCCTTTTCATCTTCTGAAATACCGATCTCAGCAAGTTCAAGGTTTGCAGTGTAATCTGCATCAGTGGAACTCATTATTATATCTTCACCTGTATCGGCGATCACCATAAATTCATGAGAAAAATTTCCGCCAATATTCCCGGAATCTGCTTCAACAGCTTTAAACTCAAGTCCGCATCTCTCAAATATCCTGTTATAAGCCTGATACATAAGTTCATATGACTTATCGGCAGCTTCATCTGTTGCATCAAAGCTGTAGGCATCTTTCATAATGAATTCTCTTGCCCTCATAACACCAAAACGCGGACGAATCTCATCTCTGAACTTGGTTTGAATTTGATAAAGATTAAGGGGAAGTTGTTTATAGGAACTTATATCCTTTCTTACAATATCGGTGATTATCTCTTCATGTGTAGGACCAATGCAAAAATCCCTCTCTGCTCTGTCTTTAAATCGCAATAACTCTTTACCATAGTAATCCCAACGTTTACTTTCCTGCCATAGTTCTGCAGGCAAAACAGCAGGCATTAAAAGCTCTATAGCCCCTGCCCTGTTCATCTCTTCCCGGACAATATTTTCAACTTTCTTAATTGATCTATATCCAAGTGGTAAGTAACTATAAATACCTGCAGCCAGTTTACGTATCATTCCTGCACGTATCATCAGCTTATGGCTGATTACTTCAGCATCAGCAGGATTATCTCTCAAAGTGGGTATAAAATAGTTTGTAAATTGCATTTTTGTGTTTCCTTAAGCCGTATAACTTACTTATTATGGGTTTTAAATTCAATAATATTGGAATGAACACAGAACAATTTTTATTGTGGTTCGTGAAATGAGTGAGAAAATTAGTTAATATTTATCTATCTAAATTTATCTGGAGGGAAGTATGGATATAGAAAAAATCAAACAAGTCTGGACGACAACTGATGGAAGGATCGGAAGGCACACATTCTGGGTGAACGGAATATTACCACTATTTATTATTCTTCTTATTGTTTATGCAATTGATACAATTCTCGGTGCTGGAGGCCTTCTTGCCACTGCAGCACAGGTTGCAGCATTGTATCCCAGTGTGTGCATAGGTATTAAAAGATTTCATGACAGAAACAAATCCGGCTGGTGGGTTCTTATCACTTTAATTCCTGTGATAGGATCACTTTGGTATCTTATTGAATGTGGAATTCTTAAAGGAACAGATGGTGATAATCAGTATGGCCCTGATCCATTGAGAACTGCTGCAACTGTTTAATGAAATACGAAACCAAAGTTTCCAAAAAGAAGAAAAAGATTGCAATTGTAGCTCATGATAACAAGAAAAGTTCTCTATTAGAATGGGCTAAAAAGCACAAAAAAGAGTTAAAAGATCACAAAATATTTGCAACAGGCACAACAGGAAAACTGATTGAGAAAACTTTAGGTATTGATGTAACCAGATTTAATAGTGGGCCACTCGGTGGTGATCAACAAATAGGGGCTCAAATAGCTGAAGGAAATATAGATTTTCTGATCTTCTTTTGGGATCCTCTCTCACCTCAACCACACGATCCTGATGTGAAAGCACTTCTAAGACTTTCAGTGCTCTGGAATATACCAACCGCATGTAATATTTCCACGGCTGACTTTATAATTAAGTCGAAACATTTCGATGATAAATACGAAAGGTTAATTCCAGATTATAGTGCTTATGATGAGAGATTGGATTAGTAATTTATTCCCTAAAATGTCTGTCATTCCGTCAATCCTTTGCACGGAATCTAGTCTTTTAAAGATTTTAGATACCTGACTAATGCATTCAGGTATGACAAGAAGGAGTCATCCCGCACTTGATGCGGGATCCAGAATATTGACTGAAATTATAAATACATCTCAGGATTTACCAGACTGCTATAATACTAAATCTTCTACCTAAAGTCTCTTCCCCCTTGAGGGGGGAAGACTAAGATGGGGGTGAAAATCTTTTATCCCCCTCACCCTTAATCCCTCTCCCACGCTGGGGAGAGGGGAATATAAGGAGATCTTGAATCTTATTACTTTCTTCTTCTAAAAAACACTCCTGCTATTCCTGCCACTGCTGATAGTAGTGTTACAAAAATGCTGCTTGTACTGGTTGTGTTTACCGGTGCTACTGAACAGCCACTTCCTGCCCCGTCTCCGTCACCACCAGTGTCTCCATCTCCTCCAGGTTCAGAGTCTCCGTCTCCATCACCATCTCCTGACACCTGACATAACTCTAAGTCATTTAACAGTATCTCTATCGTTTCTTCTGCACTTTCTTCAGGTCTATCATCTGATATTACTTCCACCACTGCATTTGCCACTCCACTTACATTTCCCTGTCTACATAGATTTAGTATTACATCTATTTCAAATGGAAAGTCTTCTATATCACATACTACATCTGCATCTTCTATATTGGCTGTCTGGCTTCCTAATATCTCACATGAAGCTATATTAGGTACTAAACTTGCAGCTAAAGCTAATACTTCA
>JAJCZR010000025.1 GCA_029262295.1 Deltaproteobacteria bacterium | reverse complement strand
CAAAACAAACGAAAGATAATAAAGAAAAGAGCAGGAGAGTTAGGACATTTAGACTGTCACTACTTAAGTAAAGACCTAATAGCTAATGATCCCACTCGTTACTATCTTGTGGCAATAGTGGATGATGCATCAAGGATAGGCTGGGCAAGTGTGATAAAGAGCCTTAAATCACTTGATGTAATGTTTTCGTCACTGGCAATGCTAAATCTATTGAATGTGGAGTATGGGATACAGTTTGAATCAATAATGACTGACAATGGTTCAGAGCTTTGCTCAAAAGGGGCAAGAAAACAAGAACATCCATTTGAAAGGATGTTAATAGAGCTTGGGGTAAAGCATAAGTACACAAGACCTTACAGGCCACAGACAAACGGTAAAGTAGAAAGGTTTTGGAGAACGCTTAATGATGATCTTATTGAGGGTACGTATTTTGAGAGTTTAGAACATTTTAAAGATGAGCTTCAGCAGTATTTACTTTACTACAATACTGCAAGGCCTCATCAGGGAATTAATGGTCTTACTCCCAAGAAAATGTTAGAGCAATTAGCGCAACGAATTACTTGACCTTTACAGGAATGACAAATAGACAAGTAAATGCCAATTTCCCTTTACTCTGATAATCCATCCAAATCACTAAAAATTGAAAAGGTTGTTGAGTTCCTAAAGAGTCTCAATCTGGAGGCAAAGTACAGAGGAGACTTTCATCAGTACTTAAATTTAAGTGAAAAGGAATTTGATAAATATAAAACTGTTTTGGATCTATCGCGAGTTTTTGATATTGAAAAACCTATTGATAGTTTAGAAGAAAATATTTTTCATGGGGAATATTTTCAGACAGGAAAAGATGTTAAGAGATATTTATATGATGCAAACTGGTTGCAAAGAGTATTGTTCAAGCTTTTTCTGTCAAAAATAGATAGCCCAAATGATCTACATATAATTTACACCGATAGACTCTTTGGCACATTTGGCTCCAAAAGATACCATGCAAGAGTGGTTCTAGGTGGGCAACCAACTCTAATTTCAACATCCGGGCTTATTGAAGCACCTGCAAGACCAAGGGAATATTATTTTGCCAAGGCTAATCTTCTTCAAAGCGGTAATGATCTAAGTGAATTGGATGAAATTTATAAAGATAAGTTTTTGGATTATAACGATGAAAAGATAACAAAAATTGTTTCTGCTTATACTCTCCAACCGATTTTATATTATTTCACAGGCAAAGAGTTTTGTGAAAACAGAGGTTGTTCTTTATTTAATTCACATTGGCAGGAAGAAGTTTTGAGTGTTCAATATAAAGGGAAAATTTGTAGTGAATGTAGAAAAGAGATTAAAAGGATTAAATAAAAAAGGACAATTAATATTTGCCCTTTCTTATATTATTTTTGAATTTTACTTCTGTTCTTTCAAGATGTTAATTGCAACTTCAGCAGCTTTTTTGCCAGAGAGCAGCATTCCACCAAAAGTCGGTCCCATTCTTGGCAGTCCGTATATTGTGTTAACTGACATACCACAAGCTATAAGCCCGGGATGAACTTCACCAGTGTATTCAACAAGTGCTTCTTCGGATTTTTCAACCCACATTGAACCATGTCCGGGAAGCTTTTTGTAAAGACCCTGCTGCGAGAGCCTTGAAACGCAGTATGCGTCATGCCCTGTTGCATCAATTACGAGTTTGGATTCAATAGCTATAGGATCAAGACAGGTTATTTCCTTAGGCATATTTGCAATAGGTGTCCAGTTAATAACTATTCCAGCCACTCTTCCATTTTCTCTGTATACAAGGTCATCAAACATTGTCATATTTCTTATCTTTGCCCCGGCTTCACAAGTAGTTGCTATAAGCTTGGAACATGCATAAGGGCCATCTGAAACATAAAGGCCTTCTGAGACTTCTTCATATGGAACTTCAATTTCATCAAGCACAGTTTGACCTGGATCTCTCACAGTTACCTTATTCATAAGGTAGCCGCCAATCCAAAAACCTCCGCCAAGATAGTTCATTCTTTCAACCAGTAGTACTTTATAGTTCTTTTTTGCAATATCTTTAGCCGCCACGAGCCCGCTTGGGCCTGCTCCTACCACAATTACATCGCTTTCAATATATTCAGTGAATTCCTTAGTAAATCCTTCTACAATTGCTCTTGTGACTTCTTTTTCGCCTACAGGTGCAAATTTCGTCTTAAATTCTGCCATGTGATATGATACCTCCGATAAATTCTAAGAAAGAGTGTTTAATCTATCATAAGCTGATAGGCGGTCAATACTAAAGATAATATTGCATAAATAATTATTCCAAAAACTTTTAAGAATAAACAGAATTTTAATGTAATATTATTGCTTATACTTTAATCTCAAAAGGGGAGTGAAATGAAATATCTTTTAATTTTTACCACGTTGCTTTTAATAAATATCCAATATTCTTATGCTGGATTGATCATGGATCAGGAAAGGTATGAGAGTGAGAGCTCAATAAGGCAATCAGGCAAGGTATATCTTCAGGATAATATGTTTAAGTTTTATGATGATAGCCAGGATATAGCAACTATTTTCAACCTTGAAAAAGGGCAATTAATATACATAAATTATGGAGAAAAAACCTACACTGTAACAACTCCAGAAGAGCTTCTTCAGTTTTTTAAACAAATTTCAGATAAGATTGATAAACAGATTGAAGCTGATTTGGCAAAACTTCCCCCTGATCAAAAGGAAAAAGTGGAAAAAGAGCTGAAGAAAAAAGGTTTTTTAAATAGTAAATCCGGGAATGTAAAAGTTTCTATCAAAGAAACAAATAAAGCGGAGAAAGTGGCTGGTTACAGCTGTAAGACTTTTGAAATTTATAAAAACGAAAAGTTGAATGAAGAAATATGCCTAAGTAATGAGCTTGATTATAAAGATGATGTGGACATCAAAAAGCTTTCATCCTTTATGAATGAATTTAAAAAAATCGGCAAGAGCCTTGGAAATGATATAGTGGTTGATAATGAACAGGCATTTCTTGATCTATTTGAAAAAAATGGATATCCACTAAAAACTATTGATCATTCTGTGGATGGATCGGTTTTTATTGAAGAGATAAAGAATGTTGATAAGAAGAAGATAAAAAAAGAGCAGTTTTTTCCACCAAAAGGTTATGAATTTGAGTCACTTGAAAAGCTTCTTTCCCCTGCTTTTAAATAAAAACAGTTTTTACTGAAACATTCTAAAATATGTGGGGTTATAATTAAGTGTGAGAGGGTAAAAGTTTGAATCCTTAACAGCTATTTGGCTTCTAACCTTTATATTATCCTCCATCCTCCATTTAAGAGTGAAGAAAGCCCGGTAAAGTTACCGGGCTTTCTTTTATGTTTTTGTAATGATTTGTCTAAATAAAAACCCTTTATGTGATTTTAAACATTACCTTCGAAAGGTTCTTCTTCAATATCATCTTTTTTAAGAACATTTACAGTGATTTCTGGGCTAACTTCCTGGTGAATTTTTATAGAAATTTGATAGCTCCCAAGTGTTTTGATTGAGTCATCAAGTACAATATCTTTTCTTGATATATCAAAACCTTTTTCATTGAGGCCGTCTGCTATGTTTTGAGATGTAACAGAGCCAAAGAGTTTATCTTCTTCTCCCGCTCTCATTATGAATTCAAGGGTTAAGCCTTGCAGGTTTTCTCCAAGGGATTTTGCCTCATTGTATATTTCAGTTTTCTGTGCTTCCAGTGCTTCACTTTTCTTATCCCAAATTTTTAAATTGGCATCTGTTGCTTTGATAGCAAATTTTTTGGGTATGAGATAATTTGTTGCCAATCCGTTTTTCACATCTTTTATCTCACCAATTGTTCCAATATTTCTAACATCTTCTATAAAGATAACTTTCATTAGTTTCTCTCCAGGTTTTTAAAGATCATTTATGAAGCACTGTATAAGGAATAAGTGCCATAAATCTTGCCCTTTTTATAGCCAACGCAACTTTTCTTTGTTCCTGGGCGTTAAGCCCTGTGCTTCTTCTTGGCATTATTTTTTTTCTTTCAGTGATAAACTGGGATAAAAGCTCAATGTCTTTATAATCAATTTTCTTTCCTTCTTTTGCCAGGTTTCTGCTTCTTTTTTTTCTGGAATATGATCTTCTTCTGTTGTCCCTTGAATCCGCCATTAACCCTCACCTCCATTTGATTGTGGCTGAGGTGATTTCTTTGCCTCTTCTGCCAACTGTTCTGATAAATCCACTGTTATAAACCTGAGGACTTCAGTGTTGTGAAAACCGAGATGTTTCTCAATTTGCGCCACACCTGGTGGAAGAGTGGAATATTCCAAAATATAGTAAGTGCCTTTGTTGTAATCTTTAACTGCGTATGCAAGATCACGATCAGCCCACTTATCTGCCCTTGTGATTTCACCCTCGTTGTTTTTAATTGAGCTCTCGAGCTTATCCTGGATCTTTGTAAGTTCTTCTGACGTTAAGTCTGGTCTTACCATGTAGAGTGTTTCGTAATTTTTTGGCTTTATAGCCATAGTGTAATACCTCCTGCCCTGGTCTTGTTTGGCCTTAGATGAAATATCTAAAGCGACAGAGAACCGTTATTTTACCAAATATTTAAAAAAATCAAAATAAAAAAGGCAGGGTGAAGTCCCTGCCTTTGGTTTATATCTAAATAATTATTGTTAATTTAAAGAAGAAGTGGGGCTATTACAAGTGAAACAATCGACATTAATTTTATCAATATGTTCATTGCTGGGCCCGAAGTATCTTTAAAAGGATCACCAATTGTATCACCCACTACAGCAGCTTTATGTGCATCTGATCCCTTTCCTCCATGGTTACCTTCTTCAATATATTTTTTAGCATTATCCCAGGCACCACCTGAATTTGCCATCATAAGCGCAAGCATAACACCGCTTACAACTGCCCCGGCAAGAAAACCACCAAGAGCTTCAGCACCTAGAAGAAATCCAATTGCAAGTGGAGCAAATACTCCAATTACACTTGGAACAATCATTTCTCTTAATGATGCATCTGTACTGATTTTTACACAACTTGCATAATCAGGTTTCCCTGTGCCTTCAAGAATTCCGGCAATTTCTCTAAACTGTCTTCTTACTTCCTCAACCATTTTCTGGGCCGATCTTCCTACTGCGCCCATGGTTAATGCCGCCACAAGAAATGGTATTGTGCCTCCAACAAGCATTCCGGCAACAACTTTACTTTTTGTAATATTTATAGAATCAAGTCCAACAGCGTTTGTGTATGCAGCAAATAGAGCCAGTGCAGCCAGTGCAGCTGATCCTATTGCAAAACCTTTACCAATAGCAGCTGTTGTATTGCCAAGTGAATCAAGTTTGTCAGTGATAGCCCTTACGTCATCTCCAAGCTCAGACATCTCGGCTATTCCACCTGCATTATCTGCCACAGGTCCATAAGCATCAACTGACATTGTTATACCAATTGTTGCAAGCATACTTACTGCAGCAATTCCAATTCCATAAAGTCCCGCAAACCAGTGAGATAAAACAATTGCAATTGCTATTGTTATTACCGGATAAGTTGTGCTGTATAATCCAATTGAAAGCCCTTCAATAATGTTTGTTGCAACACCTGTTTCAGATGATTCAGCAATTTTTCTTATCGGTTTTCCAGAAGTAAAATACTCTGTAATCCTTCCTATAATTACACCTGCTCCGAGGCCAATAACTGAAGTAAGCCAGATCATAAAGGCTGATCTTATTGCAAGATTATCAACTGCCGCTACCACCAAAAGAACAAACAGAGAAAGAAGTAGGTAGGCCCCGCCTGCATAAAGCGTTGATTTTTCAAGCACCTCACTTGGTTCTCCATCTTTAAACCATTCAACAGATTTAGATCCAACAAGTGATGCAAGGCTTCCTATAGCAATCAGGATCATAGGAATAGACATTAATACAACCTGATTTGCACCGCTACTTGCTGCTATAACCATAGTGGCAATTACAGCACCAACATAAGATTCAAAAAGGTCGGCCCCCATACCTGCCACATCACCAACGTTGTCACCAACATTATCAGCAATAGTTGCAGGGTTTCTGGGATCATCTTCAGGTATTCCGGCTTCTACCTTACCTACAAGGTCTGCACCCACATCGGCTGCCTTCGTGAAAATACCTCCACCAATTCTTGCGAAAAGGGCAACTGTGCTGGCACCCATTGCGAACCCGCCAATGATTCCACCAAATTTTTGAAGAAATGCGGATAGTTCAGCAGCATCATCAGGTTTGGAAGCTGAAGTTACTCCAATAAAAAATGCAATTGAAAGACCAAGAAGCCCTAATCCAGCTACTGAAAGGCCCATTACATTCCCACCTTTAAAAGCTACCAATAATGCGCTTCCCTGGCCTTCTGTGGCAGCTGCCTGAGCAGTACGTACATTTGCCTTTGTGGCAGACCTCATACCAAAAAAACCAGCTAGTATAGAGCAACCTGCTCCGCTCACATATGCTAATCCGGTTTTAAATCCTAACGCTATCCAAAGCAAAGCAAATACGATAGCTACAAAAATTACAATAATTCTGTATTCTCTTTGAAGAAAAACCATTGCACCATCTTGAATTGAAGCTGCAATTTCCTTCATTTTGTCACTTCCTTCCGAGTAACTGTTTAAATCTCTATAAACCAGATAGGCATAAAGTAAAACTATTAAGCCTACTGCTATTCCAACTTGGCCTGCAATTATCTCGCCCATGGGTAAAATCCTCCTTAAAAAAACTAATCTTTATTCTTAATTATTGTTAAATTTATTCATGGCGCTTTCTACACCATTTTCTATGATTTCAATTACTGCTTCATAAACCGTAGTTATCATATCATCTACAATCTGTTTTTCATCTTTTGCAAACTTACTTAAAACATGACCAACTGTCTTTTCTCTTCTAAGCGGTTTGCCAATGCCAAATCTTATTCTTGAAAAATTTTCATCACCTATAGAATTTAAAATTGATCTTATACCATTATGTCCAGCAGATCCTCCACCTGATTTTATTTTTAAGTTTCCAAGTGGAATATCGAGCTCATCATAAATTACTATCAGGTTTTCTGTGGGAATTTTGTAAAAACTCTTTATTTCATGAACAGCTTTTCCGCTGCGGTTCATAAAAGTCTGAGGTTTAATCAGAAAAAGTTTGTTTTCAGAACAATTTATTTCTTCGTATAAGCTGCTATACCCTTTTCTTTTTATTTCAGTGCCAAATTTTGAAGCTATATTGTCAACTGCTTTAAACCCAATATTGTGCCTTGTATCATCATACTCAGCTCCCGGATTTCCAAGCCCGACAATTAAAAACCGCATTTATGCTAGCCTTTTTCTTCCTCACCGCTATCTTCACTATCAGATTCGGCTTCATCGCCGCCTTCGGCTGCCTCAGCTTTTTCTTCACCTTCTTCACCTTCAGCTGCAGCTTCTTCCTGATCCGTAGTATCACCAAGGTCCATGCTTCTTGGCTGAACAACTGATACAACTACTTCATCTTCTTCTTTTAAAGCTTCAATTCCTTCACCAAGGTTAAGGTCTTTTATAAAAATTGAATCACCAATATTCATTTCGGTTACATCCAGTTTGATTGAGCCTGGAATATTATTTGGTAAACATGAGATTTCTATCTCTCTTAGGTTTTCCATTAAGACTCCGCCTTCTTTAACACCGGCAGGCCTTCCTTCTAGCTCAATCGGGATTTCAACCACAATTTTCTGATCCATTTCCAGAATCTGAAAATCGAGGTGAATGGGATCGCTTGAAATCGGATCCATTTGAACTTCTCTTAAAAGTGAAACTCTTTTATATTCGTTTCCCTCATCTGTAAAGTTAAGTTCTAAAAGTGTGTTTATTCCTGACTCAGTTTTTAATGCTTCTTTCAGTTCTTTTGGATTAATTGAGAGAGCTACGGATTCTATCTCTTTTCCATAAAGAATTGCAGGAACATTCCCTTCTCTCCTTACTTCTTTTACCTCGGATTTCCCTGTTCTTTTTCTAACTTTAGCGTTAAGTACACTTTGCGCCATTTTTTTATCTCCTGTTATCTATGCAAATAAAGCACTGATTGATTCGCCCTGGTTTATTCTTTTTATAGATTCTCCAAGCAGATTTGCAATGCTCAGCAGCTTTATTTTTTTACATTTTTTCATATTTTCGCTTTGAGGTATAGTGTCTGTCACTATCACCTCTTCAAAATCAGATTCATTAATTCTTTCAAGGGCCGGGCCTGAAAGCACCCCGTGAGTGCAGCATAATGATACACTTTTAGCCCCTTCTCTCAACAGTATTTTTGCAGCAAGAGTGGCAGTGCCGGCTGTGTCCACAAGGTCGTCAATTATTACAGCTCTTTTTCCTTGAACATCACCAATTACGTATGATATCTCAGCCACATTTGGTCTTGGCCGTCTTTTATCTGCCATAGCAAGCCCTGCATCAATTCTGTTTGCAAAAATTCTTGCTCTTTCCATACCACCTGCATCTGGTGAAACAATTACAACTTCTTCACCTTTATATTTCTTTTTCAGATAATCAATAATAATTGGAGTAGCAAACAGATGGTTTACAGGTACATCAAAAAATCCCTGAATCTGCCCTGCATGAAGGTCCATTGTTACTATTTTTTGCACTCCCGATGTTGCAATAAGATCAGCTGCAAGTTTTGCACTAATAGGTGATCTGGGTTGTGCTTTTCTATCTTGTCTTGCATAACCATAATAAGGAATTACAGCAATAATACCTCTAGCAGAAGCTCTTTTAAGTGCATCTGAAATAATTAGTAGCTCCATCAAATGTTCATTTACAGGAGGGCAAGTAGATTGTATTAAGAATACATTTGCACCTCTTACACTCTCAGCAATTTCTACTGATATCTCTCCATCGCTAAACCTTCTTATATCAATCTTTCCGGGTTCAACTTTAAGATAATCACAAACAGCTTCTGTAAGCGGAATATTTGAATTGCCGCTAAATATCTTTGCGTGTTCCATTATATTTATCTGATATATTTATCTGAAATAATTAAAGAATTTTAGCAAAAACCATTATTATAAAATAAGCTCATAAGAATGCAAGGAAGTAAATAATAATAAAAAACAAGTTTTTGCAAGGCCAGATTAAATTTTACAATTTCCCTCGCCCCTTTGTGGGAGAGGGTTTAAGGGTGAGTGGGATTCCCTTACTTTCTATACTTACCAAAATCTGGTGGACGTTTTTCTAAAAAGGCGTTTATTCCTTCATGAGCTTCATCAGTTGTATGAAATAGCTCAAGTGCACTTAATCCCATTCTTGAGATACCAAAGATACTGTCGGTATCGGCATTAAAAGAGTATTTTGCTACTTTTATTGCTGTCGGACTTTTATCAAGAATTTCAGAGCACCACTGATCCACTTCACCCATAAGTTTGTCCGTTGGCACAACAGCATTTACAAGCCCCATGTCCAGCGCTTCTTGTGCTGAGTATTTTCTGCAAAGATACCAAATCTCCCTTGCCTTTTTCTCTCCGACTATTCTTGAAAGGTATGCAGTGCCAAACCCTGCATCCACGCTTCCTACTTTCGGGCCGACCTGACCGAATACGGCGTTTTCAGCAGCAAGCGTAATATCACAAACTACTTGCAATACATTTCCACCGCCAATTGCATAACCTTTTACTGCTGCAATTACAGGTTTTGGTATATTCCTTAATAAGTAGTGAAGTTGGGCAACATACTGACCAACTGGAAGATATTTATCATCATCCTTACTTTTATTTTTTTTTGCTTTTTGATCTCCGCCGGTGCAGAATGCTTTTTCTCCTGCTCCGGTCAGAACCAAAACCCCAATCTCATTATCCTTCCACACATCCATTATTGCATCTATCATTTCATATAGGGTCTTTGCTCGGAATGCATTGAGAACTTTTGGGCGATTAATAGTTATTATGGCTTTTCCTTTACTCTTTTCGTAGATAATGTCTTCATAATTCATGATAATTTTCTACCATGTTATTTTAGTAATGAGAAATTAAAGAATGCTTTCTAAAAAGACTAAACCAACTTATATTATATTTTGTAATTATGTAATAGTTGAATTCGTGAAAGGTCAGATAAATTAAAATGGGAGAAACTTATGATTGATTTAATTTGGGAAATTTTTCAGACAACAAGAGTAGAAGGGGTAGCTTCCAAACAAAAAGTAGTAGATGTAAAATTGGATCATCAAAATGTTAAGCAAGATAGTATTGATTCTAGACTAAGAGAAATTGAAAGACGTCATGAACAGTTAAAACTAATTACTCTTTCTCTTTGGTCATTGTTAAGAGATCACTCTGGTTTATTGGAGTCAGATTTAAGGAAATATATATCTGATATAGACCTTCTTGACGGGAAAAAAGATGGGATAGTTTCACATAAAAAAGAAAAATCAAATTGTACAAACTGTGAACGCTTTATTTTTAGTACTGCATCGGTTTGTCCCTATTGTGGACAGTACAATGAAATTAAAGATCCATTTAAAAGAGCTTAATTGTCTGAAAATGAGTAAAGATAATATTTTTTTTTAGTGATTTAGTAGATCAAATTTCATTTAATATTATTTAGCAGCACTTGTACAATAATTAGTACATGTCAAATTTATTGGGTAAATTTAAAAATAGAGGTTTCTAAATGAAAGTCATAAATTATTCTGAGGCGAGAAATACATTAAAGAAAGTATTGGATGATGTTGTTAAGGATGTTGATTACACAGTTATAACCCGAAGGGATGCAGAAGATGCCGTGGTGATGTCTCTCGATCATTTTAACAGCCTCATGGAGACTGTTCACCTTCTTAAAAGTCCTGCTAATGCGGCACACCTTGCTAAATCAATAAAGCAGTACCGTTCAGGAAAAGTTGAAAAGCATGATCTAACTGATGATTAAAGAATTAGTCTGGACAGCGGAAGCCTGGAAAGATTATGTTTATTGGCAAGGGCAGGATAAGAAAACTCTAAAACGTATAAATAAGATAATTCTTGATACACTCCGAAATCCATTTGAAGGAATTGGAAAACCAGAACCACTAAAAGAAAATCTATCAGGATTTTGGTCTCGCCGTATTGATGATTCAAACCGGTTGGTTTATGTTGTTGGTGAAAAGCAGTTAATCATAATTTCTAGTAGATATCATTATGAAAAATAATCTTTCTTGCGCTCTGATTCTCAATATCCTGTCTATATGTAATAATATTCTCCAACCATGAAACTAGTCAGCACACAGGTTGCTTATTTTTTCTCCGATGCAAAAGTAAAAAAAAATATTCGGGCACTTCTAAAGATTGTCGGGCTTGTTATTGCTGTTGTTATAGTCTATTCAATTCTTTTTCACATAATAATGTGGAATGTTGAGGGCCAAAAACATTCCTGGATAACTGGTTTTTATTGGACTTTAACAGTAATGAGCACGCTTGGCTTCGGTGATATTACTTTTCAAACCGATATTGGAAGACTTTTCAGCATGCTTGTCCTTATTTCCGGTGTTGTGCTTCTTCTGATAGTGCTTCCTTTTGCATTTATCCAGTATTTCTATGCTCCGTGGCTTGAAACTCAGATAAAGACCAAAGCTCCAAGGGAAGTGCCGGAAAATGTAAGCGGTCATGTTCTAATTTGTAAATTTGATGCGCTTGCAGAAAAACTGATACAGAGGCTAAAGATTAGTGATATTCCGTATTTTGTTATAGAAACTGATTTTACAGAAGCTGCGGAACTTTTTGAGCAGGGGATTTCAGTTGTTACCGGGGATGTAGATAACAAAAACAGTTATGAACTCTTTCGGGCAAAAAATGCAAGATTGATTGTTGTAAACAGGGAAGACACGGTAAACACAAATATAGTGCTTACAATCCGTGAAATTGCCCCGGATGTTCCAATTGTTACCACGGCTGGATATGATGATTCTATTGATATACTCCAATTAAGTGGTGCAAGTCATGTGCTGCCTTTAAAAAAATGGCTTGGGGAACAGCTTGCCAACCGTGTAAGTGGAGGCCATGCTAAAACTCATACTCTTGGAAAATATAAAGACCTTTTGATTGTGGAACTCCCAGTTCATGGCACAACACTTCTTTCAGGAAAGAAAATAAGAGAAACAAATTTAAGGGAAAAGTTTGGGATAAGCATTGTAGGTGTCTTGCAAAAAGGAAAACTTATACCAGCACTCCCTGAATACCTTCTTACTGAAAACAGCGTTGTGATTTTGGTTGGAACTGAAAAACAGATTGATGCACTTGATGAGCTCCTGGTTATCTACGATGTAAACGACAATCCACTTCTTGTAATTGGTGGAGGAAAAGTTGGGCGTTCTGCTGCAAGTGCACTAAAAGAGAGTGGTGTTACAGTAAATATGATAGAAAGAGAAAAATCTCTTAAGGATAAGATTGGAGATATTCCTGACGAGCTAATTATTGGTAATGCTGCAGATTCCAAGATTCTTATGGAAGCCGGATTAAAAGATGCCCCTTCTGTGCTTCTCACAACGAATAATGATGCGATGAATATTTACCTTACTTCATACTGCCGCAGCCTTAATCCGGAAATCCGTATAGTAAGCCGAATAACTTATGAAAGGAATATTGAGGCAATTCACCGTGCAGGTGCAGACTTTGCTTTAAGCACATATTCCCTCGGAGTGTCTGCAATTCTTTCAATTATCAAAGGACGAGAGATGATTACGCTTGAAGAAGGAATAGACCTTTTTTATGTTGATCTTCCAGTTTCTTTGGAAAATAAGAAGCTTGCAGAAAGCGGTATCGGAAAAGAGATTGGCCTAAATGTAATTGCAATACAGCAGGATGGTGATGTGATCACAAATCCACCAGCTTCTACAATCCTTCATAAAGGTTGCGAGCTTGTAATGATTGGTACAACAGAGCAAAGAAAAGATTTTGCCGAACATTTTGAGGTGTAGAGTCGACCAGTAAAAAATTGATTTAAAGTAAGCCAATGGATAATTATATTTGTGTGACATGTGGAACACAGTTTGCCGAAAGCTTGGAAACTCCTCAGAATTGCCCAATCTGTGAAGATGAGCGTCAATATGTTGGTCATGATGGGCAAAAATGGACAACACTCTCTGAAATTAAAAAATATCATACAAATAGAATAGAAAAGCTTGAAGATGGATTATTCGGCATTGGTACTGAACCTAAATTTGGTATTGGTCAAAGAGCACTTCTTATTCAATCGAATAGAGGCAATGTATTATGGGACTGCATTAGTCTTATCGATGATGAAACAATTGCCAGAATCAATGAGTTAGGAGGTATTTCTGCAATTGCAGTTTCACACCCTCATTACTATTCATCAATGGTTGAATGGGCAGAAGCTTTTGATGCAAAAATCTATATTCATGAAGCAGATAAAAAGTGGGTTATGAGACCAGACCCAACTACTGAGTTTTGGAAGGGTGATAAATTAAATCTCAATGAAGATATCACACTTATTTGTTGTGGTGGTCATTTTGATGGTGGAGCCGTATGCCATTGGAGTGGAGGGGCAAATGGTAAAGGAGCGCTTTTAACCGGTGATATTATTCAGGTTGTTGCAGACAGAAGGTGGGTGAGTTTTATGTATAGCTATCCAAACTATATTCCACTTTCAGCTTCAGAAGTTAGTCGAATTGTTGGCACTGTGGATGACTATTCCTATGACTGTGTTTATGGAGCTTTCTGGGGAACGGTTATTCCAACTAATGCTAAAGAAAGAGTTAAACTTTCTGCTGATCGTTATATAAGAGCAATTAAATGATTAAAAAAAGTTTACTTGTTTTGTGCTTTTCATTTTTATTAATAATTGGCTGCACTATATGGCAACCTGGAGAAGATCCAAAAGGAAAAACTCTTATTTCTGAGGCTACCCAAGTTGTTGAGTCACTTAAAATTTATGAAAAAGAAAAAGGGGAACTACCTGAAAAGTTAGAAATGTTGATTCCTGAATATATTTCAGAAAGTTCTGAGATTGTGAAGTATCTTATTTATAGTTCTGATAAAAGAGAAATTGCTCTGACATATTCTCCAAGTTGGCCGAAGCTGGGCCAAAATATTTGTTCAACAAGTATTGATGAGGTTGAATGGGAATGTATTGGCTATGTATAAATTAATAATGGCAATTCTTTCATGACGAAGTTTTTCTTACTAAATATTGTATTTATTGCTTCTTTTTATTCTCTCGGATTTACTGTCGATAAAGGATCTTTATGTGTTGCTTCAATGCCCGGGGAAAAGGCATATAATGGGCCAAATATGACTTCCGCAGAAACATACGTGGGAGCCGCTGATACGATTGTAGTGCAGGTTGGTAAAAATGAAATAATGGTTTCTCCTGATTCAGGTGGAAAAATTTATGGTTTATCCTTAGACAAAAATCATCTCGTACAAATAAAGAAGGGAAATTCAAATAAGGTTTCATTTTGGTTTGATTTTAAAGAAGAGGGATCTTCAAGTTTATGTCTTTGGTATTATAAAGGTTATGGCACTTTTTCTTTACTAAACACCAATGATAGAAGGTGTAATTGCAACTAAATATTCGGTTGGTAACAGATTGAAAACAGTAGTTTTTATAATAATCATTTTTTGTTTGTGCATTCCTGCAATGGCACAGAAATGGCAAATTTCTGAAAATTATAAAGAGGAAGATGCTGTTTATATTAAATATGGGGAAGTAGGCAATAAAAGTCTTGATGAAATTATTAAGAAAATTGAACTTAATAAAACATTAAAGGGTATTTTTTTAGGCCGCCTATTGCACTTATACTCGAATGAACTTCAGAGCGAAATTAATACTTACCTTAAAGCAAATTATCCCAATGAATTAAAAGAAGCTCTTGAATCTGCGGGTAATCTTCATAATCCGAAGATAGTAGCTCTTCGTGAGCCATTTAAAGAAGCGGTATCGCATACAAGTTTTATTAAGGAACTCGGTACTTCGCTTAAAAATTACAATTATAAAATTGGTGGAATTAGCCTTGAGAAGTTTTTCTTGATCAAAAAAGATGAAGTTATTAATTTTGATGCGCTCACATGGTTGGAAGTAAAGAAGTTGGATTTTTAATGAAAGTATTGAAGGATTTCTTAAAGAACTTTATTAAACCTAAAACTGATTATGAAATCACTCAAAATGGATTTTATGTAAAGTTTCACTCGGCTTTTCTTCCGCATGGCAGATCATGTAAAGCTTTACTTCTGAGCAAAAATGGAAATGAAGGAGTTTTGAAAGTAAAAAGCCGCCCTAGGTGGGATAAAGAAACAGATGTTGTATATGAAATTAACTTGAGCGGTCCCCAATTAATCAAAACCAGGTCTGAAATTGAAATTAATAGAGTGTTACAATCTAAAACTGATAAATTGATTAAAGATGGATGGAGAACAAATATTTTATCCGTTGATGGCAATGGAAATAGTTTTAAAGAAACTTATATAATTGGACTCAATACTAATAATTCTGATTTATCTGAATCTTTGAGAACTGTCTTTGATAGATTGGTAAGTGGTTGGAAATCGTAAACAAAGATAAAGAATTTGCTCTTAACTTTTTCGCATCTTTGAGACGTGATTTATCTTCGAGACAAATAAAATCACTTACACATGAAATCCCATTCAGTTCTGGAGCTAAAATTCTTGAAGGTTTATCAAATGCCCAGGTTGCAGCAGGTATGAATATCAAAATAAATAGTAATGTAAACAGAACAAATTTTCTCATATTTAGCTTAATGTAGATCAATTGTTGGATGATCATAAGGAAATTACTTGTTTTACCGATTATATGAATGTAATTTCAGTATTATGAAAAATAAAACTTTATTTTTAGCAATAATTTCCGTTTTTACTTTGAATTTTCTTTCTTGTAACTCTTTTGGTGAACAGTCTGAAAGTAGTAAATCTGCCGAGAAAGTTACAAAAGAAAGAAAAAAAAGTCCTTCAAATAATCTAGGTGTAAATCTTCCAGAAGGCTTCCAAATAGATGTGTTTGCTGAAGTAGAGAATGCTCGTTCTCTGGCAATCAGTCCGTCGGGAGTGATCTATGTTGGCAACCGAGGTAAGGATAAGGTCTATGCTCTTCGGGATATAGATGGTGATTGGAAGGCAGATGAAAAATATATAATTGATTCGGGCCTTCGAATGCCAAACGGAGTGGCATTTAAAGATGGTGATCTTTATGTTTCAGCAGTAAGTAAAATCCTGAAATATCCAAATATTGAGACTGAACTGAAAAATCCTCCTAAGCCCCAGGTTATTTATTCAGATTATCCGACTACAAGACATCATGGCTGGAAATATATTGCATTTGGGCCAGATGGAAAACTTTATGTGCCTGTTGGAGCCCCTTGTAATATCTGTGAGAGAAAAGAAGAAATATTTGCATCTATTACAAGAATGAACCCTGATGGGACTGACATTGAGATTGTTGCTCATGGCATAAGAAATACTGTGGGTTTTGGCTGGAATCCTGAAACCGGCAATTTGTGGTTCACAGATAATGGAAGAGATAATATGGGCGACGAACTTCCACCTTGTGAATTAAACAAGCTCACTAAAAAAGGCCAGCATTTTGGATATCCATATTGCCACGGAGATTCTGTTTCAGATCCTAAGTTTGGTTCCAAAAGAAAATGTAGTGAGTTCACAAAACCTGAGTTTAATTTTAAGGCCCACACTGCCCCACTTGGAATGACTTTTTACTCAGGTGATATGTTTCCAAAAGAATACAAGGGTGATGTGTTTGTTGCCCAGCACGGGAGCTGGAACCGCTCAAGTAAGATTGGGTATAGGATCATGAGGGTTTATATTGAAAATGGTAAAGCTGTGAAAAGTGAAGTGTTTGCTGACGGCTGGCTCAATGAAACTACTCAAAATCAAACTGGTAGGCCAGTTGATGTTCTTCAAATGCCAGATGGTTCACTTTTAGTTTCAGATGATTATGGAGATAAGATCTACAGGATAAGCTATTCTCAATAAGTTGATTAGATATATTTATTTTGGTTTGTAATCCGTTCCAGGCCATAAATCGTTAATTTCGTCAGCTTGTTTTTTTGCTGAGAATTCTTCCCAAAGAATACCGTTGCAATCCACATCGGTAGAGAAATTTTCTATATCATCCGATTCCCAACCTAGATGTCGCAATTGACCAACTTCTTCATTTGTTGCCTTACGCACCGATACGTTTAGTTTGTCTGTTCTCCAAAGTGCATATTCATCTGGTATTACAAGATCAGGTTTTTTGCCAAAACGTTTAGAATAGTCTTCAACCGTTTTCTTTATATTGGCTACACCAATTGCTAAATGTAGTTTATTCATTGCTCACCTTGTCAGTTTAATTTTTCAATATTTTTTATGACTCTGTAAGTTTTTGAAATGCTGCTATTTGCTCTGGATTACCCATTACAGCTATAAGATCCCCACTCAAAAAACGAAAGCTGGCATCTGGATTTGGATGAAAACTGTCATTACGCATTACTCCCACTGCAGTAGCTCCGGTTCGGCTTCGAATATGCAGTTCATTTATTGTTTTCCCGATTGAAGTACTTTTTTCTTCTAATTCAATCCATGATAGCTCCAGATGGTGCATAGCTCCCTGTAATTGCTTGAGAGTTTCATACTCTTTATGCCTTTGAAGTATTGGTGAGTAGAGTTCTTTTCGTACTGCATCAGTAAATTTGTAAATTTCGGTGGTTGGAATATTCAAATGCAAAAGAGCCTGACGTGTGATTTCAAGCCCGGCTTCAAAGTTTGGCTGAACAACTTCATAAACACCATTATCATGCAGTGTTTTCATTTGTTCGGCCCCACTAGCTTTTGCCACAATATGAAGATCAGGATTAATCCTGCGTATCTGGTCAACTACAGATTGCGTTGAAACTATTGCCGGGATTGTGATTATAAAAAGCCTTGCCTCACCGAGATTTGCTGCATGCAAAACAACTTCCTGAGTGGCATCACCATATATTACTGAATATCCAAGCTCTTTAGCTTTTTCCACACGTAAGTGGTTTAATTCAATCAGCACATAATCCATATTTAATCGCTTAAGCACTTCGGCAACATATCTTCCAATTCTCCCACCACCTGCAATTACAACATGGTTGTGCAATCCCATTTTGGGAAGGTTAATAGTTTGAAGCGGCTCTCTTTTAAACCAGCGTTTTTTTAGTGTATAAAGAGGTGTGGTTAGTCCGGAAACAAGTGGTGTTAAAACCATAGTAATGACAGCAGTATTAAGTACTAACGAATAAAGTTCATTACTTATTGAATTTGAGTTAATTCCAATTCGTGCAAGCACAAATGAAAACTCACCCACTTGAAAAAGTCCGAATGCAACTGCAAGTGGCACAACATTTCTGTAACCAAAAATAGGGGCCAGTGTTCCAAAGATAACGCCTTTTACGAGGGAGACCAGTAATACGACTAACAAAACAGTTTCCCAATTTGCAAAAAGAAATGCTGGATCAAAAAGCATTCCCACTGATACAAAAAAGAGTAGGGCAAAGAGATCACGAACCGGAATAATATCGCTTAGCGCCTGATGACCATAATCTGATTCACTTAAGACAAGGCCTGCAACAAATGCCCCGAAAGCAAAGGAAAGTCCAAAAAGATGCGTAGCATAACCAATTCCAAGACCCATTGCCGTTACTGCTAAAAGGAATAATTCCCTTGAATTCCAGCCTGCGATATAGGCCATGAATTTGGGAATAATTCGTGTGCCTAAAAAGATCATTCCAAATATAAATAATGCCGCACGTAAAATAGCGCCTCCAACTATAGGAAGAGCGCTGTCTCCGCTGTTTAATTGTGGAAGAATTATCATCATCGGGATAATTGCAAGATCCTGAACGATAAGCATCCCAATCATTACACGGCTTGAAAGTGTGCCAATTCGCCCCTGGCTCATAAGGGTTTTAAGGATTACCATTGTGCTTGAAAGGGATATTAAAGCTCCGAGCCAGATTGATTCAGAACGCCCAAAACCAAGAAAACTGCCAATAGCATAGCCCAAGGCAATTGTTAAAACTATTTGTATAGGTGTACCAATAAGCGCAATTTTTCTTACTGGTTTCAGATCTTTTAGTGAAAATTCAAGACCAAGGGCGAAAAGCAGGAGTGCTACTCCTATCTCAGCAAGGAGTTCAATATTATGAACCTCGGTTATCGTTACTCCACCGGTGTAAGGGCCCACTGCAATGCCAGCTATTATGTAGCCAAGTATAAGTGGCTGCTTTACTAATAAAGCTACTACACCACCTATCAGGCCGGCAATTACTATTATTGATATGTCTGCTGCTATTCCCATATTTGTTTTAGCCTTATATATGAATTATGGATTCAATATTAACTAAAGAATATGGCGGGAATAAAGTGTGAAATCAAAAAGTTTTTGTTAAGCAAATTATATTATCTTCTTTTATCTTTCTTGGCATGAGTGAAAATGGGGCGTTGACCTTTTTCTTTAAAGCGCTGGACAATTTCTTCAGCTTTTTCAAAGGGAACTGTGATAAATGAGAATTTATCCATTACCTGAACGTCATTTATTTGCTTTGATTTTATGGAAACCTTGCCAGTAATTAATTCTACAAGTTTTTTTGGATTGTATTTGTCTTTTTTTCCAAGTGATACAAAAAGTCTTGCTTTTCCTTGCTGGTCGATCTGGTTTCTTTTCCCATTGGAAGTTGTTATTTCTTTATAATTCTCAGGATTTAGTTCATCTTCAAAACAGTAATTTAGTGTAGCTGCAAGAATTTCTTCAGGATCTTTATCCTCAAGCAGTTTCTTTGCCAACTTGAGATAAGCATCATCAACCTTTTCTGACATAACTGCTGCAAGATCATCAAATATTTTTTTTCTTTTGGCTTTTATTATGTCTTTTACATTAGGTATTTTCGATTTTTTTATATCTGTTTTGGCAGCGCGCTGTATAAACATGAGTTTCTTATATTCACTTGGAGTTATAAAAGTTATGGCAGTTCCTTCATTTCCTGCTCTCCCCGTACGTCCGATTCTATGAACATAAGATTCAGGATCCTGCGGAAGAGAATAATTTATTACATGTGAAAGATTGTTTACATCAATCCCGCGCGCAGCAACGTCGGTTGCTACAAGGATATTGACATTTTGATTCTTGAATTTATCAAGAGTCCTTTCTCTTTGTGCCTGTGAAATATCTCCATGAATAGCTTCAGCATCATATCCCCTGCCCATTAAATGGGATGCAACTGTATCAACATCATTTTTTGTTCTGCAAAAAACAAGTCCATAAAAATCATCTTCTATATCGATTATTCTGCAAAGAGATTCAAACTTTTCTGATGCCTTCACTTCAAAATATATTTGCTCAGTAAGATTAGTTGTGAGCTGTTCTTTTTTTACCGCAAGAAGCTCATAGCCATCCATATATTTATGCGCCAGATCTTTAATTTTTTTGGGAATTGTTGCAGAGAAAAGAAGCGTTCTTTTATTGGGATTGGTATGAGCCATTATTTCTTCCATATCATCAATAAAACCCATATTTAGCATCTCATCTGCCTCATCGAGAATAAGGTGTTCAATATTTCCAATCTTAAGGGTTTTTCTTTTTAAATGGTCTATTACTCTTCCAGGAGTTCCAACAACTATATGTACACCTTTTTTAAGACTTCTCAGTTGTTGACTAATTGATTGCCCACCATAAATTGGAACAATTCTTAAATCTTTGTTTCCTTTAAGCGAAAGGATTTCTTCAGATACCTGTATGGCGAGTTCTCTTGTTGGAGTAAGTATAAGTGCCTGGACAGTTCTTTCACTGCTATCTATTAATTCAATTAATGGCAGACCAAATGCAGCTGTTTTTCCTGTGCCTGTTTGTGCCTGAGCAATAATGTTTGTATCGTCCCTAAGCATTAATGGGATTGTCATAGCTTGAATTGGAGTTGGTTCTTCAAAACCCTTTTTGTTTATTGCCTCTAATGTTTTTTCTGAAAGACCGAGGTCGTTAAATGCAATTTTATTTTCCATATGTTATACATTTCCTTTTCTTCTCGATTTCTTTATCAAGAAAAATTAAATTGAAGCAGGTTGATGTGTTTTTTTTTGACTCAAATCTATAATAAGCTGAACAGTTTTTATATTAATCTTTTTCCTATACAAAATTACTCAAGTATTTTTGTTTAAAGCGGGTGTTCAGATTTTCTGAACATATTGGAGAGCATTTCTGTATCTTTCGCGCCGCTAAATTCCTTTTTAAGGAATTATCAACCCCATAGATCCCAAATACATATTGTGAGTTGATTCAATACAGAGATTCAAAAGGGTTATTTAATTGTTGATAGAATACCATGTATGAATAATAAAGATATGCATTAAATAAAATCGAAATATACTTCAATTAAGATTTTGCATGTTAGAACTATTTCATTTATTTAATCGTAGTTAATACTAAAATGCAATTCTTCGAAATTGTAAATACAAACTTATTTAAGGAGAGTAATAAATGAAAAATTTAAAGAAAGGAGCAACTTTAGCAGGAGTAGCATCAGCATTATTAATGTTTACAATAAGTGCAAACGCAGTGCCCAGCGCGCCAACATCATGGGAAAAGTGTGCAGGTATTGCAAAAGCCGGCAAGAACGACTGTGGTTCTCTTGATGGAAAACACGGTTGTGCAGGACAGGCTAAAGAAGATAAAGATCCCAATGAGTGGGTTTATGTTCCTGGCGGGACCTGTGAAAAAATTGCTGGGGGAACAGTAGCTAAGGTAAAACCTGCAAAGTAATAAATGTTTAAATTTGATAATACTTCACGCAGGTCTAATCTCAAATCAGGAATCGGTCTGCGTGACCCCCATCTCGAGCAAATAATCGAAGAAAAGCCAAATATAGGCTGGTTTGAGATAATTACAGATAACCTAATCAATGCTGATGAAAAAACTCTTCAAATGCTTGAGAAGATAAGAAGTGATTATCCTTTTAGCCTTCACAGTGTGGGTACTTCCATAGGTTCAGTAGATGATCTCAATTTTGATTATCTAAAGGAACTAAGAAAACTTTCAGAAAGGCTTGAACCATTTTCAGTCTCCGAACATCTTTGCTGGTCTGGTGCTCATGGTGTACATCTTCATGATCTATTTCCACTTCCAATGACTGAAGAAACTGTTTTGCATGTCGCTGAGAGAGTTGAGCAGATACAGGAATTTTTTGGCCATGAAATATTAATTGAGAATGTCTCAGCTTACACTGATTTTGTAGAATCAGAGATGAGCGAACCTGAGTTTATTACTCAGATTGCCAGGAAAAGTGGTAGTGGAATTCTTTTAGATATCAATAATATTTTTATAAACTCTAAAAACCTTGGTCTTGACGCTAAAAAATATGTTTCCGAAGTTCCTAAAAATCTTATAGGCGAAATGCATCTTGCAGGTGGTGAGCAAAGGGAAGGGTATATCCTTGATTCTCATAACTGCAGGGTTTGGGACGAAGTGTGGGATTTATATGAATATGCTTTAGGGAGTTATGGGCAAATTCCAACACTTATTGAATGGGATAATGATATCCCTGAGCTTTCGGTACTAATAGATGAAGCTGCTAATGCCAACAGGCGAATTGATTCAATATGCGTGATTTAGCTTCTATTCAAAAAGATTTTTTAAATGGAGTTCTCAAAGAAAATAAGAATAAATCATTAAGCGTTTACCGTGATCTTGTTGTCACAAACCATCTTAGTGCATTAAAAGATGTTTATCCTGTTTGCTTGCGAATAGTCGGAGAAAAATATTTTTCTTATCTTTCCGAAATTTATTTAGAAAAAAGACCAACTAACGAACCTGACCTTAATGTTTACGGCCATGATTTTTCCGATTTCTTGTTAAATGAGATCACTGAACGAGAAGAACTTTCAGAGTTGGGGTATCTAAGTGAAGTCACAGAGTTTGAATGGAATATTTATAGTGCATCCAGAAAAGATTTTGTCCCAAATTCTCCTGAAGAAATTATTTCAAAAATCGTTTCTAACGAGAATGTCGATGTGATATTCATCTTAAATCCGTCACTCTCCTTATCAGTTTTCAACTACCCAATAATTGAGATCTGGAAAGAACATCAAAATGAGGAAGTTGGAAAAATTGAACTTATTAATTCAAAAAATTATGTTGTAGTCTGGAAACATAATAAGGATGTTGTTTATCAAAATATTGATGAAAACGAATTTAATTTTCTTAATCTTCTCTCCCAAAAAAAATCATTTAATGAACTAAGTGAAATTTACAGCGATAAAGAAAAAGAGCTGGAAAATTTTATTGCCACTTCAATTAATAATGGTTGGATTGTTGATATTGAAATTATTGTTTGAATCTAATTCTTATGATAATGTGGGTGATTAAACGGAAATGTTTCCGTTTAATAATTAATTATGTGCACATCTTAATCAAAAAGAGGAGGCAAAAATGAAGACGATGACTTGCAAGCAACTGGGTGGTGCGTGTGAAAAGGAATTCCGCGCAAATACATTTGAAGAAGTGGCGGAGTTGAGCAAGCAGCATGGAATGGAAATGCATCAAAAGCAAGATCCTGCCCATCTAGATGCAATGAATGAAATGCAAAAACTTATGGAGAGTCCTGAAGACATGAATAAATGGTTTGAGTCTAAGAGAAAAGAATTTGAAGCTCTGCCAGAGAGTTAAATCATATAACAAGTCGATCAAAAATCGAGGGTATTTTAAAAGCTTTGAATCTCAAAGAAATTGAGAAGTTGTAGTCAGAGAATATAAACTACAAATTTATCCTTTATACCACTTTGGCATTGAATCGCCTGTGTAGATATTTATGCACTTAGTTTCAAGATAGTTCTCAAGTCCTTCTTTTCCGAGTTCTTTTCCGATTCCGCTTTGTTTAAAACCGCCATAAGGAGTTTGAGGAATGATTCCGCCATAAGTGTTTATCCAGAGGTATCCTGCTTTAATAGATTTTGCAACTCTAAGTGCACGGGTTATATCCTGAGTCCACACTCCTCCTGCTAGACCATATTGTGTATTATTCGCAATCTCAATTGCTTCTTCTTCTTCGCTAAATGGAATTACAGCTACAACGGGGCCGAATATCTCTTCACAGGCAACTGTTGCGTTCGGATCAACACTTTCCAGAACAGTCGGGCTTATGAAATAACCTTTTTTAAATTTTCTTGGCCTGCTTCCACCTGCTATTACTTTTGCACCTTCAGATTTACCTTTTTTAATATAGTTGAGGACGCTCTCAAAATGTTCTTTCGAAATGACAGCTCCCATTTCAGTATCCTGTTTTAAAGGATCGCCAATATTAATCTTTTTAACCCGTTTTAAATAAAGATCTAAAAATTTCTTATATATCTTTTTATGAAGCATCAATTTTGTAACAGCAGTACAGTTCTCACCCTGATTAAAGAACCCACCTCTCAAACATGCTTCAACCGCATTATCAAGATTGGCATCATCAAAAATTATGCAGGGTGCTTTTCCTCCAAGCTCTAAAGAAACTTTTGTTATGTTATCGGCAGCGGTTTTCATAACTATCTTTCCAACACTTGTTGAGCCGGTAAAAGCAATCTTGTCGATATCAGGATGTTCAACAAGTGCCTGTCCTGCATCTTCACCTTTTCCCGGAACTATATTTAAAACCCCGTCAGGGAGCCCGGCTTTTGAACAAAGCTTTGCAATCTCGGTGATTGCACAGGAAGTTAACTCAGCAGGTTTTAAAACAATTGTGCAGCCTGAAAGAAGGGCAGGGGCAATTTTCCAGAATGAAAGGAGAAGCGGAAAGTTCCAGGGAATTATGTTACCTACTACACCTACAGGTTCTTTTACAGTGATAGAAATCTGGTTTTCATTAACTGGAATAGTCTCACCATTTAGCTCAGTGTGAAGTCCTGCATAGTATTCAAGAGTTCTGATCGACCCGCCTATTTCCACAATGCTGCTTTCCCTTATCGGCTTTCCAGTTTCAAGAGTGTTAATTTCAGCAAGTTTTTTTTGATTTTTTTGAAGTGTCTCTGCTATTTTTAAAAGATATTTTGATCTTTCAAAAGCGGGTAATTTAGACCATTTACCAAAAGCTTTTCTTGCTGCTTTTACAGCTTTATCCACATCTTTTTTATTTGATTCAGCAATTTTGGCAAACGGTTTTTCAGTTGCTGGATTTTCCCTTATGAAATAATTGCCGCCGCTCGGTTTGTGCTCTTTTCCATTTATAAAAGAATTACATACTCTCAATTTGCTGCTCATAAACTGCCTCCAGATTAGTGTATGATAATAATATTAAAATATTACGGTCAATATGTATAATTAATCGGTAATTAGAATTATGAAAATCTATATAGCAAGCCCCTTGGGGTTTTCAGAAATCGGGAAGAAATTTTACTATGAAGAGCTTATAACGCTTTTAGTAAAAGAAGGTTTTGATGTTATTGATCCCTGGGTTCTAACACCACAAGCAATGATAAGCAAAGTTGACGGTATGGAGTATGGCCAAAAGAAAAAGGAAGCCTGGAAAAAATTAAATAAAGAAATTGCTGAAAGAAATGCAGATGCGATTGATTCATCTGATGTGCTTCTGGCTATTCTTGATGGAACTGATGTTGACAGTGGCACTGCAAGTGAAATCGGTTATGCATTTGCAAAGGGAAAAACTATTTTTGGCTACAGGGGAGACTTTAGGTTGAGTGGTGATAACGAAGGAGCTGAAGTTAATTTGCAAGTTGAATATTTTATCAAAGAAAGTGGTGGTGAGATAATAAAAAATTACAGCGATATTCCATATCATCTAAATAAAATTTTCAATTCATGAGTGCAACTAAATATTATTGACAATCAATGCCCATTCTGTAATTTAGATATACTCAAATTAAGATTTTTGGAGGCATCAAAATTAGCGTTTTAAATACTGTTAGCGAAAAATTACTTGTTAAAAATGAATCAATCACATTCGATGAAGCAATAGCCCTTACCGAACTTCCAAAGGATGAAGTGTCGGATCTTATTTCTCTTGCAAGAAAAGTGACACTTAAATATAAAGGAGATGGAGTATTTTTAAGATCAATTATTAGTGCTCAAACCGGCAACTGTCCGGAAGACTGCTCTTTTTGTTCACAGTCCGCTCATTTTGATACTGAAGTTGAAGCACACCCACTTATGGCTGCAGAAAAGATTTTAGGTGCAGCGAAACATGCTGAGAAAATGGGTGCAATGGATTTTTGTATTGTTATAAGTGCAAAAGGGCCAACTCCAAGAATATTTAATAAAGTATTAGAAGCAGTTGACCTACTGAGAGAAGAAACAACTCTAAAGATTGGTTGTTCACTTGGTGACCTTAAAGAAGAACAGGCTTTTGAACTGGCAGATCATGGTGTGTGGAGGTATAACCACAATGTAGAAACATGCAGAAGTCACTTTCCTAATATTTGTACAACTCATTCTTATGATGACAGAGCAAAGACAGCCTATTTAGTAAAAGAAACAGGAATGAACCTTTGTTGTGGTGGAATCCTGGGTATGGGCGAATCTGTAAGACAAAGAGTTGAATTTGCATTTGAACTAAAGGATATGGATCCAACCTGGGTACCTATCAACTTTTTAAATCCGCGACCTGGAACTCCATTTGAGAAATTTGAAATGGTTTCTCCATTTGAAGCGGTTAAAACAATATCTATATTCAGATTGATTTTGCCAGATAAGATAATAATGACTGCTGGTGGAAGAGAAGTTACTCTTCGTGATCTTCAGGCTATGGGACTTGTGGCTGGAGCTAACGCAATGATCCTTGGCAATTATCTTACAACTCCTGGAAGAACTCCTGAAGAAGACCTTAGGATGCTAGATGATCTTGAAATGCCAATCAGAAAGGATATTGTGAATTAAATTTCTCAACTTCGTTCTTTATTTGTTGTCATTCCTGACTTGATCAGGAATCCAGAGTAATGATAAGTAGGTAGTTATTTACCAACTATCTTTGATTGTGCAAAATAGTTAAATTTATAGTCATTCTTTTTTCTTTGTCTTGATACAAAGAAACAAAAATCAAGGCTGTGCAAAAATTTAGCTAAAAATAAATGAATATTGCTAAAGTATCCAAATCATCCCCCACCCTGGATACTTTTTTACGCAATATTAATTCATTTTCTTTACGGCCATTTTTGCAATGCCCAAAAGAATTAAAAAATAATCTATGTCTGATAAATCCAAAAAAATAGGTTCATACGATAAAGAATTTGTGTGGCATCCGTTCACACAAATGAAAGATTATGAGGAAAAAGAACCTATAGTTATCGAGAGTGCTGAGGGTTCATACCTTATTGACTCGGAAGGAAAAAAATATATAGACGGAGTTTCTTCGCTCTGGGTAAATGTGCATGGACATAAAGTCCCTGAGATTGATGAAGCTATTCAGGAACAAGTTAAGCAAATAAGCCACAGCACTCTTTTGGGAATAACTAATCCTCCTGCAGCCGAGCTTGCAAAAGAACTGATAGATATTTGTCCTCCCGGCTTAAAAAAAGTGTTTTACTCAGGTGATGGCGCATCTGCTGTGGAAGTTGCTATAAAGATGGCTTTTCAATACTGGCAGAATAAAGGCAAGAGTGAAAAGAAAAAGTTTTTATGCCTTGATAATGGTTATCATGGCGATACCTTGGGGGCGGTTTCAGTTGGCGGGATTGATATATTTCATAAGACTTTTGCGCCTCTTTTGTTTGAGACTTTCAGGGCACCTTCTTATTACTGTTACAGATGCCCGTTAAACAAAACTTATCCATCATGCAATATTGCTTGTGCTGATGAACTTGGAAAAATACTTGAAGAAAATAATGAAGAAATAGCAGCAGTGATTTTTGAGCCTTATGTACAGGCTGCAGGTGGAATGATCGTTTCGCCTGAAGGTTATTTGAAAAAGGTTAGAGATTATTGCGATAAATACGATGTCCTCATGATTCTTGATGAAGTCGCTACAGGTTTTGGCAGAACCGGAAAGATGTTTGCCTGTGAACATGAGGATGTTACTCCTGATATGCTGGTTCTGGGTAAAGGGCTTACCGGAGGATATCTTCCACTTTCTGCAACTATTACAACTCAGAAGATTTATGATGAATTTCTTGGGAATTATGATGAATATAAGACTTTTTTTCATGGTCACAGCTATGCAGGAAATCCACTTTCTTGTGCTGCATCAAGAGGAAATCTTAAGGCGTTTGAAAATAACAATACATTAGAGAAGCTTCAGTATAAGATTGACTATCTCGAAAAAGAGCTGAAAGAGTTTGAGGGTTTGGAGCATGTAGGAAATGTAAGAAACAAGGGTTTTATGGTAGGAATTGAGCTTGTACAGGATAAAGAAAATAAAACTCCTTATAAATCAAACCTTAAAATGGGCTCGAAGGTTGCAGATAAAGCTCTTGAAGATGAAGTACTTCTCAGACCACTTGGTGATGTAGTAGTTCTGATGCCCCCGCTCGGTATTGAGATGGATGATCTTAAAAAACTTGTCCATGCAACATATAAGTCTATTAAAGAAGTTACTGAAGATAGTTAGAATAGTCTTATGAATGACCCTCTAATCTGGATTAATGATGAGATTCAATCAATTCACGACAATAATCTTTTCAGAAACTTAACCGAATTACAAACAGGTCAGTTTCCCCAAATAAAGATTGACAATAAATCACATGTTTTACTTGCTTCAAACAGCTATCTTGGGCTTTCTGTTGATCCAAGAGTAATAAACTCTTCAAAGTCTGCTTTGGAAAAATATGGAACTGGGTCGGGTGGTTCCAGGCTTGTGAGTGGAAGCTCTGATTTGCACAGGCAGCTTGAAGAACGAATTGCAGAGTTTAAAAATACTGAAGCTGCAATACTTTTCAGCAGTGGATATCTTGCTAATGTTGGTACAATCTCTTCAATTGTTGGGCCTGATGATATTATCTTTAGTGATGAATTAAACCACGCATCAATAATTGATGGCTGCAAACTTTCAAAAGCTAAAACAGAAATTTACAAGCATCTTGATCTCAAACATCTTGAAGAACTTATTTCAAATAATCAAAGTTACAAAAAGAAACTAGTGGTTACAGATACAATCTTCAGTATGGACGGAGATTTGGTTAATCTTAGAAAATTGGTTGAAATCTGTGAAAAATTTAGCTGTATGCTTATGATTGATGAAGCTCATGCTATGGGCGTGCTTGGCGAAAGAGGTAGCGGGGCAACAGAGTATTTTGATGTTGAAAAAAGAGTGCCAATTGTAATGGGTACTCTTTCTAAAGCGGTTGGTTCTCTTGGCGGCTATGTTTGTGGCAGCCAAAAACTTATAGATTTTATTCGAAACAGAGTTAGGACTTATATCTTTGATACATCTCTTCCGGCATCTTCACTTGCTGCTTCAATTGAGGCAATAAATATTATAGAAAATGAAAAAGAGAGAAGAGATAATCTTTGGAGATTGATTAAGAGATTTAAAGCTGGAATCAAAAATATCGGTCTTGAAATTTTGCCAACCCATTCAGCAATTATTCCAGTGTTAATTGGTGAACCAGAGCCGGCACTTGAATTTTCTAGAATGTTGAGAGAGAAAGGAGTTTACAGTCCTGCTGTAAGACCTCCTTCTGTTCCTACCGGAAAATGTAGAATTAGATCTTCAATAATGGCCACTCATACTGAAGAAAAAATAGACTTTGCTCTTAATGCCTTTAAAGAAGTCTATGAAATAGTTTATTCATAGTTATTTGATAAGAACTTGGGAGTTTGATATTTTATTAAGCTCATTTTTAAATTTAAATAATAAGAGAGAGGTGATTTTATGGACTGGGGTATGAAAAACAGAATGTCACGGATAATTCAGCCTGATACGGGTAGGGCTGTAATGCTTGCACTTGATCATGGATATTTTCTTGGGCCCACACACAGGCTTGAAGATCCAAGAGAAACTATTACTCCCCTAATTCCCTATGCTGACACAATTATGCTTACAAGAGGTGTTTTAAGAACATCTGTTGATCCTGAGGCTAATACTAATGTCGTTCTAAGGGTTTCAGGTGGAACAAGTATTGTAGGGCCTCATCTTGAAAATGAAGGCATCACCACAACATTTGAAGAAGCTATAAGGCTGAATGTGGCCGGGGTAGGGCTGTCGGTGTTTATTGGCACTGAGTATGAAAGGCAAACTCTTTTGGGACTTTCTGAGCTTGTGAATCAGGGTGAGAAATATGGAATTCCTGTTTTGGGTATAACCGCAGTGGGTAAAGAACTTGAGAAAAGGGATTCAAGATATTTATCTCTTTGCTGCAGAATTTGTGCTGAATTAGGGGCACATATAGTTAAAACTTATTACTGCGAGGATTTTGAAAAAGTAACGGCTTCTTGTCCTGCGCCGATCGTAATTGCAGGAGGCCCAAAGCTCGAAACTGAACTCGATGTTTTTAAGATGACTTATGATGCAATAAACAAAGGTGCAGTGGGTGTGGATATGGGAAGGAATATCTGGCAGCACGATCATCCTATTGCGATGATAAGGGCTATACGCGGGGTTGTGCATGAGAATATGAAACCAAAAGAAGCACATGAACTTTTTATTGATATTAAACAAGGAAAAGTAACTTAATTAAAATGCGTGTTGCCGTTTATTACAATAATAACGATATAAGAATTGAGGAAGCCTCAAAGCCTGAGATTGGTGAGGCAGAAGTTCTGATAAAAGTTGAAGCAAGTGGCATTTGTGGAAGCGATTTAATGGAGTGGTACCGTCTTCCAAAAGCACCCTTGGTATTAGGACATGAAGTTACTGGTGAAGTAGTAGAAGCAGGTAAAAATGTAAAAGATTTTAATATAGGTAACAGGGTTGTCGTGACACACCATGTTCCCTGTAATACTTGCCATTATTGCCTAACCGACCGTCATACAATCTGCCCTATGATTAAATCCACCAGTTTTGATCCAGGAGGTTTTGCTGAGTATCTTCGGATTCCCGAAGTAAATGTTGATAGAGGAATGTTTAAGCTTCCAGATAATGTTTCGTATGAGGAAGGAACTTTTGTTGAACCTTTGGGGTGCGTGGTCAGGGGAGTTAGAAATATTGGGTTTAATCCCGGAGATAGCGTTGCAATTATTGGAAGCGGTATAACCGGCCTTCTTAATTTACAGTATGTTCGTTCGCTTGGCGCCGGTAGGGTTTTTGCTGTTGATATTGATGAATATAAGCTTCAAAATGCGATTGATTTTGGAGCAAGTTATGCAGTAAATGCCAAAGATGATGTCGCCTCAAAAATAAAAGAAAACAATGAAGAAAAGCTTTGTGATCTTGTTATTGTTTGTATTGGTGTAAAAAGCGCTTTGGAACAAGCCTTTGAGCTCGTAGATAGTGGTGGAAGAATACTTTTTTTTGCTCCGTCTAGCCCGGAACTAGAGCTCAATCTTAATTTTAATAAGCTTTGGTGGTCAGGAGTAAAATTAGCCAGTTCTTATGCTGCTGCGCCAAAAGATCTTGAGTTAGCATTAAATCTGATAGCAGAAGAAAGGGTTGATGTAGAAAAAATGATTACACACAGGCTTCACCTTTCTGAAATAAAAAGAGGTTTTGATCTTGTGGGGGGCAATTCTCAAAGTTTGAAAGTTATAATTAAGCCCAATTCTTAAAATGGTTGCAATATCTTCTTGTTGCTATACCTTTAATTAAAGATGTCAAAACTACTAGTTGTTGAAGATGATGAAAATCTAAGACAGATTTATACTAAAAATCTTACAAGAAGAGATTATACGGTTGAAAGTGCTTCTGATGGAAATGATGCTTTAAATAAACTTCCTGATTTTAAACCGGATGCAATTCTTTTGGATATTATGATGCCTGGGCTTAATGGTAAAGAGTTCCTGAAATTTTTAAAACAAAGCCCCCGGTATAAATCTATTCCTGTAATTATGATCACAGGTGTATCTGATATTAACGATATTAAAATTTGTCTTGATAATGGTGCTGCGGGATACATCCTTAAAGGATCTTCCACAGACGAGATTGATAAAAAAATAAGTGTAATACTTCAAACTCTTGGAACTTAATTACTCAGTTCAGCTATTTTATCCAAAATTTTATTTGCAAGATCAAGTTTTGTCATAATTGGCAGTTCTTCAACATTTTCATTTCTGTCTATAAGGCAGGCAATGTTTGTATCACTTTCAAATCCTGCCCCTTCTTTAGTAATATCATTTGCTACAATAAGATCGAGATTTTTATCTTTGATTTTTTTTAAGGCGCCTTCAACAATATTGTCAGTTTCAGCAGCAAATCCAACTACTATTTGATTTGTTTTCTTTGCACCAATTGATTTTAAAATATCCTCAGTGCGTTCTAGTTTAAGTGTAAAATCATTCTCAGATTTTTTGATTTTTTGTTTTGATTTCTTAATTGGTTTGTAGTCACATACTGCAGCAGCTTTAATAATAATGTCGGCCTCTTTTAAATTACAGTGAACTTTTTGAAACATCTGCTCTGCACTCCGAACCCTTACAATATTAACCCCATATGGGAGCTCAAGTGTGGTTTGGCCAGAAATTAAAGTTGTGATAGCGCCTCTTAACCATGCTGCTTTTGCAATTTCATAGCCCATTTTTCCTGAAGAAGGGTTTGATATAAATCTTGTGGGATCAATATGTTCTCTTGTTGGCCCTGCAGTTACAAGTATTTTTTTGTTTTTAAAATCCTGTTTAGTAAGGGCTTTTTTTATTTCAGAAATGATCTTTTCAGTTTCAGGTAGCCTTCCTTTTCCTTCCCAACCGCATGCAAGGTTTCCTTCTCCTGGCTGCATTATTATAAAACCATGGTCTTTCAGTTTATTTATGTTTTCTTTCACAATACTGTTTGAATACATATTTACATTCATTGCAGGGCAAATAATGATCGGGGCTCTTGTTGCAAGAATGATAGTTGCCAGAAGGCTATCGGCAATCCCGGATGCGATTTTCCCGATAAATGAAGCTGTGGCAGGTGCAACAACAATTAAATCAGCATTGTCCGCTATTTTTATATGTCCAATTTCTGACTCAGTTGTAAGATCAAACATGTCTGATACAACTTTATTATTTGAAAGGGTTTGAAGGGTGAGGGGTGTAACAAACCTTGAAGCATTTCTGGTCATAACCACTTGTACGTTAGCTTCTTCTTTTATAAGGCTTCTGGTTAGCTCACAGGATTTATATGCTGCAATTCCGCCAGTTATTCCCAATACGATGTTTTTCTTAGAGAGTAATGTCATAAGCTAATTATATTGGTAAAAGAGGCAAAATCTAATTTTTTTCTACTGAGTAGGACGAGCCCCAAATAGGCGAACTTTCTTTTTGAGTACTTTTGGATTTTTTTTTGGTTTCTATATAACTTTTGGCTTTTTGTTTAACGTATTCGACTTTTTCATCGATAAAATCAAATTTGGTATAACCCGTGTTAACATAATTATGCCCAATTTTTACAGGGGAGCCTCTTTTTTCCTCTACAGCCTTTTTTACAACTTCAATGTCCACTTTGTTTTTAAGGCCTTCTTTACTCAATAAACTTAGGGCATGTGAGTAAATGTTGGGAAAAAGACCATAAATATCATGATGTACTTCCAAGAAAATACTTCCATCACTTTGTGCAATTTTTACAGGTTGATAAATTATCTCACCAGGAGTGCCAACATTAACATCATTAAAAAGTTTTTTTGCTTTATCGGATTCCATTCTCATACAACCATGACTTTTTGCCTTTCCAATGGAACGAGGCTTATTTGTGCTATGAATGCCAATATGAGGCAGGCTAAGCCCAATCCAGTATTTCCCAAGGGGGTTAGATGGCCCCGGTGGGACTGAACTTTTTTTTATTTTAAGCTTTCTTGCCATGCCGGGCGGCACCCGCCATGTGGGATTTAATGTTTTATTTGCAATCTCAAATTTTCCTCTGGGGGTTCTCCAGTTTTTTTTTCCGATTGCTATATCATAAGTATTAAACAACCTTCCAAATTCAAAATGATAGATTTTATATTCAGGAAGGTTTATTATAAGGCCTTTGTCGATTTTTTTTGGGACAATAGTTTTGGTTGATATCCTAAGTTTTTGGCCGGGATTTATTACATTCGCATTTCTAAGCTTATTAGTCTTTACAAGTTCTTCAGCAGTGATATCAAACCTTGATGCGATCTTTTTTAAGCTATCGCCTTTTTTGACCGTATAGTTTGTGTCTTTCCCAATAATATTTGATGAGGGAAACCCATCCTCAATGCTAGAGCTCGTAAGAGGAACTATTACTAAAAATGTGATAAAAAATGTAGTTGTAATATATAAGATTCTTCTCATTTTTCATTTCTTTTGCCCTAAATAATTTTAACCATTTCTCGAAATAAAT